>JAUIID010000128.1 GCA_030431615.1 Alphaproteobacteria bacterium
CGACAAGCGGCTGACCCGCCTCGCCGACAAGGGCCAGTGCAAGCTGGTGATCGTCGAGGGGCTCTACTCGATGCTCGGCGACACCGCACCGCTCAAGGAGTTCGTCGAGGTCAAGAAGAAGCACGGCGCCTTCCTCCTGGTGGACGAGGCGCATTCCTTCGGCGTCTACGGCGACCGGGGGCGCGGCGTCGCCGAGGCGGAAGGGGTCGAGGCGGATGTCGACTTCGTCGTCGGCACCTTCTCCAAGAGCCTCGGCGGCAGCGGCGGCTTCGCCGTCTCGGACCACCCGAAATTCGATCTCCTGCGGCTCGCCAGCCGGCCCTACATGTTCACCGCCTCGCCGAGCCCGGCCACCATGGCGACGGTGACCGAGGCGCTGCGCCAGATCGAGGCGCGGCCGGAGCTGCGCACGCGCATCTGGGCCAATGCCGAGCAGCTCCATACGGGGCTTCGGGACCTGGGCTTCTCCCTCATGGCGCCGCTCAGCCCGGTGATCGCCATCCGCATGCCGGACGAGGCCACGGCGGTCATGGCCTGGAACCGGCTGATCGAGGCCGGCGTCTACGTCAACCTGGCGCTGCCCGGCGGCACGCCCGGCGGCGTGTGCCTGCTCCGCTGCAGCGTCTCCGCCGCCCACGAGCCGGCCCAGATCGCCACGGTGCTCGGCTGTTTCGCGGAACTGGCGAGCGAGCTCGACCGGCTCAAGAAGCAGGACGCGGCGTAGGGGAGAGCGCCGGCGAGCGGACGGGATCGTTAGGAGATCGTTTGCTATGAGAGCATCTGAATTCGACACGAAGTTCGATGCCGGTGAGGACGTCAGCCAGGCCGTGGACTGGTCCCGGGCCCGTCGCCCAAACGACCGGATCAAGCGCGTGAACGTGGATTTCCCGGCTTGGGTCGTGGATGGTCTGGACAAGCAGGCCCGCCATCTGGGCGTGACCCGACAGTCGTTGATCAAGATGTGGATCGCCGAGCGCCTTCAGTAGGACGCGGCGAACTGCCAAAATCGAAAGTCCCGCGGAGATCGGTCGACCCGTCTGGCAGCGTCTGTATCCGACGTTCTAGCGTATCCGCTGCCCGTGAACCAATGCAAGTCGCGACCAAGCGGACAGCAGGAAACGGCCGGGCGCGATGGGCCAGAGATCAGGTTGATTGGGTCGGTAGATCAGTACAAATCGGCCGAACTTCCCTGACTTCACCCCGACTGCCGACCAGCGCGATCTCTATACCTGCCAGGTTACAACGTGGCGCCAGCCGTTCTGCCAGACGTAGGGTTCGTTCCGTGAGTGGGACAACGGCGACCTGCCGTCCCTGCGATGGCGTAGCCATCAGCAAGCCGACAGTTTCGCATAGACCTCTGTAAAGGCGTGAGACTTGACCGGAATGTCGGGTATTGATGATCCCGCCCTTGCATTCCGCTGAGATAACCTCGTTGCCGACCACCGCAACGACGTCTCCCATTCCCGACTTCGGGTTGACCGTGATTGTTTGATTTGTCTGATCATTTTGGTAGTCTCCGCCATAAGCGGTTCTGCCGAAACTAGAAACCTTGAGAAAGCCTCTCCGCTGCAGCCAAACGGAAAAATCAAACTGCTTGCCGTGCTCACCGTCGGGATGAATTCGAACTTGTCTTGTTTCCACCGTGCGTAGGAGGTGCATCGCATAAGCCAACATAACAGCTCCCTCATAAAGATGGTGCTCTTTCTCGCCGTGCGACTTTCCAATTCGCTTTGGTGGAGGCGTCAATTCGATAACCAAGTCATCGAAATTCATGTTGATCGTCCTCCCAAGAAGTTGAGGTCGGTATTCGTCTTAATTACTGATTGATCGTCAAAAGCCTGCCGGCTCAATGGAAAATAAATGATGTTTGCCCAACAACGCTCAGTCTGTACAGAGCTGGTATTGACCTGACAGTGCCGCATTGAGCGGGCTCTTCAGGCGGCTTTGGCTGCGGGTGTTTTTTCTCCCTTCGTCGGCTGTGGTTTGGGCAGGCCTTCCTTGAAGGCCTGGGCGGGCGTGCGGCCGTTCATGCCGCGTCCCTGATGTGGCCGGCGGTGATTGTAGCCGGCGAGGTACGTGTCGAGAACGGCCTGCATCTCGTCGATGGTCTCGAACCAGGTGCGGCGACCCTCGACACGGAAGTGCTCGTCGAGCAGCGTGCGGTGAAAGCGTTCGACGATACCGTTGGACTGCGGGCGCTTGACCCTGGTGGTGCGGTGCTCGATCGCCTCGAGCTGGAGGAAGAGCTCATAGGGGTGCCGGTCGGGCCGGCCGCAGAACTCCCGGCCGTTATCCGAGAGGACAACGTCGATCTCCGCGTCATGGGCTTCAAAGGTCGGCAGCACGTCGCCGTTCATCAGGTGCACGGCGGTGACCGGGAACTTGCTCGGATAGAGCCTGGCCCAGGCGTATCTCGAATGACAATCGATGGCGGTCTGCAGGTAGACCTTGCCGACACCTTTCAAGATGCCGACGAAGAACGTATCGACGGCCACCAGAGCGCCGGTGTGCGGGGCTTGGATGTGGCGTTCGCGGAACTCTGGCGAGAACCGCTCCAGGAGGCGTATTTGCTCCTCCGTGAGCTCCAGCTTCCGCTCGGCCGTGGCCTTCTCCAGGCGCAGCAGACGCTCGTGCTTGGTGAGCAGGTCGTGTCGCATCCAGACACCGCGGACACCTCCGGCCGAGACCTGCAGGCCCCTCAGCCGCAGCTCCTGCTCCACCCGGAGCGCCCCGTGGCAGGGATGCGCCAGCGCGTGCTCCAGCACCGCCTGCTCGATCTCCGCTGCCACCCGGTTGGGATGCGGCCCCCTCGCGCCGGGGCAGCCGGTCGAGCAGGCCCTCGGCACCGTAGGTCTGGAAGTTGCGGCGGATCTCGTAGAACTGCTGGCGTGAGTAACCCATGACTTTGCAGGCGCGGCTCACATTCGACAGCTCGGTCGCCAGTTGCAGCAACGACAGCTTGCGCCGTGCTACCTTGTCCTTCGTGGCCATGTCGGTCTTCCGTTCGGGTTGTTGACGTCTCGACAACGCCATCAAACCCGCTCGAAAGCGGCATGGCCACACCGGCCCTCGCGAGGGCCGCTGTGGCCGAAGTGTCAGGTGATTACCGTCTCAGGACACTCAGTCAACGGGAACACGCTCCAACAACCAGTGTGACCCCCTACCGCACCGCCTTGCTGCGCCAGAGGCGCCAGAGGATGGGGGGGGCGGCGAGGATGGGGTGGCGGCGTTGCCAGTCGGTCAGCGGGATGGGCTGGCCGGAGTGGCGCTCGATCTTCCAGGCGAGGTAGTCCGCACCGCCGCTGAAGGTGAAGGCGGCCTTCAGGAGGCGGAGGACGGAAAGGGCCTTGCCGACGCGCCTGGTGCGTGCCCAGGAGCGGGGGCGGGGCTTGACGTTCTCGCCGATCAGGGCCCGGGTGAGCCGGTCGTAGCGGGCGGCGAAGCTCTGGTAGATCTCGGCGGCGCGGTCGGGTTTCTCGGCCCTGAGCTCGGTCCGGTAGGTCTCGAGGAAGACCACGGTCCAGAGCGCTTCCGAGGCCGCCCGGTCGCGGGTCAGGGCGCGGGCGGCGGCGAAGGTGGTGCGCACGGCTTCGGCCAGGATGTTCGTGACCCGTCGGCGCGTCGCGTCGTTGCGGCACCAGACGAGGCCGGTCGGCTGGGCGAAGCGGGCCCAGAAATAGGGGTTGTCGGTCTCGGGTGCCACTTTCGCCTCGAGCTGGTCGAGGGTGACGATGGCGTATTTGGCCCGCACCGTTTCGCCCGCATGTTCGATCTCGAGATAGAAGACGTTGGGCGGGATCAGCCGGTTGGCGCGGGCGGCGAGACGGCCCTGGCCGGTCTGGGCGTAGTCGTCGGCGAGCAGATAGAGGTCGACGAGGCGGTCCATGACCACGCCGTCCCGAAAGCAGCTGCCGTAGAAGAGCACGGCGGCGATGCCCGGCGCATGGCGCTCGCGGGCCGCCCGGGCGATGGCCTGCACCGCTTCGGGTGCCGGGGTCGCCAGCTCCGCCCGGAGCACGGTTTCGAGATCGCTTCGTACAGCATTCATGGTCAGAGTCGCACGAACCGGACGGTTTCGTCGGCGGTCACGGTGACCGGTCGGCCGGGCGCCGGCGTGAAGAACTCGCCGTCGATGGTGAAGGGGCCGTCGAGCCAGAGCTCGAGGCGCCGGGCGCCGCCGCTCCGGTAGGAATCGGCGGGCAGGCGGCGGTCGGCACCGCCATAGAGCAGCTGGCGGGCGTGGCGCACGAGGCCCTTGGGTGGATAGGCGAAGCGGGTGTGGCGGAGCGGCAGGTCGCCCGCACCCCAATAGGGCCGGGAGCGGAGCACCAGTCGGTCGAGCGTGGTGGCGATCAGGATGGCGAGCTCCTCGTCCCGGCGGTCGCCGCCATCGACCCTGAGGCCGGTCCGGTGCGGGCGCAGGCCGAGCGCCTGGAATCCCCGAAAGAGGCAGAGGCCGAGCAGGCCGAGGATGGTCACGGCGTGCGACCACTCGCCCTTGATGCCGCGGCTGTGCAGCTTGCCGGTGACGAACTGGATGATGTCGATGATGCCTGCCGCCCCCATGAACATGCCGCGCGGGGCGGGGGCGTTGTCCGCATGGTCCGCCTTCAGGACGTGGCGGGTGACGAGCCTGTCCCCGAGCCGGCCCGCGCGGCAGGTGGCGACCAGCTTCTCCAGCGTGGCCGCGTCGTGGCCGTCGAGCCCGCAGTCGATGGCGGTCATGTTGGCCATGCCGCGTGGCAGGATGGCGAGCGCCGGTGGCTCGGCGAACGGGCGGTGCGCCAGGAGCTCGGTCAGGACACCCTGCACCGTGCCGTCGCCGCCGCTGACGACGACGAGATCGCAGCTCGAAGCGGCGAAGCGCTGCAGCGGCGGGCCGAAGCCCAAAGTCGGGTCGAACCGGTGGTGCAGGATCTCGGGCGTGCGCTCGGCCAGGTCCTCGATGGCACCCATGCCCGCACGGTTGCGCGTGCTGCCGGCATTGCTCAGGAGGCCAATGCGCATCAGGCGGCCCGGCGGCGGAACAGGAGCTCGTCCCTGAGCGGCAGGCAGACGACGAGGGCGAGCAGCAGCAGCATCGGCCCCGAGGTGGCGGCGAGCGGCGGCAGGAAGCCGGCCTCGGCCAGCGCCAGCGCCAGGCCGTT
This sequence comes from Alphaproteobacteria bacterium, assembly GCA_030431615.1. Classification (GTDB taxonomy): domain Bacteria; phylum Pseudomonadota; class Alphaproteobacteria; order Geminicoccales; family Geminicoccaceae; genus SLRI01. Next base: position 5,148 of record JAUIID010000128.1, read on the forward strand.
CAGGATGACGAAGACGAAGCCGGCACCGATGCCCTTCATGAAGAGAGTGGCGATGGCACCCTGGCGGGTGGAGCGGCGCGCCAGGGCGAAGGTCAGCATGACCAGGAGCGTCGGCAGGGTGGCGCCGAAGAGGCGGTGGAAGAGGGCGCTCATGTGGCCCTGCGTCGCCACCACGCCGTAGCCGTCGTTCCTGATGATGTCGACGAGATCGAGGATGCCCAGCTCCTGCGGCGGGCGCGTCACCACCCTGAGGCGGCCGAGATCGATCGCGTTCTCCCAGACGAGCAGGGGCTCGGTCGTGAAGCCGCCGCCGACCCTCGCCCGCTGCACGTCGAGGAGCCGCCAGGCGCCGGGCACGAGTTCGACCGTGGGGGCGGTGAGCCGCTCGACCAGGTTGCCGACCTCGTCGCGTACGAGAATGATCACGTTGCTGGCGGTGGTCGCATCCAGGGCCAGGCGCGGCAGGCGGATGAAGTCGCCCTGGTGCTGCATCCAGACGTCGTCGCCGACGAACCCGTCGAGCGTGCTCTTGAAGGAGCCGACCTCCCAGGCCCGCAGCTCCTGGATGGTCGGCGGCACGAGCAGCTCGTCATTGGCGATCTCGACGGCGCAAATGGCGAGGCCGATCGGCAGGAGGCGCCGGACGATGCCGAGCGGCGAGACGCCCGATGCCCACAGCACCACGAACTCGCTGTTGCGCAGGAGCTCGGCGGCGGCGAAGAGGGCGCCGAGGAGAGCCGCGAACGGCAGGATCTCGGCGACCAGGCTCGGCAGGCGCAGGATGAAGTAGCGGCCGAAGGCGAGGGCGACGCTGCCGTCGGTGCGGATGATGTCGTCCGACGCGTCGAGGAGGTCGAAGACCAGCGCGAAGAGGCTGATGGCGATCACCGACGCCGTCACGCGGAGCAGCACCATGCGGTTGAGATAGGCGGTGAGCACGCTCATGCGGCGCGCCATGGCAGGCGGCGGAGGAAGGCGCTGACCAGGCCGTCGACCGTGGCACCGAGGAGCGAGCTGCGGCCCGGATCGGGGACGCGCCGCGTGGCGCGGATGAAGTAGCCGACCGAGAGTGCCACGAAGCAGGCGAACGGCAGCCAGAGCGAGAGCCAGACCGAGAGCTTGGCATCGTCGGCGAGCGCCTCGCCGGTATTGACCAGCTGGTTGTAGCCGACCAGCAGCACGATGCCGACGAGCAGCCCGTAGGATCGCTTGGCACGGCGCGGCGACAGCGCCAGCGGCAGGGCGAAGAAGGGCAGGACGAGGATCGTGAGATTGCGCACGAGGCGCGCCGAGAGCTCGGCCTGGATCTCCCAGGGGTCGATTTCCCGCGGCAGCGCTTCCGGCGGTGCCGGGAGCAGCTCGAAGAGCTCGGGGATGGTCAGCTCGCGTTCGTTCTCGCCGCGCGGCCGGAAGGGCTCGGGCTCGGTGCCGGAGAGGTCGCTCGTGAAGCTGCCGAAGCGCAGTGTCAGGGGCGGCGGCGGCGTGCCGTTGCCGTTGGTCGACTCCGGGCTGCGCGGCACGAACTGCTGCACGCCGTTCTCGAGGTGCAGGACGAGCGGCACCAGGGCACCCCGGCTCTCGATCTCGCCCGAGGCGGCGGTGACGGTAACCGTGCCGGCCTCGTTCGCCTCCGAATAGAGGAAGATGCCCTCGAACCGCTCGCCCTCCGCCTCCAGCGCCTCGACCCGGTAGGTGTTCTGGCCGAGGGTGATGAACTGCTGCGGCCGGAGCAGGGTCTGGAACGACGCGTTGGTCACGGCGAAGGCGGCGGCCCGGTAGGCGTAGCGGCTGAACGGCTGGAGGTGACTGACCAGGATGAAGTGCAGGACCATCACGCCGGTGGCGAGGAGGACGAGCGGCCGGGCGATGCGGGCGAGGCCGATGCCGGCGGCGCGCATGGCGTCGAGCTCGCCCTCGCGCGACAGCCGGCCGATGGCCAGCATGATGCCGAGGAAGAAGGCGGCGGGCAGGGCGACCACCATGTAGTGCGGGACGAGGTAGCTCAGCATCTCGAAGACGATGGCGAGCGAGCCGCGCCAGCCGATGACGAGGTCGACGACGCGCAGCGCCCGCTCGGCGAGCAGGGCGAGGAGGGTGATCAGGATGGCGGCCAGCATCGGCCGCAGCACCTGACCGAGCACGTAACGGTCGAGCGTGCCGAGCATGGGTAGGGTCAGTGACTGCGTGTCGGGACGCTCTCAGTAGCCGAGCCCGGGGCTTTCGGCCAGTCGGCCGGCGCCAGCTCGAGGCCATTGCCGGTGCATTCGACCCGGGCGGTCTGGCCGACGGTGATGGCGCTGGTGCCGGGGTCGCAGTGGCGCAGCTGGACGGTGAAGCGCGGCGCGTTGCCGGAGAGGTCGATGGCGTGGCGGAGATAGCCGCCGGTGCGCACCGGCCCGTGCGCCAGCGAGGCCGAGGGACCGACGAAGACGGGCACCGGGGCGTCCTTGCCCGGCATGCCGCCGAAGAGGAAGAAGTGCTCGTGGCCGGAGAGCACGAGCTCCGCACCCCGCCGGGCGATCACCGTCCGCAGGCCGGCCTCGTCGCGCAGCGCCCGCCGCCGGCGGATCATCGAGCCGAGCGGCGGGTGGTGCAGCAGGATGATGCGGCAGACACCGGCCTGGCCCAGCTCGTCGAGGACCGTGTCCAGGGCTTCGAGCTGGGCGGGGCCGAGCGTCCCGGTGGCCTGGCCGACCGGGCTCGGCACGGCGCTCGAGAGGCCGATGAGCGCCAGCCGGTCGTGGAGGCGCCGGACGAACGGGAAGCGGCCGGCGCTGCCCGGCTCGTCGCCGCACATCCAGGCGTCCCAGCGCGACCAGCTCCGCTGCAGGTGCCGTCCGGCATAGGCGTCGTGGTTGCCCGGCACGAGGCTCAGCCATTCGGCCGGGCCGATCGATTCGAGCCAGCGCGCGGCCAGCTCGAACTCGCCCGGCAGGGCGATGTTGACGAGGTCGCCGGTGATGGCGACGTGGTCCGGCGGGTCGGCCAGGAGATCGTCGACGAGGCGGTCCAGCACGCTGCGGGTGTGCAGCCGGTGGCGGCGGTGGTGCCAGGAGATGAAGCCGAGCGCCCGCTTGCCCATGAGCTCGCCGAGCCGTGCTTGCGGCAGCGGCCCGAGATGGACGTCGGTGAAATGGGCGATGTCGAGGACGGTCATGCCGGGCGGGCCTTCAGCAACTGCTCGACGAGCGCGAGGTCGGCCGGCTTGTCGACGTCGATCGCGGCCTCGCCGAAGGTCAGCACGAAGGCGGCGACGCGGCAGCCGACGATGGCCGAGGCCCGGCGCAGCGCTTCGGCCAGGGTGAAGCGGCGGAGCAGGTAGCCGAGCAGCAGGCCGGGGCCGAAGGCGCCGGCAATGCGCCAGGGCCGCTTGCGCTCGCGTTCCACCCGCCGCCAGAAGGCGACCGCCTCGAGGGCCTGCTTGTTGCGCAGATTGAAGAGGTTGGCACCCGAATAGGCGCCGTCGCGAAAGCGCCAGTAGGTCCGGCGGGTGCCGGGCACCACGGCCTCGATCTGTTGCCGCTCGACCACGCCGACGACGAGGTCGGCCTCGATGGCCGCCGATCCGGCGAGGAAGGCCTCGATGATCTCGGGCGTCAGCAGGGCGTGGTCGGCGGTGGTGACCAGGACCGGCGGCGACAGCTGCTGCAGGGCAGCGAGCACGGAGAGGCTCGGCGATGCCTCGGTCGCGATGGGCTCGACGGCGTGGCCGGCGAGGGCTTCGGGATCCGGGATCGAGACGGCGATCCGGTCGATCGCCGGCACGCCGCGAAGCGCTTCCAGCACCCGTTCCAGCATCGGCCGGCCGGCCACCGGCAAGAAGGCCTTGAGCTCGATGCCGGCGGCGGCCGCCATGGGATCGCCCTCCGGGCGCTGGCCCGCGAGCACGAGGGCGGTCATGGCGCCGGGCATCAGAGCGCCTTCTCGTAGACACGGTAGCGCTTGTAGGCCACCGCCCCCACCGCATCGATGATCCGCTGGACGGCGGTATTGTCCTCCAGCACCCAGGAGAGCTCGCCTTCGCGCACGCCGCGGGCCGCGTGGAAGCGATTGACCGCATCGATGACGCCGAGGGAAGCGGCGGTGCCCTTGAGCGTGCCGTGCCACTTGCGCCGCAGCCCCATGAGCGGCATCCGGCCCGTCTTCACGCCGCTCACCTTCAGCCGCCACAGCAGCTTCGCCCAGCCGAACGGCAGGAGGCGGCCGTCGAGATCGGCGATCGCCTCGTTGAGGTTGGGCAGGGTGACGGTCATGGCGGCGGGCTCGCCGTCGAGCTCGGCAATGGCGAAGAAGCCGGCGTCGACCAGGGGCCGGATGGCCTTGGCGAGATATTGCGATTCGGCGTCGCCGAACGGGATGAAGCCCCAGTTCTCGGTCCAGGCATCGTTGAAGATGTCGCAGATCAGGCGGATCTCGTCGACATAGTGGCGCATGTCGAGCGGACGGACGACGAGTGCGCCGGTCTTCGCGGTCCGGTCGATCAGCCGCCGCGCGGTCGGTGGCAACGGCACCGTGTTGTCGAAGCGGTAGGCGATCAGGTCCTTGGCCTTGGCGAGGCCCTGCTCGGCCAGCCTGGCGTCGTAGTAGGGCCGGCCGTGCGGCATCATCATCGAGGGTGGCGTGTCGAAGCCCTCGACCAGCGTGCCGGACTCGTCGTTGATCGAGAGGCTGAACGGCCCCTGCATCCGCTTCATCTGCCGCAGCCTGAGCCAGGTCTCGGCGGTCTCGATCAGGAGGCCGAACGCTTCCTCGTCGTCGATCGCCTCGAGGAAACCGAAATGCCCGGTGGCATCATGGTGTCTCTCGAGATGGGCGCGGTTGACCTGGGCCGAGATGCGGCCGGCCGGCTTGCCGTCGAGATGGACGATCCAGTAGGCGGCCTCGATGCCCTCGAGGAAGCGGTTCTTCTTCGGGTTGACGTGGTCGAGCCGTTCGAGGGTCAGGGGCTGCACCCAGTTGGGGTCGTCCCGGTAGACGTGGCGCGTGACGTCGAAGAAGGCCTTCAGGTCGGCGCGGTCGTGAACCGTCTGGATAGCGACCGTGGCATGCCGCTTGCTCACCGCCTCCGCCCCTGATCCGGCCGCGCCTCAGGCGGCGCGGCGGCGGCGGCGGATGGCGTAGGTCTCGTCGTCCAGCGACAGCTCGGCGACCCATGGCCATTGCCGGCGCGCCTCGTTGGTGTAGCCGAGATTGTGCACCGTGGCGCTGCGCGGCTTGTCCTTCGGCTGGGCGTAGAACGTGCCGAAGACATGGTCCCAGAGATTGCTGGTGATGCCGAAATTGCCCTGCTCGCTGTGGAAATGATGGGCGAGATGGCGCTTCTTCAGGTCGCGCAGCCAGGACAGGCGCGGCGTGAACGGCAGATGCTGGACGCAGTGCACGAATTCGTAGGCGCAGAAGACGATGCAGGCCGAGGCGAAGGCAGAGAAGGCGCCGGCCGGGCCGGCCACCAGCCAGCCGACGGGCAGGGCGATGAGCGCGATGGTTGGCAGGGTCGTGTAGAGGGCGCCGAACAGCACCGCCAGGTCGTGCGGATTCTGGTGGTGGTCGTAGTGGATCCGCTTCCAGACCTTGGCCGTCGACTTGTGCTTGAAGAGCCCGGTCGAGTGCAGGACGAAGCGGTGGATCAGGTACTCGACGAGCGGGTAGATGGCCGCGGTGACGACCGCGGCGACGAGCGGCTGCCAGAGGCTGTCCATGACGGCGAACGCGACCACCCAAGCGACGAGCGCAATCACGATGTAGGCCTGGATCGCGTAGTAGGTGAAGAAGGCGCGGACGAGGTCGCCCAGGCTCATCTTGTCGAGAAAATAGACCTTGTCGCTCCAGGGACCCCAGGACGTCAGCATGCCCGTCTACCGCAATTTGGATGTGATTTCCGGCTCATTCCCGAGTTAATGGCAGCGCCCCCGAGGGGCAAGGGTGGTGCCGCGCTTTGCCACGCCAGGGTGGCGCCAGGATGACACCGCCGGCGGACGCCACTCGAGCGATGGCAGGCTATGCGGCGGCGAAGTTCAGCCCGATCACGTGATCCACGACGTCCTGATTGTCGGTCACGAAGTCGCGATAGATGACGTTCACGTTGGCGCCCGGCTCGAGGCGCATCACCCAGCCGTTCAGTTTGGAGCCAAACAGTGTCTCGAGGATGATTGGGCTCTGTGCCGGCAATATCTGCGGTGTATCGATGCACTGCGCAATGAACATCCGGTCCTTGGGCCAGGTTGCCTTGTACTTGTCGAGATAGGCGATGATCTCGTCGATCGGATGCTTGTCGAAATCATCATAGGGCGACCAGCGAAACTGGTCGGCAAACGAGAGCCAAGCTACGCGCTTCTTGGCATCGTAACCGTGAAACGTCTGCCCGTCGGCGCTGTCCGCGACCATCAGCGCACCGCCGTCGGTGGACGTGAAGGCCATCACCAGGGGACAGTCGGCGCCCGCCCTGATCGACGTCCCGGGGCCGACAGCGTCGCCAAAGATCGCCAGCGACGGGTTGCTCCTGGCACCCAGCTGACCACCGAACAGCCTGGTCTTGGCGACGTCCGCCTTCTTGGGCCAATCCTTCCCGTTCTTCGAGTGCGCCATGTAGATGGCACCATTGCTGTCGGTCAGGCACATGAGGATCGTGCCGTCCCGGCGCGCCAGGATCGGAGTCGACTTGACGCCGCCCCAGTCGCCGAAGGGGCGCTTGCCGAGCATTTCTGTTCGCGTCGGCCAGAGCCCGGACGCAAAGTCGAACCGGGCGACGTAGATCCGGCCATCGCCGTCGGTGAAGCAGCAGAGCAGGACATCCTTGTCGGGATCGTCCGCCGCCAGCACGAAGGTGGGCGAGGAGCCGGCGCCGGACCATCTCTCGGTGATCGTCTTTCCGTCAGCGCCGTAGTCGACGATGATGTCGGTCGTTGCGTAATTGAATGGCATGAGGGTTCGCGGATCATAGACGGCGAAATGCAGGTTGCCGTCACCGTTGATGAACCCGATCCCGATGCCGTTGCGCAGCGACAGGATGGATGGGTTGTCGGGGACGTTCTTGCAGTCCTCAGGCATGGCTTTCGCATAGTGTTCCCTGGCCTTCGTCCACAAGAGATCGTGCAGGTCCTGCGAGCCGGCCTTCGCCGAGCCCCCGTGGACGTGCCATACCGACGCGTCGGCCTTGTCGGTGTACATCAGGTAGAAGACGCCATCGACGTCGGTCAGGCACATGAACAGCTTGTCGCCACGCGCCGCGAGCGTCGGCGTGCCCCGGACGTGGGCCCAGCCGGGGATCAGTGCCGCCTTGACGGGCGGCCAATCCACGCCGTCATCGCTGCTGGTGAGGTAGATCTGCCCCGAGTCGTCGAGGAAGCTCATGTAGAGTCGACCGTTCCACATCGCGATGCTCGGTGACTTGCCGACATCGCCCCAGTCGCCGAACAGGCGCCGCGGCCGTATCGCCGTGTGCTTCGTCGATGTCCAGGTGATGACGAACCGGGAACCCTTCAGCTGGCCCCAGGTCACCGAGGTGTCGAAGTCGCCGTCATCCGTCAGATGTACGGTCGAGATCACTTCCTCGGGGATGTGGCGTTTCAGGATCGCCAGGACCTCGTCCTCGCAGTCTCCGCCAATGTCGACATCGAGAAAGATGGTCTCCTCCGGATATTCTTGGCTGAACGCCACGATCTGATCGCGCAGGACCGGCTCGAACGGCGCGGCGTATATGATGCCGTGGTGCAGGGTGATCCGGTCGTCCGCCATCAGACGCCCGTCCTTCTTGCAGCGAATATCGAAATAGCGGACGCCGGCACGCAACTGCGCGGCGATGTCGCCGCTCTGGGTCACGGCGCCGACAGCCACGCCCAGCGGGCCAGAACCTTTCTCTATGCCGCTTTCGGATGACGCCGAATCGTGGCTGCCCGGAATATAGGTGTCGAGTACCCGCCGCTGGGGCTGCTGGGCCTTCAACCTTCCGATCCAGTTGCAACGATCGACGTCATTCATTGGCCGTCCCCCCGCTTTTCCATGCGATCCTCGATCGCCAGCGGGGAACTCTCACCCTCATCAGGCAAGCTGTCAAATTATACGATAATATTAAATCCGCAGGATGAATTATCTCGATCAAAAGCTGAAATATCGAGACAGTCAACTATTGGCAATCGAATGACCGCGAGCGCGAGTCGGCGAGCATGCGGATATCCGCGCGGCGGATCGTCAGGCGCTCACCCCGGCTGGGGTGCCCGGGTCAGCACGCGGCGGATGCGCTCGACGACGCGCTCGAGGTCGTCGATCGGCTTGGGGGCGGCCATCGGCGTCGGGTCGTCGGCGCGGACGAGGAGGCCGCGGGCGATCAGGGCCCGGTGCAGGCGGGCGGGATCGCGCGGCAGGTTGAGCCAGCCCTTGGCGATCAGCCGGTCGACCAGCCGGCCCAGCACGTGCTGCTGGTGCGGCGTGCCGCGATAGGAGGTGCCGCCGCCGATGAGGAGGGTGAGGGCCGTCTTGATCGGCTTGCTGCCCGGCAGGCCGTCATACCAGTAGGGCATCTCCACCAGGGTAACGGGCTTGCCCGTGAGGCAGGCGGCGGTGAGGGTGAAGGGGTCGTCGCCGGTGACCAGGAGGCGGTCTGCGCCGGCCATGACCTCGGCGAGCGGCTTCTCGGGGTCGATCACCTCGACCTCGCCTGCGGCGGCGAGGATGGCCTCGCGCGCCTCCTCCGGCATGTCGGGCGCGAAACGCACCGTCTTCGGGCCGGGGCCGGCGTCGCGTATCGCCCGGCCGATGCGGGTCGCCGCTGCCGCGGTCAGGCGGAAGGGCTTCTGGCCCTTGCCGACCAGCGCCGTCGTGCCGCCACTGCTGCCGGCCGCGGCGTAGGTCGGCGGCAGGAGGGGGGCGGTGATCTGCAGCACGTTGTCGCGAACCGGCAGGCGGAGCTGCGGCGTGGCGACGACGAGGTCGAAGAGCTCGAAGGCGGCACCCGGCATGCCGAGCTGGACGATGCGCGTGGCTCCCCGGCTCTCGCCCTTGATCCGCCGGGCGACGGCCGCAGCCTTCGCCCCGGCGGCGATCGCGAGATCGGGCCAGGGTGCGGCGAGGGTGGTGGCGCTCCGGTCGAGCTTCTGCTCGATCGCCGTGCTGCCGAGGGCTGCCGCCAGCCGGCGCACCTGCGCGTCGTGCGCCGGCACGCCGTCGATGAGCGCCCAGATGACGGCGCGCTCGGGATAGGCCACAGCACGGACCGGGAAATGCCGGATCGTGCCGGGAATGGGGGCCGCCTTGTCGGCGACGGTGAGCTGCCAGCTCACGCCTGGATGGCGGGCGGCGATCTCGTCGATGCGCTGGCGCCACCAGGCGGCGCTGCCGAGCCCCTCGGGCGCGTCGGCCACGGCGTCGAGATGCACCACCTTGCGCGCCGCGCCGAACAGCCGGCCGAGGAGCCAGGGCAGGTCGGCCGGCGGGACGCGGCCGAGGAGGTCGCTGGCGACCACCGCGTCATGCGTCTTCTCTGGCCAGTCCGTGGCCGGTCCGAGCCGCAGCACGGTCTTTTGGCGGCCCTCCGTCAGCGGTGACGTCGCCTCGACCTCGGCGTCGGGGCCGAGCCGGACATCGAGCACGTCCTGGACGCCGAGCTCGGCGAAGAGGGCCACCGCCTCGTCACCCGGGGCCGGGGCCGCGTCGCGCGAGGGCTGGTTGCTGCCGATCGCCGTGGCGAAATCGGGGCTCGGCACGTCCCCGGTGAAGACCTCGTAGGCCTCGGCGTCGGCCGCCCGTTCGAGGTCGTACCAGATATAGGCGAGCGGGTTGGGGTGGTAGGAATAGGCCTCGGGGAAGGGGTGCCAGGGCTGCTGGTGCAGGGCCGTGTAGTGCAGGCACTTCGTCCGGCCCTCGACATATTCCTGGTCGCGGGCGTTCCAGTGGCCGTCGAGCTCGCCCCAGAGCCCGGGCGTCGAGGAGGGCTTGTCGATCAGCGCATGCTTGCCGAGCCTGGCTGCCGTGTCCCGGTTCCAGAGCGGCAGCATCCGCTCGCAGTCGATCAGCATGACCGACGTGTCCTTGGCCGAGATGGCGAGATAGCCGTGGTCGCCCATCTCGAGATCGAAGAGCAGGGCGGGGTCGGCGAGGTAGATCTGGTCGACGTCGTTGTAGATCGCCTTGCCGGTGCCGCCGGCGAAGGCGGGGATGGCGTAGCGGTAGTTGGTGAAGCCCGTGCGCCACTTCGAGCGATCAAAGCCGGTGACGTTCTTCATCAGGTGGATCTCGTAGACCCGACCCGGATCCCGGACCTGCTCGATCGAGTAGAAGAAGATGCGCTCGGCCCGGTACTGCGCCTCCTCGGTGCCGAGGAAGATGCGCACCGGCGGGAGGTCGCTGGGCACGGCACCGGGCCGGACGCCGAGGATGACGGGCGTCGGGTCGGCGCGGAAGAACGGCCAGGCGTCGGAGCGGTCGGTGAGGGTGGGAAGCTCGGGCATGCGGGGCTTTCCGGTTGCGGCGCGGCCGGTGCGGTTCGCCGGTCAGGTAGGGCGCGCGTCAGGCCTCGTCAATTTGACGCAATGGCGCGGCCTCTGGAGCGGTCGGGGATGCCGCCTGCAGCTGCAGCCACTCGCGCGTCAGGGCGAGGCCGAGGGCGAGCAGCATGGGCCCGAGGAAGATGCCGAGAATGCCGAAGGTCATCACCCCGCCGATGACGCCGAAGAAGACGAGCAGGAAGGGCATCTGGCTGCCGCGGCTGATGAGGTAGGGCTTCAGGAAGTTGTCGACGCCGCCGATGATGAGCGCCCCGTAGGCGCCCATGATGATGCCGGCGACGATCTGCCCGGTCATCAGCTGCCAGACCGCGACGGGAATCCAGACCAGCGACGAGCCTGCCACCGGGAAGAGGCCCAGGATGAAGACGCAGGTGGCGAGCAGGAAGGGCTGCGGCACAGCCAGGATCCAGAAG
>JAUIID010000129.1 GCA_030431615.1 Alphaproteobacteria bacterium
CGCGTTGGCGACCTGTGCGACCACTGCGGCGTTGTCCCAATCGTCGGGCGCGAAGCCGTTGGTGGTGACAAAGACGAGGTCGCCCATGTCGGTGCCGGCCACATAGGTATTGTTGTTGGTGACGGACGGACCGACGACGATGTGCGGGCCGAACGCGCCGTAAACCCTGGTAAGCGTGTCGCTGGGCGCCTTGAAATCGACGGGCGTATCCACGACCGTCGGCAGGACGCCGTCGGCATAGGCCGACGGGTCGGTGGGGAACGGATAGACATTCTCGGATTGCTGGATGCCGTTCTCATCGATGACCATGGCCAAATCGAACGTGTCGTTGATGAAAGCCCGCGCGGCTTCGCTGTTCGACGTCACGCCGAAATCGGCGAGGAACTGGGGGTCAAGAAAGACCTCGGCAAAGATCGTGTTCGACGTGCCCTTGGTGAACTCGATTCCCCACCCCGTTTGACCGCTTGCCGACTTCGGGTTTCCGGAGGCACCGAAATTCACCGCCGTCGCGATTAGGCTCTGGGCGTCGCTGGAGGTTCCACCGCTCGTGTCCAGCGGCAGGAACAGGACATCCTGGCGGGGGTTGAAGTCGGTGATGACCATGACGTCCTCACCGGTCGGTTGCGGCGGTGCGGACTTGTACATGCCCAGGAGCAGGTCGATCCCTTTGCCGGCCAGGTCGCCAAGCGCCGTGCCCAGGCCGCCGAGCAGGATGGAGCCGGCGGTGGATTCGAAGAAGTCCTTCGCCGCGGCGGTTGCCAGAGCGGTTACACCTTTATTGACCCCGTCGTTGGCGATGCCTGGAGCATATTCCTGGGCCAACGCCGCCCAGAAGCTCGTGTCGCCACCGCCCGAAGACTGTTCCGTATAGGTCAGATAGAAGGCATCGGCGTCGTCTCCGCCGGTGAGAACGTCAGTAAATCCGTCACCTCGCGGACCTCCGTAGAGCTGATCGGCACCGGGGCCGCCATAAAGGGTGTCGGCGCCATTGCCGCCATCCAGCAGGTCATTACCGACAATGTTGTCGTCACCTTCGGACGGGACGCGCCACAGATTGAAACCATTCTCATGGACAACGGTATGGATGTTGGAATAGTCGCCGTATAAGGTATCGTTGTCGTCCTGACCTTGGAGCGTGTCGTTTCCGCTCCCGCCGACCAGCAAGTCGTCGGCGATCTCACCTTGCAGCGTGTCATCGCCGTCGGCGCCGAAAAATGCATCGGCCCATTCTCCCGACGTGTTCCCGCGAAAGAGATCGGCAGTTGCGCCGCTTTTCGGTGATTGTATTTGAAACGCGGCGCCAGAGAACGCAGGGGGAAAGTAGTAGCCCGTGTATGATGATGACAATACAGGCAAGGTGTAGCCGTAAAGCTGCCCTGGCCCATCTTGGGTCCGGGCAAACGTATTATCGATCGTGAACTGTGCCATCGCTTACCTCTCCCCCTATTCTCCGGGCATTTTCGTTGGATGGCGTATGCCCATGAGATCGACCTCCCCGCCAGGCGCGGTGAACGTCCGGTAGAGCACTGCGCCGAGCCGACCACGGTTCTCGCCGGTTCTGTAGCACTCGACCAGCAGGTAGGGGTTGTCGAACGCGTTGTGGGTCCGTGGGTGATGGCCGAACAGGGCGCCGTCGAACCCGAGGTCGCTAGTAATCAGCCGGCCCCGCTTCGTGCTGCTGACATGAGCGCGAATGTCCGCCCGTGTATTGTTCGCCACGACGTCGAAGAACGACCGCGCGAAGCTGCGCCAGATTTCGAGGTCGACGCTGTTCGTGCTGGCTTCCATGACTGATGCCTCGCCCGAAAAACATGTCAACGGCTCACATCGACCGATTTGAGTCAAGTACCGGCGGATAGTGTGCAGGCGTAGTCGGCGGTCCTGCCGTTCATTACTTGCAACCGTTGAGCACCCCAATGGATGGTCGTTGCCACCTGTCGACAGAAATCATCGCCGAGGCGGGACGCCCGGTTGCCTCACGCGACGACTTCCTGGTTCAGCGCGCCTTTGGTGAAGCCGATGCTGTCGAGGCTGGTCGCACCATTGACGATGATGACGTCGAGATCGGCGCCGGCCCAGAGGACCACCGAGCTTGCCGATTCCACGTGGGCGACGAGTTCGCTGCCGCCGAGGTCGATGAGGTCCTCGAGCGGATCGTAGTCCTGGATGATGTCGGTCTCGCTGATGCCGTTGGCGAGCTCGTCGCCGAAGACGTGGGTATCGGCGCCGCTTCCGCCTGAGGCGACGTCGGCGATGCCGGCGCCGGAGACGAGGATGTCGTTGCCGTTGCCGCCATAGAGCCAGTCATTGCCGTCGCCACCGAAGAGGACGTCGTCGCCGCCGTCGCCGGTGAGCGCGTCCGCGCCGGCGAGGCCGTGAATGATGTCGTCGCCGGCCTGGCCGCTGAGCCGGTCCGGATGGCCTGAGCCGACGATGAGGTCGTCTTCGGCAGTCGCGGCGCCGCCGTCGGTGATCGGGGTCGGCGAGGTGAAATGGGCGGCGACGGCGTCACTGTCGAGCGAGGCGGCCTTGTAGCTGAGGACGAGGTTGCCGCCACTGAGCTGCTGGACGAGGTCCGAGGTGCTGAACACCGGGACCGAGATCTCGAACGTGCTGGTCGATTCGAGTTCTACCTCGACCACGGTGGAGCCCGTGTTCGTCAGCGTTGCCATCTCCGACCAACCCTGCACGGTGAGGAAGTCGGTGTAGCCCATGTGCTCGATGACATCGCCGTTCCACTCGGCGGCGGTGCCGGCGACCGAGTTCGACTGGTAGTCGGCCTGCTCCGTCGCACTCTGGGTCAGATCGACGGTGTCGGCGCCGGCGCCGGGTGTCACCTTGTTCATCCCGTCATTGGTGATGATCTTGTCGTCGCCGGCGCCGCCGATCAGCACGTCGTTGCCGTCGAAGCCGCGCAGCCGGTTGGCGTTGCCGTCACCCGTCAAGCTATCGGGACCATCGGTTCCCTCGACGTTCTCGATCGAGGCCAGCGTGTCCGACTTGCCGGAACCGTTGTCGGTGGCGATGCCGTTGGCGAGGTCGACGGTGACCCCATCGCCCGTGCCGCCGAAGTACACGGTGTCGATGCCGCCGCCGCCGTTGAAGACGCGACCGGCAGGGGAGAAGTACCTGAACTCGTCGTCGAACGGTGATCCGACGAAGCCCTGGAACCCCTGGAACGTGTCCGTGGAGACGTCTGTGTTGCCGCTGCCCGCGGCGCCGTTCTCCGTGGTGATGCCACCGTCGATGTCGATCGTGACCGCACCGACATTGACGGCGTAGGAGAGTGTGTTGGTGCCGCCACCGCCGTCGAGCGTGTCGTTGCCGGCACCGCCGTCGAGCGTGTTGTCGTTGCCGTCGCCGGTGAGCGTGTCGTCGAAGGGGCTGCCGATGAGGTTCTCGAACCCGGTGAGCGTGTCGGTCGAGGCGAGACTGCCAGCGCTGTCGAACTCCTGTGCGGTGCCCTGGGCGAGATCGGCCACCACCTTGCCTTCATTGTCGGCATAGGAGGCGGTGTCGGCGCCACCACCGCCGTCGAGGATGTCGCTGCCGGCATTGCCCTGGATGACGTTGTCGTTCGCGTCGCCGGTCAGCTTGTCGGCGTTCTCGGTGCCGCCGAGATTCTCGACGTTCATCAGCGCATAGTTGCTGACCAGGCTGTCGGCCTTGTTGGTGCTGGTGGCGTTCGGGCCGTCCAGCGGGTTCGTGCTGGCCGTCGCGAGATCGGCGGTCACCGTGCCGTTGACGTAGACGAAGGACGCGGTGTCGGTACCGTCGCCGCCATCAACCACGGCCGACATCGAGGTCCAGCCGAGATAGATCAGGTCGTTGCCGTCATCACCCGAAAAGGTCTCGACGGTCTCCACCCCCTCGTGACCGATGCCGTAGATCCAGTCGTCGCCGTCGCCGCCATGGATGAGGTCGATGCCGTTGCCGCCGAGGATGATGTCGTCGCCGTCGAACGCCATGACGTGCGACGTCTCGCTCGTGAGATTGCCGCTCGAGGTGGCGGTGGCCGGATCGAAGCTGGCGGGGTTGACGTTGAGGATGTCGCCCTGGTTGGTGCCGGCGACGTAGACGCCTGTGGTCGTCGTGGTCGGTGCCACCATGGAAAGCCCGCCGAAGGCGCCGAAGACCCTGGTCGTGGTGCCGCTGGGCGCGGTGAACGGGATCGGTGTATCGGCCACCACCGGGACGACGCCGTCGGCGTAGGCCGAGGGGTCGGTCGGGAACGGGTAGACGTTCTGCGACTCCTGCACGCCCTGGTCGTCGATGACCAGCGAGTTGTCGAAGACGTCGTGGATGAAGTCGAAGGCGAACTCGCTGCTTTCGGTGATGCCGAAGGCGTCGAGGAAGTCCTGGGCGAGGAAGACCTCGGCGAAGATGGCGTTGCTCGTGCCCTTGGTGAACTCGATGCCCCACCCGGTCTGGCCGTTGGCGCCTGTGGCGCTTTCCGAATAGTAGGTCGGTGTCGAGGTCAGGGTCGTCGCCGGGTTGTCCTGATCGACGGTCGGCAGGGGCAGGAAGAGGACGTCCTCGCGCGGGTCGAAGTCGGTGACGACCATCACGTCCTCGCCCGTGGCTTGCGGCGTGGCCGACTGGTGCATGTGGAGGAGCAGGTTCAGGCCATCGCGGGCGATGTCGCCGACGGCGGTGTCGAGGCCGCCGAGCAGCATGGAGCCGGCAAGGGACTCGAAGAACTCGCCGGCCGCCGCTGCCGCCAGCATGTCGACGCCAGCCTTGGCCGCGTTCTGGCCGATGTCGCCGGCATACTGGTTGGCGAAGACGCTCCAGAAGCCGGTGCCGTCGCTGCTCGAATCGGTGTCGGTGTAGCTCAGGTAGAAGGCGTCGGCACCGCCCCCGCCGGTGAGAACGTCCGTCCAGCCCTGGCCGCGCGGCCCGCCGAGCATCTGGTCGTTGCCGTCGACGACGTTGGGGTCGACCTCGGTCGGCAGGAACCATTTGAAGGGCTGATCCTCGAAGCTCTCGGCCTTGACGATTGGCGCATCGAAGCCGTCGCCATAGAGGATGTCGCCATGCACGTCGCCGAGGATCAAATCGTCGCCGGACCCGCCGGCGATGAAGTCGGCGCCGGGATTGCCGTTAACGCGGTCATTGCCGGGGCCGGGAAAGATCCAGTCCTCGTGCTTGCCGCCGGTGACGTTGTCATGGGTGAGCACTGTGCCCAGGGCCTGCAACTGCTGGCCGTCGACCACATACGATATGTCGCTGGGCCAGCCGTTGGTCACATAGTAGCGGGTGTCGATGTCGGTGGTGTCGAGGAAGTTGTCGCCGAACGGGTCGTCCTGGACGAAGCCGATGACATCTTCACGGGTCGTGAGATAGTACATCCAGGTGTACGTATTGTCGTCAGGCGGCCAGAACGCCCGCCAGACAAAGCTGGCAGGGGACTCGTCGTCCGGTCCGTAGTTCGGCCGGTAGAGCAGATTGCCGGTGAGGTTGTTGTTGGCGTCGGTCCAGTTGGTCATCGTGCGCGCCTCCCAGTTGGGGTAAGCTACCCCTTCCGGCGCGCCTTCATTCTGGTCTTGTGTCCCGCGACGCCGGCAATATCAGCATCTGCGAGATGCAGGCTACCACGGAATTGGACACCGCTCAAACTGTGGATACTTCAATCTGACCACGCGAGTTGCGGCAACCCGCCGAGCACGCGATTGGTTCAGGCGACGGACTCCTGGTTCAGCGTGCCCTCGAGGAAAGCAATGATGTCGAGGGTACTCGCACCATTGATGACAATCACGTCCTGATCGGCGCCGGCCCAGAGGACGACGGAGGCGGTGGATTCGACATGGGCCACGATCTCGCTGCCGCCGAGGTCGATGAGGTCCTCCAGTGGATCGTAATCCTGGATGATGTCGGTTTCGCGGATACCATTGGCGAGCTCGGTGCCGAAGACGTGGGTGTCGGCGCCAGCGCCGCCATAGGCGACGTCGGCGATGCCGGCGCCGGAGACGAGGATGTCATCGCCATTGCCGCCATAGAGCCAGTCGACGCCGTCGCCGCCATCGACGAGATTGGCGCGATGGTCGCCGACCAGGCTGTCGTCGTAGGGCGAGCCGATGATCTTCTCGATGCTGGCAAGCGTGTCGGTGAAGACCACCATGTTCGCTTGTGAGCTGCCGGCCGGACCGTATTTCTCCACCGTGCCGGCCGCGAGATCCGCATCGATCTTGCCGTCATAGCCGGCATAGGAGACCGTGTCCGTGCCGTTGCCGCCATTTAGCTGGTTGTTGCCGCCGAACTCGAACAGCGCATCGTCCCCGTCGCCGCCGTCCAGCATGTCGTCAAGGCCACTGCCGTAGAGCGTGTCGTCGCCGCCCTCGCCGTAGAACCGTGCGAGGGAAAGGGCGTTGGTACGGCCGCCGCCATCGCCCTGCATGAAATCGGCGGCCGAGGTGCCGCGATAGGCCTCGATGGACGCGCGATCGACCGTGTCCGAGCCGCCGAAGGCGTCGATCCACTGGCCGACCCGTTCGCCGTCGATCTCCTTCCAGAGATCGACATGGATGCCCGATGCGCCGTCGGCGAAGTCGACGGTGTCGTGGCCGGCGCCGCCCGAGATCGTGTCGTTGCCGGCATTGCCGGTGAGCGTGTCGTCGCCGTCGCTGCCGGTGAGGCTGTCGTCGTTGGGCGAGCCGATGACCTTCTCGATGCTCGTGAGCGTGTCGGTGGAGACGACCGTCGCGGCCGTCGAGCTGCCCTTGGGCCCGTATTCGCTGGCGGTCCCGGCGGCGAGGTCGACCGTGACCTTGCCGCTGTTGGCGGCATAGGACGCGGTGTCGGTGCCGCTGCCGCCGTTGATGGCATCGCTGCCGGCATTGCCCTGGAGGATGTTGTCGCTGGCGTCGCCCGTCAGGCTGTCGGCGAAGGCCGAGCCCGTGGCGTTCTCGATGCCGGCGAGACTGTCGGTCGAGACGACGGTGCCGGCCTGGGAGCCGCCATTGGCGCCGTATTCCCGGGCGGTGCCGGCGGCGATGGCGACCACGACCTTGCCGCTGTTGTCGGCGTAGCTCGCGGTATCGCTGCCGCCGCCGCCGGCGAGCGTGTCGCTGCCGGCATTGCCCTGGAGGATGTTGGCGTTGGCGTCGCCGGTCAGCTTGTCGGCGTTGTTGCTGCCGCCGAGGTTCTCGATGTTGGTCAGTGCGTAGTTGCTGACCAGCGTGTCGGCATCGTCGGTGCTGTTGGCGTTGGGGTCGTTCAGCGGGTCGGTCGTGACCGTCCTGAGGTCGGCCGTCACCGTGCCGTCGACATAGACGAAGGAGGCCGTGTCCGTGCCGTCGCCGCCGTCGACCAGGGCGGACATCGAGGTCCAGCCCAGATAGATGAGGTCGTCGCCGGCGTCGCCGGCGAAGGTCTCGACGGTTTCCACCGCCTCGTGGCCGATGCCGTAGATCCAGTCGTCGCCGTCGCCGCCGTGGATGACGTCGATGCCGTTGCCGCCGAGGATGATGTCGTTGCCGGCGAACCCCATGACGAGCGAGGTTTCGCTGGTGAGATGACCGCTGGAGGTCGCCTCCGCCGGGTCGAAGCTGGCGGGATTGACGTTCAGGATGTCGCCCTGGTTGGTGCCGCTGACATAGACCCCGGTGGTCGTGGTGGTGGGGGCGAGGAAGGAGAGGCCGCCAAAGGCGCCGAAGACCCTGGTGGTCGTGCCGCTCGGCGCCGCGAACGCGATCGGCGAGTCGGCGACGACGGGCACCACGCCGTCGGCATAGGCGGCGGGATCGGTGGGGAAGGGATAGACGTTCTGCTGCTCCTGCACGCCGTTCTCGTCGATCACCAGCGAGGTGTCGAAGACGTCGTGGATGAAGTCATTCGCGAACTCGCTGCTTTCGGTGACACCGAAGGCGTCGAGGAAGTCCTGCGCGAGGAAGACCTCGGCGAAGACGGTGTTTCCGGTGCCCTTGGTGAACTCGATGCCCCAGCCGGTCTGGCCGTTGGCGCCGGCGCCGTTCTCGGAAAAGTAGGTTGGCGTCGAGGTGAGAGTGGTGGCGGGATTGTTCTGGTCGGCCGTCGGCACCGGCAGGAAGAGCACGTCCTCGCGCGGGTCGAAGTCGGTGACGACCATCACGTCCTCGCCGTCGGGCTTGGGCGTGGCGGACTTGTCCATGCCGAGCAGCAGCTTGATGCCGTCGCTAGCGAGGTCGCCGACGGCGGTGTCGAGGCCGCCGAGCAGCATCGAGCCGGCGAGGGACTCGAAGAAGTCCGCGGCGGCCGCTGCCGCCAGTTGGTCGACGCCGGCCTTGGCCGCGTTCTCACCCACGTCGCCGGCATACTGATCGGCCCAGGCGCTCCAGAAGCCGGTGCCGCTGTTGGTCGAGTCGGTGTCGGTGTAGCTGAGATAGAACGCGTCGGCGCCGCCACCGCCGGTCAGCACGTCGGTCCAGCCTTGCCCGCGCGGCCCGCCGTTCATCTGGTCGTTGCCGTCGACGACGGTGGTGTCGGGCTTGGTCGGCAACTCCCAGGTGAACACCTGGTTCTCGAAGTTCTTGTCCAGGACGACGGGCGCGTTGAAGCCGTCGCCATAGAGGATATCGCCGTGCACGTCGCCGAGGATCAGGTCGTTGCCCGATCCGCCGGCGATGAAGTCGGCGCCGGCATTGCCGTCGACACGGTCGTTGCCGGGACCAGGAAAGAGCCAGTCCTCGTGCTTGCCGGCGGTGATGTTGTCGTGCGTGAGCACGGTGCCCATCTCGGCCAGCGGCTCTTTCAGGCCGCTGAACGGGATATTGCTCGGCCAGCCGTTGGTTATGTAGTAGCGGACATCATTGGGCTCGTTTAGATTGCCGATCTTGCCTTCGAGTGGATGATCTTCGATGAAGCCGACGATGTGGGTATTATTATTGAGGAAATATGTCCAAGTGTACGTATTGTCGTTCGGTGGCCACGCTGCTCGCCAGATGTAATTGTAATTGCCGTTCTCAGGGCCGGTGTTCGGCGTGTAGACGCTGTCGATATTGAGATTGGCATCAGTCCAGTCGGTCATCGGGCGCATTCCCCGTGCGGGTCGCGTGACCGCTGAATGGATGGCGCCGGGGGCGGCCACTTCTCAGCCGATAGGTGCGCCGGCTGCGTATCCCGGCATTGGTCCTGCTGCGAAGCTACGGCAGTTCGCTCGCCGAGGCTACCCCCGGCGCCCGGGAGGGTCGCTACCTCGTCTCCTGCACCCGGCCGGCGATCAGCAGCATGGCGAGGACGAGGCCGCCGAAGAGGATCATGCGCAGGCCAGGGGAGGCGTTGACCACGGTGATCAGGGCGGTGAGGGTGACCAGCAGGATGGCGCCGGCGATGGTGCCGAGATAGCTGCCGCGGCCGCCGAGGATCGAGGTGCCGCCGACCACGACGGCGGCGATGGTGCCGAGCAGATAGGGCTCGCCGATGCCGACATAGCCCTGGCGGTTCATGCCGAGCAGCAGGAGCCCGGCGAGGCCGGCCGATGCGCCGGAGATGGCGTAGGCGGTGATCAGGGTGAGGGGGGCATCGACGCCGGCGAGGCGGCTGGCGCGGGGATTGGTGCCGATGGCGTAGAGCCAGCTGCCGAGCACGGTGCGGTGCAGGACGACGAGCGTGGCGGCGGCGACGACGAGCCAGGTGAGGATGGTGACGGGAAAGCCCCAGAGCCGTTCGTTGCCGAGCCAGACGACGGCGGGATTGGTGGTCGAGATGGCGCTGCCGCCGGCGATGAGCAGGAGCGAGCCCTGCAGGATGGTGGCGGTGGCAAGGGTGATGATGAGCGGGTGGACGCGCAGCAGCACGACGCCGACGCCGTTGACGGCACCGATGGCCGTGGTGATGGCGAGCACGACGAGGATGCCGGTGAGCCCGGTGGGGTCCCAGCCGGCCGAGACGATGGGGGTGAGGATGGCGGCGAAGGTGATGACGGCGGCGACCGAGAGGTCGATGCCGGCGGCGATGATGACCAGCGTCTGGCCGGCGGCGGCGATGCCGATCACGGCGGCGAGCTCGAGCAGGTAGCGAAGGTGGCCGACCTGGGCGAAGCCCGGCTTCATGATGCCGGCGATGATCCAGATGGCGATGACGACGAGATAGACGAGGGTTACCGGATGGATGAGCCAGCCGGCTCCGGGGAGGCGCTTCAGGCTCGCGAGCATTGGCTCAGCGCTCCCGCAGCAGGCGCAGGCCCATCGCGACGACGATGATGAGGCCCTTGGCGATGTACTGGGCGACCGGCGGGAAGCCCAGGAAGAACATGACGTTGATCATGACGGCGAGCAGCAGGCTGCCGGCGATGGCGCCGCGAAAGGCACCGATGCCGCCGAGGAAGCCGACCCCGCCGAGCACGGCTGCGGTGATCGAGTCGAGGATGAAGGGTGCCCCGATGATCGGATCGCCGGAGCCCGTCTGGGCTGCCACATAGACCCCGGCGAAGGCGGAGAGGGCGCCGGAGATGGCGTAGGCGACGATGCGCGCCCGGGCGACGTTGACGCCGCTCCGGAAGGCGCCGTGCGGGTTGTTGCCGGCGGCGTTGATGTCCTGGCCCAAAGGCGTGGCCTGCAGGATGCGCCAGGCGACGAGCAGGCAGAGGAGGAGCACGAGGGCGGTCGGCGTCTCGCCGGCGAGGCCGTCGGAGAGCCAGGCCGGGACGTGGCCGCCGGGGCGCGGCATGACGAGGAGGGCGATGCCGCCGATGATGAAGGAGGCGGCGAGGGTCACGACGATGGCCGGGATGCGCAAGAGCGCCACGATGGCGCCGACCGTGCCGCCGATCACGGCACCGACGCTGACGGCGAGCGTGATGCCGAGGGCCGCGCCGCCATAGCTGTCGCCGATCCAGCTCGCGGCGAGCACGCAGCCGAGGCTGACCGTGGCGCCGATGGCGAGGTCGATGCCGCCCATCAGCATGATCAGGGTCTGGGCGAGGGCGACGACGGCGATGGGGAACCAGTTCTGGGTGAAGCGGGCGACGCCGGCGACGCTGAGCAGGCCCGGATGCAGCCAGGCATAGACGGCGAGCAAAGCGAGGAGCAGCAGATAGAGGCCGTAGAGCCCGGCATTGCGCTGCCAGAGGAGGCGGAGATGCAGGGCGAGCCCGCTCATGCGGCGAGCCCCTGCTCGATGCCGAGGGAAGCGGCGACGATGGCTTCCTCGGAGAGCTGGTCCCGCTCGAGGTTGGCGACGACCCGGCCGGCGCGGAAGACGGCGACCCGGTCGGCCACGTGGATCAGCTCGAGCGTATCGGAGCTCGAGAGCACGATGGCGACGCCATCGGCCGCCATCTGGCGCAGGCGAAGGTAGATCTCGCGCTTGGTCTCGACATCGACGCCGCGGGTCGGGTCGTCGAGGAGGAGGATGCGGGGGCCAAGCGGCAGCCAGCGGGCGATGGCGACCTTCTGCTGGTTGCCGCCGGAGAGATAGAGCGTGGGCTGGGCCGGGTCGGCGACGCGGATGGCGAAGTCGCGAATGGCGTCCGTGGCGGTCCGGGCCTCGTCCTGGAGGCGGCGCAGGCCGCGCCGGGCGAGGCGGCGGAGCGATGGCAAGGTGAGGTTGAAGCGGATCGACAGGGGCAGAAGCACCGCCTCGCGCTTGCGATCCGCCGGCACGTAGACGATGCCGGCCTCGATCGCCCGGATCGGCGTGAGGCGGCGCTGCACCTCGCCGGCGAGGCTGATCTCGCCCGCCTTCGCCTGCTGGTCGCCGAAGAGGGCTCGCAGGGTCTCTTCCTGGCCCTGGCCGAGGAGGCCGCCAATGCCCAGGATCTCGCCGTAGCGGAGCTCGAGATCGACGCCGGAAACACCCTCGGCGACGAGGCCCCGGACGGCGATGGCGGTCCCGCCCGGGCTGTGGGTCGGGCGCGGCGGGAAGAGGTCGCCCGGCTCGCGGCCGACCATCAGCCGGACGAGGCTCGCCGGGTCGCTGCCGTCGAGGGCCTGGTCGGCCGTGCGCTGGCCGTCGCGCAGGACGGTGACCCAGTCGCAGAGCTCCAGCACCTCGTTCAGCCGGTGGGAGATGTAGAGGATGGCGACGCCGTCGGCCTGCAGCTCGCGGAGCAGGCCGAAGAGGATGCGCACCTCGTGGCCGGTGAGCGAGGAGGTGGGCTCGTCGAGGATCAAGAGGCGCGGCCGGCGGTAGAGGGCCTTCGCGATCTCGATGAGCTGGCGCCGGCCGAGCGAGATCCGGTCGACCGGGGTGTCGAGGGGCATGTCGAGGCCGAGCCGCTGGCAGAGCCGGCCGGCCTCGGCGGCCAGCCTCGCATAATCAGTGAAGGGGCCGCGGCGGGGCACGGCACCCATGACGATATTCTCGGCGACGGAGAGATTGGGGGCGAGGCTCAGCTCCTGCTGGACGACGGCGATGCCGAGCTCGCGGGCGAGGGCGGGGGTGAGGGAGCTATGCTCGGTGCCGTCGATGGCGATGCTGCCGGCATCGGGGCGAAGCACGCCCGAGAGCAGGTTGATGAGCGTCGACTTGCCCGCACCGTTCTCGCCGAGCAGCGCATGGACGCGGCCTGGGTGAATCTCGATCGAGACGCCGTCGAGGACGGTGTTCTCGAAGAAGCGCTTGACGAGGCCCCTGGCCGCGAGCAGCGGTGCCGACATCATTTACCGCTGCTCGCCGCCGGACCGATTACTTGAGGCCGAGGATCTCGTCGAAGAGGGCGAGATCGTAGGGCGAGTAGATGTAGCCGTCGGCCGGGAAGTCCTCGGCGCGGGCCAGGTATTCGGGGAGGTTCTCGTCGGTGATGATCGGCAGCGGCACCTCGACGAAGGCGGCGATGTCCTCGCCCTGCAGCGCCTTGACGGCGGCGTAGACGCCGAGCCCGCCCAGCCAGTTGGGCTGCATGGTGGCCCAGCCGGGGAAGCCCTTCTCGCTCCAGAGCTCGAGGAACTGGCGGTAGTTCTCGCCGGAGCTCGGCGGCACGTCGCGGCCCTGGCGATCCATGGCGAGGATGGCGCCGGCGGTGAGGGCACCACCGAAGCTGAGGATGCCGTCGATCTCCGGGTACTGGAAGAGCAGGCTGGTCATCGCCTCCTGGGCAGGGGCGGCGTTGTAGGGGGTGTTGGTCTCGGTCAGGACCTCGATGCCGGGATTGGCCTCGAGCACCGGGGTGGCGCCGGCCCGGCGGTCCTCGCTGACCGAGACGCCGGCGGGGCCGTTCATGATGATGATCTTGCCCTCGCCGCCGAGCTGCTCGACCATCCATTCGGCGGCGAGCTTGCCCCACATGTTGGAATCGGTGTTGACCTTGGCGGTGATCTCGTCGGTCTCGACCAGGCTGTCGACATTGATGACGGCGATGCCCTTCTCGCAGGCCTGGGCGATGACGCGGTCGAGGGCGGTCGACGAGCCGGCGATGACGACGATGCCGTCGACATCGGCGTCGATCATCGACTGGATCTGGGTGATCTGCGTGTTGGCGTTGCCCTCGGCGTCGGTGACGACGAACTCGTCCGTCAGGCCCTGCTCCTTGAGCTGGTTGAACACGTCCTCGATGGTGCCCTGGGTCTGCTTCATCCAGGTCGGGATCGAGTAGATGTTGGCCCAGCCGATGGTGTAGGGCGCCTCGCGCTCGCCGGTCATGCACTTGGCGAGCGCATGTGCCGGCGTGCTGGTGGCCGTGCTCATGGCAGTCAGTGCAATGGCGCAGGCGGCGCTGGACAGCGCCAGCTTCAGGCTGCTCGACATGGATGCTTCCCCCGGTTTCGCCGGCCTTCCCGGCAGTTTGTATGACGATATGCTAAGGTCGCGAATCCGACTTGTCGATCCGGTAGTCGCGCACGGCATTGTCGTGGAAGAGGGCCCGCTGCTCCGCCGCGGTCAGGTCCTGCACGATGTCGGCGAAGGCGGCATACATCTCGGCGTAGCCGGTATGCAGCCCGGCCACCGGGAAGTCGGAGGCGAACATGGCGCGGTCCGGCCCGAAGGCGTCGAGGCAGTCGAGGGCCACGGGCCGGAGGCTCTCGAGCGTCCAGTCGTGGTCGTAGGCGCAGAGGTCGGAAATCTTGAGGCGGACGTTCGGCCGCTTCGCCAGCTCCTTCAGCCCGCGCCGCCAGCTTGCCATGTCGGCCGCGGCGCGATCGATCGGGCTGCCGGCGTGGTTGACGATGATGGTGGTCTCCGGAAAGCGGTCGGCGAGCGCCGCCGCATCGCGGAGCTGGCCTGGAAAGATGAGCATGTCGAAGGAGAGGCCGAACTCCCGGAGCAGGGCGAAGCCGGCGAGCCATTGCGGGTCGGTCATGTAGTCCGGGCGCTCGACGAAACGCTTCTCCGGGTCCTCGTGCCAGCTCAGGATGAAGCGCACGCCGCGGACGAAGTCGAAGGCGCACTGGGCTTCGAGCACGGCGCCGACGCCGGGATCGTCGAGCGGGGCGCGGACGACGGCGACCGTCGGCAGGCGGTGGCGCTCCTTGAGGCCGGCGATCCAGCGCGTCTCGCCGACGGGATCGCTCCGGTCCCAGCTCGCCTCGATGTGGACCGAGCCCACGAGGTCGAGGCCGGCGGCGTCGCGCTCGAGGTCGTCCGGCAGGTAGTTCCGGTAGAGGGGTGTCGTGTCGCCGAAGATCTTGCGGCGGCCGGCCTGGGGCAGCAGCCAGGGGTGCTTTTCGAGCTTCAGGTCCCAGAGGTGGTGGTGGGCGTCGAGGATCGGTCCGGTGTAGCGCATGGTCAGGCTTGTGCTCCAATCCGGTCCTTGAGCCGCTTCAGCCGCAGGGCGACGAAGAGCAGGACCAGGGCGATGATAAAGGCGGCGGCGGCGAGCACCCAGGCGACGGTGACGATGCCGGTGCCGGGCCAGAAGACGAGGATGAGGCCGATCAGCGTCACCGCGATGCCGATGGTCTTGAGATGGCCATTGGCCTGGGCGACGGAGGCGTTGCCGCGCCCCGCCATGAGGTAGCCGACGCCGGAGGCGATCGCCCAGATGCCGACGACGATCAGGAGCATCCTAAGCGTCGCCCCGGGCCAGAGCAGGAGGATGCCGCCGACGACGATGCTGATCAGGGCGGGGGTGAGGCTCACGGCGGTCTGCCGGGCGCGCATCGTGCCGACCAGCCCGGCGACGCCGTCGATCAGGAGGAAGAAGCCCAGCACCACCGCCAGCACCTCGACGCTCCAGTTCGGCCAGACGAGGAGGGCGAGGCCGAGGAGCGCCGCGAGCACGCCGCGCGCCATGAACCACCACCAGAGATCGCCGAGCCCGGCGTCGAGCCGGGGGATGGCTTCCGCCGCCGGGCGCCGCGGCCGCTCGCCGCCCTGCTGCCTGTCCTGCATGATGCTCCCTCCCGCCTACTTGATGCCGGCCCGCATGAAGCTTTGCACGAACTGGCGCTGGAAGAGAAGGAAGGCGACGAGCAGCGGGGCCGAGGTGATGAGCGTGGCGGCCGAGATCACCGACCAGTCGATGCCCTGGTCGACCGAGGCGAAGACCTGCAGGCCGACGGTCACCGGGCGGGTCTCGACGGAGCTCGTGACGATCAGCGGCCAGAGGAAATTGTTCCAGTGGAAGCTGACCGAGACGAGGCCGAAGGCGACGTAGATCGGCCGGGCGAGGGGGACGTAGACGCGCCAGAGGATGCCGAGCGTCGTGCAGCCCTCGATCCGGGCGGCGTCGTCGAGCTCCTTGGGCACGGTCTTGAAGGTCTGACGCAGGAGGAAGATGCCGAAGGCCGAGGCCATGTAGGGCAGGCCGATGGCGAGGATGGTGTCGAGGATGCCGAGGCTGCTGACGATGCGGTAGTTCTCCACGAGCAGCACGTCCGGCGTGATCATGAGCTGGACGAGGACCAGGAAGAAGAGAAGGTCGCGGCCGTGGAACTCTAGCCTCGCGAAGGCGAAGGCGGCGAGCGTGCTGATCACGAGCTGGCCGGCGAGGGTCATGGTGACCAGCATCAGCGTGTTCAGCATGTAGCGGG
>JAUIID010000130.1 GCA_030431615.1 Alphaproteobacteria bacterium
TCGCCGTGCAGGATGGTCGGCACGCCGCCTGTGCCCATCGCGGCTTGCGCCTTCTTCGCCACCTTCTCGTAATGGGCGAGGAAGGCCGGGTCGAAATCGTAGAGCACGGTGGTGCCGAGCGCCTGCAGGACCTCGGGATAGGCATCGACCGGCCCCGCCGTCAGGGTCAGGACCGGCCGTCTCGTCGTGGCGTAGCGCATGACCGCCCTCCCCTTCAGCCGTAGAACCCGGGCGCCTTCTTGTAGGTCTCGAACTGCTCCATGTCGTGGCTGAACATGAGCTCAGCACCCGTCTCCTCGGCGATCTTCTTCAGCTTTTTCATCGAGGCGACGCCGGCCACGGGATCGATGTGGAAGCTCGCCTGACAGAGCAGCTCGAGGCTCTTCTTCGTGTAGGAGGCGTCGATGGTGAAGAGGATGGGCTTCCTCTTCTGGAACTCGACCATCAGGCTGCAATTGCCGATGGCGTGGCCGGGCGTGTGGATTAGCCGGACCCCTTTCGCGATCTCGGGATCGCCGTCGACCAGCTCGAACGTCGTGTTCTCGCGCGTGGCACCTTCGGGAATCTGGTCGGTCATGCCGCGCGCCTCGCAGGCCTCGACCGAGAAGGCGAGGTCGGAATAGCCCAGCACCTCGAAGGGCTCGGGCGCGCAGGTCTGGGCGAGTTCCTGCTTGTGGCAGATCTTCTTCGCGTGCGGGAAATACCTGTTGCCGCCGCAATGGTCGAAATGGAAATGCGAGTTGACCACGACGTCGATGTCCTTCGGCTCGAGGCCGAGCAGCTTCAGGGCACCCGGGATCGTCTGGTCCTTCGACTGGATCGGCTTCTCGAAGGGCAGGACCTTCATGACGTGGTCGAAGTCGTAGCCGGTATCGACCAGGATCCGGCCCTCGGCGTGCTCGATCAGGATCGAGTAGACCGGAAAGCGGACCTCGCCGCCGGGGCCCTTGTTCCAGAAGACGTGGTAGCCGTCGAGGACGAGCGAGCCGCCGTCGAGCAGGTAGACCTTGGTGTCCGTCATGGGTGAGCTCCTTTGCGATTCGGCCGCTATCTGGCACCGCGAACATAGGGCAGGCCTAGGGCAGCCGGCAGGCGTGCCTTGCGGCCGTAGAGGACGAGCACCGCCATCACGGCGGCGAAGGGCAGCATCTGGATGAGGTCGGTCGGCACGTTGAGCCCGGCGACCTGGAGTGCCGTGGTGAGCGACAGCGCACCGCCGAAGATGACCGCCCCGATCAGCACCCAGGCCGGCCGGCCGCGCGCCAGCATGGCGAGCACGATGCCGATGAACCCGGCCCCGCCGGTCATGAAGGGGATGAAGATGCCGGCCGCGACATTGGCCATGAAGGCACCGCCGAGCCCGGCCATGGCCCCCGTGAAGAGCACGGCGAGAAAGCGCACCGTCTGGACGTCGATGCCGGCAACATCGAGGGCGGCCGGCTTCTCGCCGGCGGCCCTGAGCGTCAGGCCGAGCGCCGTCCGCCGGTAGAGCCATGCGAGAAGCGGGACGAGGAGGAAGGCCAGATAGACGAGTGGGTGCCGGTCGAAGAGGGCGGGGCCGATGACCGGCAGCTCGACGAGGCCCGGCACGGGCAGCCGCCAGGCGGCGGCGAGGCGCGGATATGTCGTGCTGAACTGGAAGTGGTGAAGGAGGGCCGTGAGCCCCTCGACGCCGAGCGTCAGGCCGATGCCGATGACGATCTGGTTGAGCCCGAGCCCAACACAGAGGATCGCCATGAAGAGCGCCACGGCCATCCCGCCGGCCATCCCGGCGACGAAGCCGAGCGCCACGTTGCCGCTCTCGAAGGCCACGAGAAAGCCCAGATACGCCCCCATCAGCATCATGCCCTCGATGCCGATATTGAGGACCCCCGCCTTCTCCGACATCTGCTCGCCGAGCCCGGCAAGCAGCAGCGGCACGCCGGCCGCGACGGCCCCGGCGAGGAGTGCCGTGAGGAAGGCCGCGGTCAGGAGCGCTTCCATCAGCCCGCCCGCTGCCGGCGGCGGTGGTCGAGATACTCGGCCAGCGCCAGGAGGATGAGGAGATTGGCGACGAGGACGAGGGTGAAGTAGTGCGGCACCCCGATCCGCCGGGCAGCACTCTCGCCGCCGATCATCAGGGCCGAATAGAAGAAGACGAAGACGATCGCGGCAAAGCCGTTGAAGCGGGCGAGGAAGACGAGCGGAATCACCGCGAGGCCGTAGGCCGGGTTCCAGTCGGCCCGGAGATTGCCGTGCACGCCGAGGATCTCGATGCCCCCGGCAAGCCCGGCCAGCGCCGCCGAGATGGCGAAGACGGCGACCGTCAAGAGCGGCACGTCGAGCCCGGCATGGTGCGCGGCCTGCGGGTTCTCGCCGACCGTCCGAAGCTTCAGGCCGAAGGCCGTCCGGGTCATCACGAGGTGCACGACGACGACCGCCACGAGCCCGAGCACCAGCCCGCCCGAGATGGTGGTGCCGAAGAGGGTCGGCAGCCGGTCCGCCACCGGCAGGGTGCGGGTCTGCGGCACGGTCGTGCCGGGATCGAGGAAGACCAGCTTCACGAGGAGATTGGCGAAGGAGACGCCGAGGAAGGTCATCATCAGCGTGGTGATGATCTCGTTGACCTGCTGGTAGGCGCGGAGCAGCGCCGGCAGCAGCGACCACACCGCACCGACCAGCGCGGCACCCGCGGCCGCCACGAGGAGCGTCGCCCCGGCCGGCAGGACGGTGATCAGGAAAGGTGCCAGGGCAGCCGAGGTCATGGCACCCAGGAGGAACTGCCCGTCGATGCCGAGATTCCAGATGCCGGCGCGAAAGGCTACGATGAGCGCCGCCGCGAGGCAGAGCAGCGGCGCCATGCGGGTCAGGGTCTGCTGCAGCCCGAGCCAGGAGAAGAGCCCGCGCTGGGCGACATAGCCGTAATAGGCAAGCGGATCGACGCCGAGGGCGAGGAGCACGAGGCCGGAGAGGACGAGGGCGGCGAGGATCGGCCCCAGCGTCACCAGCGCCAGGTGAACAAGCGCCCGGTGCCGCCCGGGTGCGGCCTCGCCGATCTCGCCCGGCGTGGTCTCGAGGCTGACGCTCATGCCGCCCGGCCGATCATCAACGCCCCGATCCGTGCCCGCGCCCCCTCGTCATTGGCGACAATGCCGGTGAGCCGGCCTGCCGCCATGACGGCGATGCGGTCGGCGACGTCGAGCAGCTCCTCGAGGTCGGTGGAGATCAGGAGCACGGCGAGGCTCGCATCGGCGATGGCGGCGATGCGGTTGCGCGACGCCATGATGTTCTGCACGTCGAGCCCGTAGGTCGGCTTGTTGAAGACGACGACCCGGGCCTCACCCGAGAGCTCGCGGGCGAGCAGCACCTTCTGGATGTTGCCGCCGGAGAGCCGGCCGATCGGCGTGGTCTCGTCCGGCGTGCGCACGTCGTAGCGGTCGATCAGCTCGCGCGCATGGGAAGCTATCCGCCCCGGCCGCTCGATGCCGCCGGACCAGAAAGGGGGTGCACCGATCTCCTTCAGCACGGTGTTGGTGGCGACCGGGAAGCCGCCGACCGCCCCCTCGCCGATCCGGTCGTCGGTGAGGTAGCGCAGCCCGAGGCGGCGGCGCTCGGCGACGCTGTCGCGGGTGATGTCCCGGCCATCGAGGGTGATGGAGCCGGTCGCCACGGTCCGCTGGCCGGCCAGCGCCTCGGCGAGCTGCTTCTGTCCGTTGCCGTCGATCCCGGCGATGCCCAGGATCTCGCCCGGCCTGAGATCGAAGGAGACGTCGTCGACCCGGGCGAGCCGCGTCGCCCCTGTGACCGTCAGCCCGCGCACAGTGAGGATCGGCGCCCCCTCGGCCTTGCGGAGTCGGGTGGGGCGGGCTTCGGCGATGCTGCGGTCGCCGAACATGAGCCCCACGACCTCGTCGACGGCCGCCGCCTGGTCCATGGCGGCTAGGCCCTCGGGCGCCAGCTCGCCGACCTTGCGGCCGAGCCTGAGCACGGTGATGCGGTCGCCGAAACGACAGGCCTCGTCGAGCTTGTGGGTGATGAAGACGACGGCGAGGCCGCTCTTGACCAGCCGGCGCATGAGCGCACCGAGCTCGTCGGCACCACTCGGCGTCAGCATCGAGGTCGCCTCGTCAAGGATCAGGACCCGGCTCTGGCGCAGCAGCGCCCGGACGATCTCGATCTGCTGCTGCTCGCCGAGCGAGAGCTCACCGGTCGGCTGGTCGAGATCGAGCGTGATGCCGAACTCGCTTCGGATCGCGGCCAGCCGCCGCTCCAGTTCGGCCCGGTCGGGGCGGCGCCACCAGCTCATGCCGAGGACGAGATTCTCCAGAACGGTGAGCGTCGGCACCAGCATGACATGCTGGAAGACGGTGCTGATCCCCTGCTGCAGGGCGGCCCTGGGCGAGCCGATGCGCCGCTCCCGGCCTTCGACCCGGACCGTCCCGGCATCGGGCTCGACGAGCCCGGAGAGCATGGCGACGAGCGTCGACTTGCCGGCCCCGTTCTCGCCCAGCAGCGCATGCACCTCGCCGGGCAGCAAGGCGAGGTCGACGCGGTCGACCGCGAGCACGCCCGGAAAGCGCTTGGTGACGCCAAGGAGCTCCACCACGGGTGCGGTGGCCGGGGCCGAACGGACGGGCATTGTGGCAGCCTGCATCAGGTCGAGCGGGAGGGACGGTGCGGCACCGTCCCTCCCGAACCTCAGCTCACTCGGCCACCGAGGTGACCAGCGAGCGCACGCCGTCGGCGTCGAAGACGGGCTCCAGCACCAGCGTGCCGTCGACCAGCTCCTGGCGCACCGCCATCACCTGCTCCCAGACATTGGCCGGGATGTTGTCGGTCTGCAGGAGCCGCACGCTGTCGTCGGCGAGGCCGATGGCGTAGCTCTTGGTGCCGAACGTGTCGTTCTGCAGGTCCTCGATCATCGCCGTGTAGACCGGGGCCATGTCCCAGAGCACGGAGGTCAGGAGGTAGCCCTTGTCGATCGAGCTCTTGTCGCCGATCACGTCGATGAACATCACCTTGCCGCCATCGGTCGCCGGCGTGGTCTCGATCGCCTGCAGCATGCCGAAGCTCGAGCCATTGCCCTGGCCAAAGATGATGTCGGCACCCGCCGCGATCACCGCCGCGGTGACGCGGTTGCCGCCGGCGGCGTCGGCATAGGCGGCCGGGCCGATAACGGCATAGACGATCTTCACGTCGGGATTGGTCGCCTGCACGCCCTGGGCGAAGCCGGCCGACTGCGAGTTCCAGGACGGCGGCTCGCCCGAGACGACGATGCCGACCGTGCCGGTGCGGGTCATGGTGGCGGCCATCACGCCGGCGAGATAGGCGCCCTCGTGGCCGGAGAGCGTGTAGTCGGCGACGAGGCCGGGGACCAGCGCGTCCGGGCTGTCGACGATGGCGACCGGCACGCCGGTCTCCTGGGCGATCTCCGGTGCGGCCGTGTTGTAGCCGCTGGCATGGGCGATCATCAGGCTCGCCCCCTCGGCCGCGATCTCGCGGAGCGTCGGGCGGATGTCGCCATAGCCCAGGCCCTCGGCCTTGATCACCTCGACCCCGGTGGCGTTGGCGGCCGCGACCGCGGCGTCGACGCCCTGCTGGTTCCAGCCGAAATCGGTGCCTTCCTCGGGCACCAGGATGGCGATGGCATTGACTTGCACGGCATTCGCCGCGACAGCACCTCCAACCGCCAGGGCGAGCCCGAGAGCCGCCCCCTGCATCAGACGCTTGATCATGTTCCGCTCCTTTCCGTTGCCGTTTTCTTTGTGGTCAACCTGCCGAAGAGCTGTGGTCCTCTGCCTCCCGGCGCTCCTCCCCGCGCCATCGCTTGCCGGCGGCGGCGACCTGCCCGAGGACAGGTTGGCGCCGCAGGCCTTCAGCGCCCGCAATCTCGCCAACGAGGCGATGACCTGTGCCGCCACCCTGGCGCACTGGTTCTCCATTGAGCTCGGCACGGCCGAAGCCGGCGAGCGCGTCCTGGCCGAGCTCTGGCACGATCCTGAAAGCGGTGCCGTGCTGCTCCTGAACGAGCATGGCGACCGCATGCCCGTCGAGGCCCTCTGGTGCGGGCTCGAGGGCCGGAGCTGGCAGACGCGCAGCCCCATCCCGCTCGACCGCAACCCCGGCGCCGCGCCAGCCAGCATCGAGCTGGACTGCCGGGCGGCGGGCGACCGGCTCGCCTGCACCGACATGCATCGCTAGTTCTTCCGCCCGGCAGCGACCAGCTCGGCCAGGCGCTCGTACTCGGCCTGGACCTCGGGCTCCGCGCTCAGGATCTCGTCGGTGACGATGGCGAAGCGGGCGACCATCTCCTCGCGCCCGGCCTCGTCCAGCTCGAGGATCTCGCCGCCGTTCTCGATCCAGACGTCATTGGTGCGCGCCACGTTCTCGACACCCCAGGGGAAGACCGCCTCCTCGGCGGCGCGGCCGGCTTCCCTGATGGCGGCCTGGACCTCCGGCATCTGCGCCTGGAACCAGTCCTCGTTGACGACCGTGACCGAGACGATCTCGGCGAACTTCAGGTCGGTCACGTATTTGGCGACGTCGTAATACTTGAAGGCGGTGAGGATCGGCATGCCCGCCAGCATCCCGTCGAGCCCGCCCGACTGGAGCTGCGGCACGATCTCGCTCAAGGCCAGCGGCACCGGAATGGCTCCCAGCGCCTCCATCGGCTTCATCTGCAGGGGCGAGGCGAAGGTGCGGATCTTCAGCCCCTCGAGATCGGCGAGTCCCGGCGCCGGCGTGCGCGTGAGGACCACCGTCGGGCTGTTGTAGATGGCGCCGATGATCCTGAGCCCCGAATCCAGGAACAGCGTTTCCATGTGGTCGCGGTATTCGGGATCGTGGATCGCGGCCCGGACATCCTCGGGCCCCGGGAAGAGCCCCGGCACGTCATAGGCCTGAAAGCGCGGGTCGACATTGGTCATGAACGAGGTCGGCGTGGTGAAGGCCTCGATCGTGCCGAGCAGCACGCCTTCGACCATGCGCGGAATGGCGCCGAGCTGGCTCGCCGGGTAGATCTCGACGGTCACCGCGTCACCGACCCGCTCGGCAAGCTCCGCGGCGAAGACCTTCTGCCACTCGTGCTGCACGTCGTTGATGGTCGCACTGGCGAGCTTCATCGTGCTCTGCGCCTCGGCCGCGAAGGGTGCCGCCACGAGGCAAGGCGCCAGGAAGAGGGCTCGAAGCAGGTTCCTCGGCATGCGCATGACGTTCACTCCCGGTTGAGGGCTCAGTTCATCGTCCTGGTCAGCAGCAGCGAGAGCTCGGGCACGGCGGTGATGATCGCCAGGGCCACGAGCTGGACGGCGAGGAAGGGGACGATGCCCCGCCAGATCACGGCGGCCGGCACGGCGGTCACCGCCTGGGCCACGAAGATGTTGAGGCCGAAGGGTGGCGTGAACATGCCGATCGCGAGATTGACCGTCATGACCACGCCGAAATGGGTCGGGTCGATGCCGAGCCCGGCGGCGATGGGTGCGAGGAGCGGTGCGAGTACGAGGATCGACGAGGTCGGATCGAGCACGCACCCCACGGCGAGCAGGAGGAGATTGACGAGCACGAGAAAGCCGAGCGGCGAGAGGCCCGCTTGCGTCACGGCTTCGGTCATCGCCTGCGGCACGCCCTGCACCGTCAGGAGCCAGGAGATGGCGCTCGCGGCCGCCACCACGATCATGATCTTGGCGGTCAGCACGGCAGCCCGGCCGGCGGCGTCCAGAAGCTCGGCCATGCCCAGCGTGCGATAGGCGAAAACGCCGACGAGAATGGCATAGGCCGCAGCAAAACCGCCCGCCTCGGTCGGCGAGAAGAACCCGCCATAGATGCCGGTCAGCACGAAGACCGGCATGGCGAGCGCCAGGATCGCCGCCCGCGTGGCGCGCCAGAGCCGGGCCGGATCGAAGCTTCCGGTCGTCGGGATGCCCCGCCACCGTGCCACGACGGTGACGTAGGCCGCCATCAGGGCGGCGATCAGCAGGCCCGGCAGGATGCCGGCGATGAAGAGGCGCGGGATCGACTGCTCGGCGGCGACGCCATAGAGGATCATGGCGATGCTTGGCGGGATGACGATGTCGATGGCCCCGCCGGCCGTGATCAGCCCGACCGAGCGGCGCACCCCGTAGCCCGCCTCGACCAGCCGGCCGTGCATGGTCCGCCCGACGGCGGCGACGGCGGCAGCGCTCGAGCCGCAGATCGTGCCGATCAGCGCCGACCCGCCGATGGCCGCCACCCCGAGCGCTCCCGGCACGCGGCCGAAGAGCGCCTCGACGAAGGCGAGGAGCCGGTCGGCGATGCCGCTCCGCGCCATCAGCTCGCCGGCGAAGACGAAGAAGGGAATGGCGAGCAGCGCATAGACATCGAGCCCGCCGAAGAGGATCTGCTGCAGCGTCAAGAGCGGCAAAGGCGTGACGAGGACGAGGGTCAGGACGACCCCGGCGAGCAAGGCCGCGAAGATCGGCACACCGAGGGCCGTCAGCAGGGCGGCGGAGCCGGCGAGCGACCAGATCATGCCCGGCTCCGGCTGAGCGAGGTCACATCGCGGCAAAGGAGCCAGATTGCCACCAGCGCCATGCCGGCGAAGCCGGCGAGCACCGCGGCATGCGGCCAGGTCATCGGCACGCCGAGCCCCATGCTGACCTGGCCGAGCTTGTCGATGCGGCCGATGAAGAGCCAGCTCTGGCGGACGACGACGAGCGACACGGCGAGCACCACGAGGTGCGAGAGGAGCAGGAGCGCCGTCCGTGCCGCCGGGCCGAGGGCCTCGGGCAGAAGGTCGATCGCCAGGTGCTCGCGCTCGAGCAGCGCCAGCACGGCACCCGCCATGACGAGCCAGATCATCGCGAAGACGAGCAGCTCGTCGAGGCCGGGCGGCAGGCCGAGGCCGAGATAGCGGCCGCCAGCATTGACCACGTTGACGGCGACCATGAAGAGCAGCACGAGGCCGAGCAGGGCGCGAAGCCCCGTGGCGAGGTGCCGCTCGACGGCGGTCGTCATCCGCCGCCGCTCTCGAGCACGCGGCGCACGGCGACCAGTGCGCGCGCCCGCTCGGCCGGCAAACGTTCCAGCTCCTCCTTCGTGTAGTCGAAGAGCCCGCCCCCGGTCTTCATGCCGAGCCGGCCCCTGGCGGTGGCTGCCGTCACCAGCGGCGAGACGTCGGCGCGGTCGGCGAGCTCCTTGTTGAGGAAGGAGGAGACCGCCTCGTAGATGTCGAGCCCGGCCATATCGAGAAGCCGCATCGGCCCGACCACCGCGAGCTTCATGCCGATGCCCCAGCGCACCACCGTGTCCAGGTCCACGGGCTCGATCACCCCGCCCTCGACCAGGTCGACGCATTCGCGCAAGAGCGCATAGAGCACCCGGTTCTCGACGAAGCCCGGCACGTCCTTCTGGACGACCACCGGCAGGAGGCCGAGCCCCCGGATCAGGTCGCGCACGGCCGCGACCGTCTCCGATGCGGTGGCGGCACCGCCGATCACCTCGATCATCGGGATGATGTGCGGCGGGTTCGACCAGTGCATGCCGACGAAGCGCCCGGGCTCTGCCACATGCGCCTGGAGGCTGGTGATCGGGATGCCCGAGGTGTCCGTCGCGAGGATGGCGGCGGGATCGATCAAGGGCTCGACCTCGCGGTAGAGGGCGGCCTTGGTCTCGATCTTCTCCGGCACGTTCTCGATGACGAGATCGGCACCGGCCACCGCCGCCTCGAGGCTCGCCTCGATGTGGACCGCCCCCTCGCCCACCGCCGGCGGGGCGATGGCCAGCGCATCGAGCACGGCGGCGGCGCGGGGCAGAAAGCCCGTGGCCCGCTCGCGCGCCGCCTCGGCGATGTCGAAGCCCCTGACTTCGAGCCCGCCCCGGGCGAGCCGCGCCATCATGCCCGGCCCCATGGAGCCGAGGCCGATGACCGCGACCTTCCTGATTGCCGGGGCCGGGCTCGCCATGGCTCAGGCGCCGGTGGCGGTCTTGAACGCCGGGCGGCCAGCGATGCTCGCCATCCAGGCCTCGAGCCCGACGAAGCTCGGCCGGTCGAGCGGGAAGCCGAGGCAGCGCTTGACGATGGGGGCGAGTGCGATATCGGCGATGGTGAGCTTGCCGAGGGCAAAGAAGCTCTTGCCGGTGATGTGCCGGTCGAGCACAGCGAGATTGGCAACCAGCTCCTTCACCTGCTCGTCATAACCGGCGGGGCGCTCGGCGGGCGGCAGCTTGGAGCCCTTGAAGCCGGCCATGTAGCCGGGGTTGATGGCGGCGAGCAGGAAGTCCATCCAGCGCTCGACCACGCTCACCTCGGCCGGCGTGCCGCCGGTGAGTTCCTTCCCCTGGGTGGCGGCGAGATAGCGCAGGATCGTGTTCGATTCCCAGACCACGGTCTCGCCGTCGACCAGCGTGGGCACCTTGCCGGCCGGGTTCATCGCCAGATACTCGGCGGTGCCGGTATTGCTGAACTGCCGGCCGTAATCCTCGCGCTCGTAGGAAGTGCCCAGCTCCTCCAGCATGAAGAGAACCTTCTGGACGTTGCCGGACGTGGCCCGGCCGAGCAATCTGATCATCGTGCTACCTCTTGTCATTCAGCGCCGGTGGCCGGCGCTGCAGAAATGTGAAACCGGCGCCCGCCTAGCCGCCGAGCGGCTTGTAGGCGACCGCGTCCATCTCGATGCGCGTGGCGATCACCGCCCGCGCCTCGACCGTCGTGCGGGCCAGCACCGCCCCTTCGAACATCTGGCCGAAGACCTTGTTGTAGCGACCGAAGTCGCGCGTATCCTCGAGATAGGTGCAGACGCGGACGACGTCCTTCAGCGTCGCCCCCTCCTCGGCGAGGATGCGCTCGATGGCGCGGATGGTGCCGGCCGTCTCCGTCTCGATGTCGCCGGTGAGCATGGTGCCGTTCTCGTCCTTCGAGACCTGGCCCGAGACGAAGATGAAGTCGCCGGCGCGCACGGCCGGGTGGAAGGGCAGGTTCGGGTTCTTCCTGCCGATGGCATAGTGCCGATCCGATAGTGCAACCCTGTCGGTCATGGGTTCCTCCGGGTGCTCAAAAGACTGACGTGGCGACGATGTCGACCCCGTGGATGCGGTCGACGAGATAGACGAGGCCGCGCTCGTCGATGGTGACGTCATTGGAGGAGGGCCGGTCCGCACCGGAGGGCACGTCCGGCAGGAAGTGGCCGACCTCGACCGGTCGGAAGGGGTCCTTGATGTCGACCAGGCGGAGCCCCTGCGCGAACCAGGCGAACGGGATCACCGTGCCGGCGAAGCGCTCCGACGGCTGGTGGCAGCCGGTCATGGGCTCCTGCGGCGAGCCGTCAAATTCCGGCCCCTCCACCTGCCAGGTGGCGATGGGCGTCGGCAGCCGCTCCTCGGTGATGTCGTAGATCCAGGTGAAGGCGGGAGCGGCGGGCCAGAGCTTCGCCACGTCCTCGTCGGCCACCACCATCACCCGCCGGCCCTTCAAGGTCTCCTCGATCGGCAGGCAGGTATGGGTCGGGTGCGGGAAGGTGGGGCTCGTGTTCACCGCAGAGACCAGCTTCGGGCTCGTAATGTCGGCGATGTCGAGGATGAAGAGCCCATGATGCCAGTAGCTGACATAGAGCCGGTCGCCCTGGCGCAGGGGGTGATGGCAGCGCGGCTGCGGCCACTCGCCCCAGGGATACTCTTCGCCGCCGGCCTGCCACTGGCCCTCGATCCACCAGCGGCCGACCTCCTTGGGTTTCGCGGGGTCGGCGAGGTCGAGGATGACGACGATATTGCCGATATAGCCGTCGACCGTCGGCGAGATGTAGGCGTAGCGACCGTCGAAGTCGAAACGGTGCACGCCCCTTCCGCCGCCGGACCACTTGCTCAGGAGACGCGGCTCGGCCGGCCGGCTGACGTCGTAGATGGCGAGCCCGCCGCCGAAGGCCGGGTCGCCCGCCTGGCCCTGGCGCTCGTGATTGACCAGCATCAGCCCGTCGGCGACGCGCACCTTGTGCGAGTGCCAGCCGGGCGGCAGGTCGAGCCGGGCGATCTGGCGCGGGCTCCTCGGGTCCGAGACGTCATAGATGGAGGTCCCGGTCGGCGGGCGCATGTGGCCGACATAGAGCGTGGTGCCGTCGACCCAGACCTGCCCGCCGCCGGGGCAGTCGATGTGCGAGACGAGCTCGGTGTTGTGGCTTCGGGCCATTCCCCTCGCCCGCTCAGACCAGCCGGGCCACGTCGCCGTCCGGCGTCCTGCCCCACTTCTTGTAGAGCGAGAGCGCCTTGAGCACCGGCTCGTCGCTGGCGACGAAGAGATAGAGGGGCTCCGTCGCCGACGTGTTCTCGTGGCTGCACCAGGAGCCGCCGGGCACCGCCAGCGTGTCGAACTGGCCCCAGTCCACCCGCTTGCCGTCGACAATCGAGGCACCCGCGCCCCGGAAGGGCGAGACCAGGAGGCTCGCGGTCTGCTTCAGCGGCAGGGTCTTCTCGCCGGGCCGGAGCATCTGCATGAAGAAGGTCATGGTCTTGAAGACCGGGCCGCCGCGGAAGGGGTCGGTGTACTCGACCATCAGGGCCTCGTGCGGGTCGCCGTCCCAGTCCTTGTGCTTCTGCAGGATCTCTTCCATCGCCTCGAAGCGATAGACGTACATGGGCGAGGAGAGCCCGCCGCCGCGGTACTGGTCGACGAAGCGCGGCACCATCCCGCCCTTGCCGTAGACGGCCTGGGAGTAGTCGGCCGGATAGCGGGCCGACTGCTCCTTCTTCTTCACCAGCTTGCCGTCCTCCTCCTCCATGTAGTCGTGGTCGAAGTGGATGGCGTTCAGCGTCTCGACCAAGGGCAGGTCGAGCACCGAGAGATTGGTCGCCTGCTGGTGGCCGACCGTGCCGTGATTGTGCCAGGCGTCGTTCGGGGTGAGCACCATGTCGCCCGGCCCGAAGACGACGTTCTCGCCCTCGACCCCGGTGAAGTTGCCGGTGCCCGTCAGGCCGAGGCGGATGGCGTTCGGGGAATGCTTGTGCGGCGGCATGATTTCGTCGGCATCGTTCAACCGATAAGCCGTATACATGGTTGAAACGGTTGCCCGCCGCGGCGCCAGGCCCGGATTGATCAGGATCAGCGAGCGGCGCTCGCTGTCGTTCATGGTGATCAGTTCGGCGGCGCGCTCGAGCAGCGGCAGGATGTCCTCCTGCCAGCGCCAGAGATGCGGAATCGCCCTCTGCGTCGCCATGAGCTGCTTGATCTCGTCGTGCTCGACGCCTTCCGAGGTGGCCCAGAAGGGGAACATGTTGCGCTCGTGGATCTCGTCGTAGAGCCCCTCGAGCGCCGTGGCGCGATTGCGGACGGCCGCGGCTGCGTCAACCATAATCTTCGCGCTCCCTCCGATTGGCAGGACAACCACGACTGTTCAACAAGGCCGATTTGGTTGCAAGTGAATTCGACGACGGCACGCGCACGGCGGATCAGGCGGCGGCGGATGCGAGAATCCGCTCTGCCGCCACCTCGGCGATCATCATCACCGCGGCGTTGATGTTGCCCGAAGGCAGGTCCGGCATGACCGAGGCGTCGACCACCCGAAGCCCCTCGACCCCGTGCAGGCGCAGCTCCCCGTCGACCACCGCCCCGCCGTCCGGCGACGGCCCCATCCGGCAGGTGCCGCCCGGATGGTGCACGGTGATCGAGGTGGCGCGGATATGCGCGTCGAGCTCCGCCTCGCTGGTCCTGGCCGCGCCCGGTGCGATCTCCGCCTCGACGAAGGGTGCCAGCGCGCCACGTCCGGCGAGGTCGCGGGCGATGCCGATCCCTTCCCTGAGAATGCGCCATTCCCGGGCTTCGGAGAGGAAATTCTGCCGGATCGCCGGCGCCGCCCCGGGATCGGCCGAGCGCAAGGCGACCTCCCCCCGGCTCGACGGCCGCACCAGCACGATGCGCATGACGAAGCCATCCGGAAAGGGCTGCTTGAACGGCCTGAGCCAGGGCCAGGCGGCGAGCGGCGCTGCCGTGAAGAGGAACTGCAGGTCGGGGGCCGGGCTCTCCGCCAGCGAGCTTCGCAGGAACGCCACCGTGCCGCCCGGCACGTCGCCCGAGAAGCCGTCGCCGCCGAGCCGGGTGCGGATCAGGTCCGGCACGATCCGGTCCGCCCGCATCATGTGCTGGAAGGGCCCGGGGGTCTTGCGCCGGTACATCAGCACCGCCGAGACGTGGTCCTGCAGGTTCCGCCCGACACCGTTGAGCGCCGTGTGCACGGAGATGCCTTGGACGGCCAGTGCCTCGGGGTCGCCGATGCCGGAAAGCTGGAGGAGCTGCGGGCTGTTGATGGCCCCGGCGGCGACCAGCACCTCGCGCGCCGCCCGCGCGGTGTGAGCGATCTCGCCCACCCGATAGGCGACGCCGGTGGCACGGCTGCCGGAAAGCTCGAGCCGCTGGACGAGCGCACCGGTGACCACGGTGAGGTTCGGCCGGTCGAGGACGGGGCGGAGATAGCCCGTGGCGGCACTGCAGCGCAGCCCGTCCCGGATGGTCATCTGCAGCCGGGAGAAGCCCAGCTGCTCGGCGCCGTTATAGTCGTCCGTCCAGCCATGGCCGGCATCCTTGCCGGCCGCCGCGAAGGCCTCGACCAGCTCGTCCGCGTAGCGGCAGGGCCGCACCCCGATCGGCCCGTCGCCGCCGCGCCAGGCATCCGCCCCGCCGGCCCAGCTTTCCTGTTTCCTGAAGTAGGGCAGCACCGCATCGTAGGACCAGTCGGAGAGGCCCGTCGCCGCCCAGCGGTCGTAGTCCGCAGGGTTGCCCCGCACATGCGCCATGGCATTGGTCGATGAGCAGCCGCCGACCACCCGGCCGCGCGCGCACTCGACTGCCCGCCCGCCGACGCTGGCCTCGGGCTCGCAGAAATAGCCCCAGTCGAAGAGCCGCTTCTGCAGGATCTTGCCCCAGCCGAGCGGAATGTGGATCCAGGGATGCCGGTCCCAGCCCCCCGCCTCGAGCAGCAGCACCCGGTGCCGGCCGCAAGCGGTCAGGCGATTGGCGAGGACGCAGCCGGCGGAGCCGGCCCCAACGATGACGTAGTCGAATTCGCTCGTGGCCAATCGACCGCTTCCTTCCCGACCTGCCGCTTCGTGACCGTGCAACGCTGCCACAACCGGCACGGGCTAGGCAACCATTTGCTGAGTATGGTTGTCAATGGTCGCACGCTTGCCTAATCTGCGAGCATGACGACCGAAACCATCACGGCGACCAGACCGCCCGGGGGCGACATCGACCTTGCGTCGGCGGCGCCACTGCAGGACGAGCCGGCCGGCCTCGAACCCTTGATGGCGACGCTCCTCGAGCGCTACCGGGAGACGGGCGACCTGCCGCCGGAACGTCAGCTCCGGGACGAACTCGCCGTCACGCGCCACCGCCTGCGCGCCGCCCTCGGCCGGCTCCGCGCCGAGGGGCGGCTGCCGCCGGCCCGCACCGGACGCCGGCCGGCCAGTGCCGCCCAGGTCGAGGGCAGCGACTTCTTCGCCCGGCTCGCCAACCCGCTCGAGCTCATGGAGCTGCGGCTGATCATCGAGCCGACCCTCGCCCGGCTCACGGCCCTGCGCGCCTCGTCGCTCGAGATCGCCCGCGTCGTGAAGCTCTCGACGACACCCCCCGGCAGCCCGGCGGCCGCCGCCGACATCGCCTTTCACCGGGCCGTGGCGCAAGCCTCGCGCAACACCCTTGCCGGCGAGATCTACGGCCTGCTCCGCCGCATCGGCACCGACCAGCGGGTGCGCGTGGCCGGCTCCGAGACCTCCTGCCCCGTTCGCATCCGCGAGCGCGACGGCGAGCACCAAAGGGTCGCCGCGGCCATCGCCGCCCGCGACGGTGCCGCCGCCGAGCAGGCGATGCGCGAGCATCTCCTCGCCGTCCAGCGCCGCATCCTCGAGCGCACCGCCGCCGGTGGTGCGGTCGCCTGAGCC
>JAUIID010000131.1 GCA_030431615.1 Alphaproteobacteria bacterium
CCCGGTCGTCGCCTCGCGGACGATGCCGTTCATCGACGACGAGCCGAAGGCCGAGATGCACATCCAGAAGATGCCGACGCCCGGCCTCGCCCTGGCCGGGCCGGCCACCGCCATCAGAAGTTCACCCGGTCCCCGCCCTTGAGCTGGAGGATTTCACGGGCCTCGTCGGGCGTGGCCACCTCGCGGCCGAGGCCCTCGATGATCTGGCGGGCCGCCCTGACCTGGGCGGCGTTGCTCTCGGCGAGCCGGCCCTTGCCGAGCCAGAGCGAATCCTCGAGCCCGACCCGGATATTGGCGCCCATCGCGGCGGACATGGCGGCGATCGGCAGCTGGTTGCGACCGGCGCCGAGGACCGACCAGCGATAGTTCGTGCCGAAGAGCCGGTCGGCCGTGCGCTTCATGTGCAGCACGTCCTCGGGATGCGGACCGATGCCGCCGAGGATGCCGAAGACCGACTGGACGAACAACGGCGTCTTGACG
Organism: Alphaproteobacteria bacterium; assembly: GCA_030431615.1. Lineage (GTDB taxonomy): Bacteria > Pseudomonadota > Alphaproteobacteria > Geminicoccales > Geminicoccaceae > SLRI01. The sequence continues at coordinate 481 of JAUIID010000131.1, forward strand.
ATGCCCCGATCGAGGAAGTGGGCGAGGCTGTAGAGGTGGCTGATGTCGTAGCACTCGAACTCGAAGCGCGTGTTGTTCTCGGCGCAGGTCGTCAGGATGTATTCGATATCGGCGAAGGTGTTCTTGAAGACGTAGCTGCGGCTGCTCTCGAGCTGCTGGCGCTCCCAATCGTGCTTGAACGTCTTGAACCGGTTGAGCATGGGAAAGAGGCCGAAGTTCATCGAACCCATGTTCAGGGACGCGACCTCGGGCGCGAAAGTGGCGGCGGGTTTGACCCGCTCCTCGATGGTCATTGCCGGCCCGCCGCCTGTCGTGATGTTGATCACGCAGTCCGAGCGCTGCTTGATGACCTGGAGGAAGGGGCTGAAGGCCTCCGGCGTCTGGTCCGGCTTGCCGGTCTCCGGGTCACGGGCATGGAGGTGGACGATGGCGGCCCCCGCCTCCGCGGCGCCGATCGCGGCATCGGCGATCTCCGCCGCCGTCACCGGCAGATGCGGCGACATCGACGGGGTGTGAATGGCGCCCGTGACGGCGCAGGTGATGATGACCTTTTCGGGTCCAGCCATGTCAGTCTCCGATTTTTTCTGCTGCCTGGCGCTTGTGGGCGGCCAGCGCCATCAGCCGGCGGTCGCGCCAGCGATGCCGGTCGGCGAGCGCCGCCTCGGGCACCTTTGCCCGGCGCTCGGCCGCGATCCGTTCCAGGACCGGCCCGTTCCAGTCGGCGCGATGCAGCATGGTGGGGTGCAGGCGCTGGTAGATCTGTTCGTAGCGCCGGCAGTAGTCGGCGACGCCGCCGGGCGCGTTGAGGTCGATCGTCTCGAACGGCCCCATGAAGGACCAGCGCAGCGCCAGGCCGTCCTTGAGGCCGCGATCAACGTCCTCGGCCGAGCAGTAGCCCTCGTCGACGAGCCGGAACGCCTCCTCGAGGAGGGCACCCTGCAGCCGGTTCATGACGAAGCCATCGAGCTCCTTCGTCATGACGATGGGCGCCATGCCGATCGATTCCATGACCGCCCGGGCCCGCTGCATCACCGCGTTGTCGGTCCAGGGTGCCGGCACCAGCTCGGCTGCCGGAATCACGTAGGGTGGGTTCAGGGGATGGGCGACGAGGCAGCGATGGCGGCCCGCCAGATTCTCGGTGAAGCGCGACGGCACGATGGCCGAGGTCGAACTGACGAGCAGCGCATCCGCCGGGGCCAGCCGGTCGAGCTCGGCCCAGAGCGCCTTCTTGATCTCGACATCCTCCGGCACGCTCTCCTGGACCCATGCGACATTGGCAAGGGCGCCGGCCAGGTCGTCCGCCACGGTGATCCGCGCCAGCACGGGTGCGGCGTCGTCGAGCAGCCCGGCCTCGACCAGATCGTCGACGAGCGGGCCGATGCGCTCCCGCGCCGCTGCCGCGGCACCCGGTGCCGTGTCGTGGAGCCGGCACTGCCAGCCGGCCCGGGCGAAGGCGATGGCCCAGGCCCGACCGACCAGGCCGGTGCCGACGATTGCTACGGTTTCGCTCATCTTCTGCTCCCTAGATCGACACGACGTCGCCACAGACCGAAAGCGCCTGGCCGGACACGTTGCGGCCCATGGGCGAGGCGAGGAAGAGCGCCATGTCGGCGATGTCCCGGGCGGTCACCATGCGGTGCAGCGCCGTCTTCGAAAGGTAGGTCTCGCGCATCTCCTCGAACGAGACACCGGTCGCGACCGCACGGTCGCGGATGACGCCGTCCATGCGCGGCCCCTCGACGATGCCGGGCAGGATGGCATTGACCCGGATGCCGAAGGAGCCGAGCTCCTGCGAGAGGCTCTTCGCCATGCCGACGATGGCCCATTTGGTCGCTGCATAGGGCAGCCGGTAGGCATAGCCGAGCCGGCCGGCGACCGAGCTGATCATGATGATCGCCCCGTCCTCGCTCGCCTTGAGCAGCGGCACGGCGGCGCGGAGCGCGTAGAAATGGCCGTTCAGATTGATGTCGACCGCCGCCTGCCAGGCCTCGGTCGCGATTGCCTCGACCGGCGCCGTCGGGCCGGCGATGCCGGCATTGTTGACGAGAAGATCGAGCCCGCCGAGGCGTTCCTCGACGGTCCGGAAGAGGGCGTTGGTCGCGACCTCGCTGCCGGCATCGGCGGCCACCGCAAGGTGGTCCGGGTGGGCCTTGCTGAAATCGGCGAGTGCCACTTCGGCGACGTCGCTGACCACGACGCGGGCACCATGCGCGATGAAGCCGTCGGCGATGGCCCGGCCGATGCCACCGGCACCCGCCGTGACGCAGACCCGAAGGCCCGGCCTGATCCCTGCAATGCGCTGTTCGGCGCTCGCCATTCCTGTCGTCCTCCCCGATGTCGTTCCGGATCGGTCTAGCAGCCTAACCGACGGGCGACGAGGGGTCCGATCACCTGTGCTACGACGAAGATGGCGAGCGCCATAACGACGATGCTGGCGCCGGCAGGCGTGTCGGCGTGCCAGGACAAGGTGAGGCCGAGGGTGACGGCGAGCCCGCCGAGCCCGGCCGCGATCACCGCCATGGCCTCGGGCGTTGCGCTGAGCTGGCGGGCGGCGGCCGGCGGGATGATGAGCATCGAGGTGATGAGCAGGATGCCGACGATCTTCATCGCAGCAGCGATGACCAGTGCTACGAGCAGCATCAGGACGAGCCGAAGCCGGGTGGTGGGCGTGCCCTCGGCCCGGGCCATCTCGTCGTGCAGCGTGGCGAAGAGCAGCTCCGGCCAGTAGTGGCGAAGCACGGCGAGGACCAGGGCCCCGCCGATCACGGCCACGGCCACGTCCTGCCAGCGCACCGCCAGGACATCGCCGAAGAGATAGCCCAGGAGGTCGACGCGCACGGCACCAACGAGGCCGAGCAGGACCAGGCCAATGGCAATGCCGGAATGGGCGAGAATGCCGAGCAACGTGTCCGTCGCGAGCGTGCGCTGGCGCTGCATGACCACGACGAGCAACGCGATCAGCGCCGAGGTGACGGCTACGGCGGGCATCAGGTCGATGCCGGTGACGAGACCGAGCGTGACGCCGAGCAGCGCGCCATGCGCCAGGGTGTCGCCGAAATAAGCCATGCGGCGCCAGACGACGAAGCAGCCGAGCGGCCCGGCGACGGCGGCGAGCGCCATTCCCGCCAGCCAGCCGCGCAGGAGGAAGTCGGGCAGCATCAGTGGTGTTCGCAGTCGGCAGGATGGGCGATCTCGCCAGACAGCGCGTGCTCGTGGTCGTGGTGGTGGTGATAGCGCGCGAGCGCGGCGCCGGTGCGGGGGCCGAAGAGCTCAAGATAGACCGGATCGTCGCCCACCGCCTCCGGCGTGCCGCTGCAGCAGATGTGGCGATTGAGGCAGACGACACGGTCGGTGGCGGCCATGACGAGGTGCAGGTCGTGGCTGACCACGAGGATGCCGCAGCCCTGCTCCCGGCGAACGCTGTCGATCAGCCCGAAGAAGGCGGCCTGGCCCTGGTAGTCGATGCCGGCGGCCGGCTCGTCGAGCACGAGGAGGTCAGGGCGCCGGAGCAGGGCGCGGGCGAGGAGGACGCGCTGCAGTTCGCCGCCCGACAACGCCTGCAGCGGCCGGCGACCGAGCCCGGTGACGCCGACCCGCTCCAGGGCCTCGCGCTTCTCCGACGCCGAATGGCGATGCGGCAGGTCGAGCAGGCGGTCGACGTCGATCGGCAGGGTCGGATCGATGGCGAGGCGCTGCGGCATGTAAGCGAAGCGCAGGCCGGGTGCGCGCGTGACGCGGCCGGTATCGGGCTCGAGGATACCGAGCACGAGCTTCACCAGGGTCGACTTGCCGGCGCCATTGGGACCGATCAGGCTGACGATCTCGCGCTCGTGCAAGGCGAGATCGACCTGCTCGAGAGCCTGGTGGTCGCCGAGCCGGACCGACACGCCGGCCACCTCGACGAGCAGGCGGCTCACGGATGCACCGTCGGGTTGGCGGTCGCCAGCCGGCAAGCGTGGCAGCGGCCGTGGACCTCGAGCACCACGCTTTCGATGGCGAAATCGAGGGCCGCCGCCTCCTCCTCGATGAGGCCGGCATGGGACTTCTTCGCCACTTCGACGCTGCTGCCGCAACTGCCGCAGATGAAGAGCTGGGCATCGTGGGGCCGGGCGCTGGCCGAGCAGGCGACGAAGCCGTTGACGCTCAGAACCTTGTGGACGAGCCCCTGGCTGACGAGGAAGTCGAGGCTGCGATAGACGGTCGGTGGCGCCACCCGCCCCCGGTCCCGGGCAAGGATCTCCATGACGTCGTAGGCGCCGAGCGGCCTGTCGGCGGCGAGCACGATCTCGAACACCCGGCGGCGCAACGGTGTCAGGGTCTGGCCGCGCTTCGCACAGAGCTCGGCCGCCTGGTCGAGCCGCCGGCGCTGTGCCGTTCCCGCTTCCCGCCCCTCTTCCGCGCCGTGCTTTCCCATGCTCGTCGAACCCTGTTGCCGCCCGCCCGTCATGGCGTTACTTTATAACATGACATCGCGCCGGACACCACGGACAAGCGATCCCCCCTCTTAGCGTTGAAAGTCTCTGGAGGATACGATGCGGCCCACCCTTCACGCATGGCCTGCCCTGCTACTCGGCTTGCTGGCCGCCCCTGCCACGGCCGAGATGCCCCCCCGGGTGGTGGCAAGCATCCTCCCATTGGAGGGCATCGCAGCGGCAGTCATGGGCGAGATCGGCGCACCGGAGCTGCTGCTCGAGCCCGGCACCTCGCCGCACGCAACGAGCCTGAAGCCGAGCCAGGCCTCCATGCTGGACGAAGCCGATCTCGTCCTCTGGGTAGGACCGGATCTCGAAACCTTCCTCGAGCGTCCGATCGAAGCACTCGGCGGGGATGCGCATGTCATCGCCCTAGCCGAGGAGCCGGGGGTCGAGCTTCTGCCCTATCGTGAGGGTCCGGTCTTCGCCGAACACGAGGCTGGGGAGGATGATCATGAGCATGCGGATGAGCACGAGCACGACGACGAGCATGCGGAGGGCGATGACCAAACCGGCGGGCAAGGCCATGACGCTCACGCGCACGACGATGGGCACGGCCACGATCACGGCGGACTCGATGCCCACATCTGGCTTTCGCCGGCCAATGCGCGCGTGATGGCAGGTGTCATTGCCCGGGAACTGGGCGAGCTCGACCCGGCGAATGCCGTCCTCTACCGCACCAATGCCGATGCCTTCGAACAGTCGCTGGACGCGGTCGAAGAGGAGATCCGGGAAATCATCGAGCCGCTGCGCGACCGGCCTTTCATCGTCTTCCACGACGCCTATCACGGCTTCGAGCATCACTTCGGCATCGAAGCGGCAGGGGCGGTGCATGTGACCCCTGATCTCCAGCCCGGTGCCGCTCGGGTGGCGGAGATCCGCGACGCCATCGCCGAGACGGGCGCGGTCTGCGTCTTTGCCGAGCCGCAATTCGAGCCGCGCCTGGTGGCGACACTGATCGAGGGAACGGGCGCCAGGACAGGCACGCTCGACCCCATCGGCAGCGACCTCGAGCCCGGGCCGGAAGCCTACCCGCAACTGCTCCTCGGGCTGGCCCGGGGACTCCAGGCCTGCCTCGGCGGCTAGGACGCGGCCAAGACCACGACCGGCCAGTCCGCGAGGAGGTTGCCCAGATCGAGCTGCCCGTGCGCCTCCTTGCCGGTGAGGAGGCAACGCCACTTCCTGTCCCTGAGGTCGGGCGGCAGGACGAGGCGGGTGCCGGCGAACTGCGGGCCAAAAGACGGTGCCTCCCCGGCCGGCAGGGCCGGCTCGGCGCGGATCGGCACGGCGACGAGCAGGGCTCCGCCAGCGGCCAGGCGGGCAAACGCCACGGTGCTGCCGGCAGCGGGGCCGCTGGCCTCGAGCGGCAGATAGGCGCCCTCCTCATAGAGCTCCGGCCGGGCGGCACGATCGGCGAGCAGGCGCTGGATCAGGAACTGCTTCACGCGGCCCCGCCGCCAGTCGCGCGCGAAGTCCGGGGGCGGCTCGGCGAGCTGTGCTGTGAGGTCTTCGAAATCGGCCGGGTGGCGGTTGTCCGGATCAACCAGCCTGAGGTTCCAGAGCTCCGCCCCCTGGTAGACGTCCGGAATGCCCGGCATGGCGAAGCGTAGCGCCGTCTGGGCGAGGCTGCGGGCGATGCCCTCGGGCAGGAGAGGGCTGCGGAAGGCGTGCAGTACCCGGCCCATGGCGCCGTCGAGGCAGGCAGTGGCAAAATCCTGCACGGCGTTCTCGTAGGCCTCGTCCGGCGTGGTCCAGCTCGAACGCGCCTTCGCCTCGCGCAGCGCCTTGACCAGATAGGCGCTGAGCCGCTCGGCAAAGGCCCTGCAGCCGGCCGCGTCGTCCGATTCGAGGCCGTCGGGCCAGGCGCCGACGATGGTCTGCCAGACGAGGCAGGCGTCGCTCGCCGCGATGCCCTCGGGCCTCGCCTCGAGCCAGCCGGTGACGGCTTCGCGCCAGGCCTCCGCATGGTGGCTGAGGCCGATCAGGCGGGCGCGCAGGTCCTCGCCGCGCTTGCTGTCATGCGTGCTGCCGGCGAGCTGGCAGAGCGGCGGCATGGCGGTGGCGAATGCGTGGAAATCGTCGATATCGAGAATCGGGTGATCCGGCTCGCCACCGACATCGTTGAGCGCGACAAGGCGGATATGGCGGTAGAAGGCCGTGTCCTCCTTGGCCTTCGCCATGATCGGGCCGGTCAGCTGCTGCAGCCGCGCCGCCCAGTCGAGGGCGGCGGGATTCGTGGTCGCGTCGTCGAGCAGGCGCTCGATGAGGGCGAAGGGGAGGTCGTCGGCGAGATGGGCACGCTGGCGCGCCTCCGCCAGGATCGCCCCGAGAAGCTGGCGGTCGGCGGCGTCGGGTGGCGTGCCGTCCAGATAGGTTCGGTAGACCGGGAAGGCCAGGATGACCGCGGTCAGGGCACGGGTCAGGCTGGCGCGGCCGGTATCGCGGAGCCGGTCGTCGGCAGCGGCGAGGCGCAGTGCCGAGGCGACCAGCCAGTCGAGCTCGCCGGCGAAACTGGCACCAAGGACCAGCGCCTTGCAGTCCCGGAGCATGGCCGCGAAGTCGGCCTCGCCCGACGCGACCTCGCGCCAGAGGGCATCGAGCGTGCCCATGCCCTCGCCGACCACGAAGAGCCGCGCGAGCCGATCAGCCGCCTCGTAGCCGGTGGTGCCGGCGACCGGCCAGTCGGGGCGGAGCAGTTCGCCGCCCTCAAGGATCTTCTCGACCCAGACGGGCGGCGGCGCGCCTCCGGTGGCTTCCCGGAGGGCTGCATCGAGCCGGTGCAGGTAGCCCGTCGGATCGCGCAGGCCATCGATATGGTCGAGCCGCACCCCCTGCACGGCCCCCTCGGCGACCAGTTCCAGGAGCAGGCGATGGGCGTCGGCGAAGACGGCGTCCTCCTCGACCCGCACGCCCACCAGCCCGTCGATGTCGAAGAAGCGACGGTAGTTCAGCGCCTCGCCGCCGAGCCGCCAGTAGGCGAGCCGGTAGGCCTGGCGCTCGAGCAGCGCGTGCAGCTCTTCCTGGCCGGTCGGCATGGCATCGGCCCGGAGCGGGAAGCGCTGATCGTGGTAGCGAAGCTCGAAGCCGCCGGCGGTGGCCTCGACGCGAAGATCGCCCGCGGCCAGCACCTCGCCATAGGGAGCACCCAGCACCGGCAGGAGGAGCCGGCCCGGCGTGGCACCGGCCGTGGCGTCCCAGTCGATGTCGAAATGCCCGGCATAAGGGCTCGTGCGACCGTTCAGCAGCACGTCCCACCACCAGGCATTGTCCGCCCCGACACCCATGTGGTTCGGCACATGGTCGAGGATGATGCCGAGCCCGGCGGCCTTCGCTTTGGCGGAAAGGTCGCGAAAGCCCGCTTCGCCGCCGAGCTCGGGCTCGATGACGTTCGGATCGACCACGTCGTAGCCGTGGGTCGAGCCGGCCCGCGCCCGCCAGATGGGCGAGAGATAGAGGTGGCTGATCCCGAGGCGGGCGAAATAGGGGACGGCAGCGGCGACGGTGGCGAAATCGACACCGCCACGCAGCTGGATGCGATAGGTGGCACGGAAGGTTTCAGCCACGCGGGCGCTCCTCGGCGAGGGCCTGGATCAGGCGCTGGGCCGGCCCGCTGCCGAGCAGGCCGGCGATGTCATGGATGGTGCGTTGGCGCCAGTTGGGATGCTCGTCGATCGTGGCCGGCAGGTTGGGCTGCTCGATGGCACCATCCAGATCCTCGAGCTGCGCCATGGCGATGGCCGAGGGTGTCCGGGCGAGGAAGCGGTGCAGTGCCAGGGCGATCGCCTCGGGCTCATCGTCGGCCGGCACCCCAACATCGAGCAGGCCCTCAAACCGCAGCGCGTCGCGCAACTTCCGGCAGTCGAGGCTGCGCTCGGCCCGGGCCGCGGCGGCGGTGGCCGCGTCGAGCTGTCCCGCCTTTTCGCGCCAGTCGATGTCGCGCCCGCAGAGGTAGCCCCGCACGGTGGCGAGGTCGTGGGTCGAGACCGTGGCGAGCGCCGCCTCGGGATAGCGGCCGGAGGCGTGGAAGAGACCGCTCTCCCAGCGCTCGAACCAGACGACCTTGTAGGAGAGGAGACCGGCACCCTGCATCGCCTCGCGAAAGCCCGGGGCGACCGTGCCCAGATCCTCGCCGATGACGATGCAGTCATTCGCCCGTGAGACCTCGGCCACCGTCGCCAGCATGTGCTGCAGCGGGTAGCGCACATAGGCGCCGTCGGCGGGCGTGCCGCCGGCGGGGATCCAGAAGAGCCGCATCAGCCCCATGGCATGGTCGATGCGCACCGCACCGGCATGCTGCATCGCGGCCTGGAGCATGGCCCGCAACGGCCCCATGTCGCGCCGCCGCAGTGCCATGGGCGAGAGCGGTGCCACGTTCCAGTTCTGGCCCAGCGGGCTGAACGCATCCGGCGGGGCGCCGATGGTGGCACCGGCGACGACGGCCTCGGGATCCGCCCAGACATCGGCGCCATCGGGCACCACGCCGACCGCGATGTCGGCATAGAGGCCGATGCGCATGCCGGCATCCATGAGCGCCTGCTGTGTGCGCGTGAGCTGGCGCTCGGCCAGCCATTGCAGGAAGGCGGAGCGCTCGACCGCGGCAGCGTGCTCGGCCGCGAAGGCGGCGACGCCGGGCGCATCCACCCGGCGAAGCTCGACCGGCCAGTCCGGCCAGGCGACCGGGCGGCCGGTTCGGGCGCGGAGTGTGAGGCCAATTGCCTCGAAGCGGGCGAAACGCTCGAGTGCTGTGCCCTTGTCGGCCCGCCACTCGTGGAAGTCGGCATTTGCCGGATGCCCGCCGGCGAAGCGCTCGTGCAGCGAGGCGAAAGCCTGCTCCTTGATCGCCGCCATGGCCGGGTAGTCGACGAATTCGCCCCTCGGCAAAGCGGGCAAGGCCGGCAGCTCGAGGCCGAGTTCGGCGGCGGCAGCGTCGAGGGCGATGGCGAAGGGGTCGAGCCAGAGGCGGCTCGACGGCGCATAGGGACAGGCACGTTCCGGCTGGTCGCGAAAGCGCGCATGGAGCGGGCTGAGGCCCAGGAGATCGGCACCGCGCGTGGCGAGGCCCGTGCCGAGCCGCTCGAGATCGGCGAAGTCGCCGATGCCGGCATTGCGCGGCGAGCGCAGGCCGTAGGTCTGGCAGGCGACGCCCCAAAGTCGGCCGAACCCTCGCTCTGCCGGGGTCACGGCGGGCGTGAAAGGGCCCTGCGGCAGCTCTTCGGTATCATCGGGCGGCCCCATGGCCTCGAGCAGCGCTGCCTTGGTCGCCGGCGACGTGACGTGCCAGCTGCCCTCGAGGTCATAGAAGCCGGGCTCGATGCCTGCCGCCCTGGCTCGGCGGTCGAGATCGCCGCTCACGAGCGCTGGTCGATGCTGGCGGCGACCGACCAGCCCGGCCGACGATCGGCCGATGGGTCGGTTCCCGGGGTGGCATGGAGGCAGCGGCCGGCCTGTGCCGGAAATCCGGACAAGGGCTCTCCCCCCAGATTTGCCTGCAGGGTCAGGACGCTGCCGTTGGCGAGCTGCCAGGCGAGCGTGAAGCCGCAAGTGCCGTGCCGGGTCATCGTGGCGCCGGGCGCCATGCCGGCAAGGCCCGGCACGATGTGTTCGTGACGCAGGGCGAGCAGGGTCTGGACGAGGCGGCGCCGTTCGGCATGCACGCCCTTTTCCGACTCGAACCAGTCGAGACGGCTCGCCTCGAAGGTGGCGAGATCGAGTGGGTCCGGAATCGAGGCCCGGACGGCCGGGTCGGCGAAGGCCTTGAACTTCTTGAACTCGCCCCGCCGGCCCTCGCGCACCGCATCGGCGAGCGGCCCCTCGAAATCGCAGAAGAAGAGGAACGGGGTCGCGGCCCCCCACTCCTCGCCCATGAAGAGCAACGGCACGTGCGGGCTGAGCATCAGGATCGCCTGGAGTGCCGCCACGGCTTCGCTCGGGGCCAGCCGGGTCAGCCGCTCGCCGAAGGCGCGGTTGCCGATCTGGTCGTGGTTCTGGAGGAAGTCGACGAAGGCGGTGGGCTGGAGATGGGCGCTCGGTTCGCCGCGCGGCGCCCCGTCGCGATGCGGCGAAGGCTCGCCCTGGTAGACGAAGCCGCCGGCGAGGCTGCGCAGGAGCAGGCCCACCGGATCGTCGGCGTAGTCGTGGTAGTAGCCGTCGATCTCACCGGTGGCGATGACATGGGCGACGTGGTGCCAGTCGTCGTTCCACTGCGCGTCATACCGGCCGTCGAACCAGCCGGCGATGTTGTCCTCGTTCTCGAGCACCAGATGGACCAGCCGCTCACCGGCGAAGCGCTTGCGCACGGCTTCGGCCAGCTCGGCCAGGAGATGCGCCTCGCCCTCGTCGACGATGGCGTGCACGGCATCGAGCCTGAGGCCGTCGAGCCCGTAGGTCTCGAGCCAGAAGAGCGCGTTCTCGATGAAGAACGCACGGACGGCGGGCTCGCGGAAATCGATCGCCGCCCCCCAGGGGGTGTTGACGTCGTCGCGGAAGAAGCGCCCCGCATAGAGGCCGAGATAGTTCCCGTCCGGCCCGAAGTGGTTGTAGACGACGTCGAGGAAGACCATCAGGCCCTGGGCGTGAGCCTCTTCGACGAAGGCGGCGAGGTCCTCGGGCGTGCCGTAGCTCTCGTGGACGGCATAGGGCAGCACACCATCATAGCCCCAGCCGCGCTCGCCGGCGAAGGCCGCAAGCGGCATCAGCTCGACCGCGGTGATGCCGAGTGCGGCGAGTTCCGGCAGCTTCGCTGCTGCCGCCAAGAGCGTGCCCTCGGGCGTGAAGGTGCCGAGATGCAGCTCGTAGAGCACGGCCTCGTGCCAGGGCCGGCCGCGCCACGCGGCATCGGTCGCGATTGGCCCCGGAACGACGGATGGGCCGTGCACCCCGCCGCGCTGGGCGCGGGAGGCCGGGTCCGGCACGACGCTGCCGTCTGGCAGACGGAAGGCGTAGGCGTCGCCGGGCTGCAGGGGAGTTTCGGCCGTGAACCAGCCGTCGCCCATGGGCCGCATCGGCAGGCCCTCGCCCCGGGCCAGGAGTTCGACGGCGTCGCTGTCGGGCGCCCAGAAGTCGAAGCGGGTGCCACCCGGGGTCGGTTTCGGCCCGTAACGCATCATGCTGGGTTTCCCTGGAACGTGAGCAGGTGGCGAGCATCGGCGCCGATCGCCGCGCATTCGGCCCGCCGCGACGAACGGATCGTCAGCATCGCAGTTCCCATCGACGCAGTGGACGTAGCCCATCGCTTCAGTCGCAGCACTGCGCCTGTCGTTGTAGCCGACCGGGTCGGGCAGCGTGAAGCCGTCATGCGCATCGGCTCACCGAAACGGGAGCCCCGCATGCGGAACCTTGAAGGACGCCGGCCATTGGCTTGGCACCGCCGCTTCAGCCGCCCGTCGAGGAAAGAACTCAAATGGACCTTCTGCGCATCATCCTCGCGATCCTGTTGCCGCCGCTCGGTGTCTTCCTGCAAGTCGGCATCGGCGCCCAGTTCTGGATCAACATTCTCCTGACGCTGCTCGGCTACATTCCCGGCATCGTGCATGCCGTCTGGGTGATCGCGCGTCGATGAGGGCGCAGGCGATGGACGAGACGGCGGCGCCGGTGGACCGATCGGCCGATCTGCGCCGGCTGAAGACCGTTGCCTACTGGCTCGACGACCGGTTCCGCATTCCCGTCCTCGGCTGGCGGGTTGGCCTCGACGGGCTGGTCGGCCTCGTGCCGGGAGTTGGTGATGCCGCCACGACCATTGCGGCCTTGTGGATCCTCAGGGAGGCGCACCGACTGGGCGTGCCGCGCCACAAGCTCGGGCGCATGGCGGTCAATATCGGCATCGACACGGTACTCGGCGCCGTGCCGCTGGTGGGCGACGCCTTCGACCTGGCGAACAAGGCGAACCGGCGCAATCTCCGCCTCGCTCTCGACCATCTGGAGCCCGGTTGGCAAGATCGGCGCGACAGCTGACCGCCGATCCGCATTCCCTCTTCACGCAGAGGAGACAGCACCCGTGCCGCGCGCGCCGACCAGCCCAGGCTCCCACTTCAATCGCAAGCTCACCTTCGCACGACCCGCAGGCCGGCTCAACCTGCACTTTCGCCCGCACGAACGGCTCGAGCATGTCGACGACCCCCTGCCCCGCGACATCTCGGCCGTGGCGGTCATCGGCCGGACGATGTTCGCTGCCTGCGACGAGACGGCGACGATCGAGCGACTGGTGCGCACCGGCGACGGCAATTTCCATCAACAGGAGAACGTGCCCGTCGGCGAACTGCTCGACCTGCCGGACGGGCCCACAGGCGAGATGGATATCGAGGGCCTCGCCATCGACGGTGGCTTTCTCTGGATCACGGGCTCGCACAGCCTGAAGCGTGACAAGCCCGACGAAGGCAATGGCCGGTCAAAGGCGCTGAAGGCGCTGGCCGATCTCGACCGGGACCCCAATCGCTGGTTTTTGGGCCGGCTGCCGATAGGCCTCGAGAAGGGCGGCATTCACGGCATCGCGAAACGCGGTCGCAAGGCGGCCGGTGGTGCCGCCTGCCTGAAAATGAAGGGCAAGGGTCGCAACAAGCTCACCAAGGCGCTCGGGGACGATCCGCATCTGGCCGCCGCGGTCGGCATGCCCTGCAAGGAGAACGGCTTCGACGTGGAGGGGCTCGCGGTGAAGGGCGACCGCGTGCTGGTGGGCTTGCGTGGGCCGGTCATCCGCGGCTGGACGATGGTTCTTGAGCTGCGTTTGAAGGAGAAGAAGCCGGGACGCCTGAAGCTCCGCCGGGTGGCCGCGGACGGTCGGCGCTACCTCAAGCATTTCCTGCCGCTGGGCGGGCTCGGTGTCCGAGACCTGCGCTTCGACGGGGACGACCTCCTGCTGCTGGGCGGGCCCACCATGGAGCATGACGGCATCGGCGGCCTCTTTCGCTGGCGGCCGCCGCTCGGTGGCGAGACCGACATGCTGCATGCGGGAAGCTCGGTCGAACGGCTCATGGACCTTGTCTTCGAGAATGGCGTCGACCAGGCGGAAGGGATCGACTTCGTTGGCGAGGGCGAACACCGGCGTCTGCTCGTCGTCCACGACAGCCCGCGTCCGGATCGGCTCCGGGATGCCGGCGATGGCAGGGTGGCCCTGAAGGCCGATCTCTACGCCCCGCCGGCCCCGATCCGGGCATGAGGGCTCAGCGGCGGTCGAGGATGCGTCCCACGACAATGCCGAGCCCCAGAGCGGCGAGCAGGCTCGCGATGGGGTGATCGCGCACCCGCTGCTCGACACCCGCGAGCGTGTCCTCGCCGCGCCGATGCAGGTCGCCGGCCAGCCGCTCGAGCTCGTCGTGCAGCTCGTCGAGCTTGGCGTCGGCGGCTGCACGGGCGTCCGCGGCACCGCGCTTGCCGAGACCGGCGATCGAGCTTTTCAGTCCGGCAACATCCTCGCGCAGGCGATTCAGGCTTTCCTCGAGCGTCCTCCGTTCCCGGTCTTCATCCTCGGCGTCGTCGGCGGTGCGGGCGGCCATGGGCGATCTCCTCAGTTGTGACCGCCCGATCAGATCACCGGGCGGCGGCAGGCGCAAAATCTTTCTGTTGGTGCAAGCGGCCTGGAGGCCCCTGGCGGTTCTGTCAAACTCGTCAGGTGACGTTGAGCTGGGCCATGATTTCCTGCTCGAGCTCGGCCACGAGGCAGGCGAACTCCTCGATCCGGGCGGCTCTGTGCCGATCGCTGGCCGCCTCCCAGTGGCCCAGCGCTTCCAGAGCTTCGCGATGATCCGCGCACAGGCAGCGGAAATCCGGATCCGCCGCCATTCGCAGCTCGAGAACGGCCAGCGGCAGCATCAACTGCTCCAGCACATGCTTCGCCTTGTCCGGCACGCTCCGGTCACCCTCTCCAGTGCATGATGATGGCGGCTTCGGTGGTCACGCCGGGCACCGATCCGCCGCTGCCAGATCTCGGGCTTGCGAGCAGCCCTCGCCAGTACGTTGCAGTTGCCTACGCCATCCGGATCAGCGAGACCTAGCTCGCCGGACCGGCTGTGGCGTGGCGATGATCGTGCTAGCTTGCCCTCGCCAGCTGATGGCCACGATGTGACGGGAGAGCGATGCGCGAGCGGCCGACTTCGGCGCAGGCTGCCGAGCAGGAGGACAACGAGGCCGAACCCGGCGTAGCACCGGCCGGGGTGCGGGTCCAGCTCGCCCGCATCCTGGCCAGTCCCGAGTTCGATGCCTCGGAGCGCAACCGGCGCTTTCTCGAGCATGTCGTCGAGGAAACCCTCGCCGGTCGAGGGGAGCGCATCAAGGCCTATGGCGTGGCACTCGAGGTGTTCGGCCGCGACGACAGCTTCGATGCCCAGTCCGATCCCATCGTCCGCATCGAGGCGAGCCGGCTGCGGCGCAGCCTCGAGCGGTATTACCTGCTCGCCGGCCAGCACGATCCGGTGCGGATCGAGATCCCGAAGGGTGGCTACGCAGCGGTCTTCAGGTCGACGAGCACCGCTGCCGATGCGAACGAAGCCTCGACCGCGGCGAAGGCGGGTGCCGCGAATCGGCCGCGGGTCCGGGCAGGACGGCCCTTCGCGGCCCTGGCGTCGGGTCTCCTGCTGATCGGTGTCGGCGTCGTCGGCGGCTGGACGCTCGCCAGCTACTGGCCAGGTCGGACCTACGTCCACAGCGACGCCCCGGCGGCGCAGGGTCTCGTCATCCTGGCGGTGCCGTTCGTGGACGAGGGCAACCCGACGGCGAGTGCGACCCTTGTGCAGGGCTTCGGGCGCGAGGTGGTGGCCGGGCTCACGCGCTTCGGCGGACTCTCCGTGTTCGATTCGGAGCTGGCCGGGCGGGCCCTGGGCGAGGCGGACGAGCAACGTCTCGTGGAGCTGCTGGCTGCCGACTTCCTTTTGAC
>JAUIID010000132.1 GCA_030431615.1 Alphaproteobacteria bacterium
AGATCAACGAGCCCCGCGATCTCCGCCGGCTGCAACGATCGTCGCTCGGCCAGCTCGCCAACGAGCTGCGCCAGGAGACCATCGACGCGGTGTCGGTGACCGGCGGCCATCTTGGCGCCGGGCTCGGCGTGGTCGAGTTGACGGTGGCGCTGCACTACGTCTTCGACACGCCCTATGATCGCCTCATCTGGGATGTCGGCCACCAGTGCTACCCGCACAAGATCCTGACCGGGCGCCGGGATCGCATCCGCACGCTCCGCCAGCCGGGCGGCATCTCCGGCTTCACCAGGCGCAGCGAGAGCGCCTACGATCCGTTCGGGGCCGCGCACAGCTCGACCTCGATCTCGGCCGGGCTCGGCATGGCGGTTGCTTCCCGGATCGAGGACCGCGAGCGCAACGTCGTGGCGGTGATCGGCGACGGGGCGATGAGCGCCGGCATGGCCTATGAGGCCATGAACAACACCGGCGCGCTGCGCCAGCGGCTCATCGTGATCCTCAACGACAACGACATGTCGATCGCCCCGCCGGTGGGTGCCATGAGCGCCTATCTGAGCCGCGTCGTCTCCAGTCACACCTATCGCAGCTTCCGCCACGTGGCGAAGCAGCTCACCCGCCACTTCCCCCGCACCCTGCAGCGGGCGGCGCAGCGGGCCGAGGAATATGCCCGCGGCATGGCGACCGGCGGCACGCTCTTCGAGGAGCTCGGCTTCTTCTATATCGGGCCGCTCGACGGTCACAATCTCGAGCACCTGCTGCCGGTGCTGGAGAATGCGCGCGACGATCCCGATCGCGGGCCGGTCCTGATCCACGTCGTCACCCAAAAGGGCAAGGGCTATCCGCCGGCCGAGGCCGCCGCCGACAAGTATCACGGCGTCTCGAAGTTCGACGTTGCTACCGGCACCCAGGTCAAGGGCAAATCGAACGCGCCCTCCTATACCAGCGTCTTCGCCAGGGCGCTGATCCAGGAGGCCGAGGCGGACGACCGCATCGTCGCGGTCACCGCGGCCATGCCGTCGGGCACCGGCCTCGACAAGCTGCAGCAGCATTTCCCCGGGCGGGTCTTCGATGTCGGCATCGCCGAGCAGCATGCCGTGACCTTCGCGGCCGGCCTCGCCTGCGAGGGCTTCAAGCCCTTCTGCGCCATCTACTCGACCTTCCTGCAGCGCGCCTACGATCAGGTCGTGCACGATGTCGCGATCCAGAACCTGCCAGTGCGCTTCGCCATCGACCGGGCCGGCCTGATCGGCGCGGATGGCGCCACCCATGCAGGCTCGTTCGACATCACCTATCTCGCGACGCTGCCCAACTTGGTGGTGATGGCGCCGGCAGACGAGGTGGAGCTCTGTCACATGGTGGCGACCGCCGCGGCCCATGACACGGGCCCGATTGCGTTCCGCTACCCGCGCGGCGAGGGGGTCGGCCTGGATCTGCCGGAACGCGGCAGCGTGCTCGAGATCGGCAAGGGCCGGGTGGTTCGCCGTGGCAACCGGGTGGCGCTCCTCTCGCTCGGCACCCGGCTGCAGGATTGTCTAAAGGCGGCGGACGAGCTTCTCGCGATGGGCATCTCGACGACGGTCGCCGATGCACGCTTCGCCAAGCCGCTCGATACGGCGCTGATTGCCGAGCTGGCCCGCAACCACGCCTTGCTCGTCACGATCGAGGAAGGCTCGATTGGCGGCTTCGCCGCCCACGTCCAGCACTTCCTGCTCGAGCAGGGGCTCCTGGACGGTGCCCATGCGCGGCTTCGGGCGATGCTGCTCCCTGACCGCTTCCTCGAGCAGGGCAGCCCGGCCGGCCAGCTGGCCGAGGCCGGGCTCGACGCGCCGGCGATCGTGGCGAGGGTCAGGGAGACCCTGGAGGCGTTCGACGCGGCAAGCTCGAAGGACCATGCGCCCGTGGTGGCGAAGCCCGCCTGAGTCGCAGCGGGCCGCCCGCCGGTTGCCTGATCGGGGCGCGGCGGCCCTGTCGCCGTGCGACGCTTTTTCCGACTGGCCCGTCGCCTGAGCGGGTGGCCAACTCGGCACGCATGAATTAACACGCAACCACATTCCGGGGGCAGCCGCCCGATCGACTTTCCAATCGGCTGCGATCATCGAAGCGGCGCGGCCTGGAGCCGCCTCTCGTCGCCACCGACGAGCGGCGCCGTCGAATTCTTGAGTTGTCGCCGGGACCATGGATCTCGGCACGAAAGGTGGGAAGGAACAGCCTATGACCCCGGCCTGGACGATGCGCCGACTGAGTGTCGCTCTGAGCGCCGCAATCCTCATCCTCCTGGGATTGCACGCCGCCCTCTCGCCTGCACTGGTTGCTGCCCAGACCGAAGAGCCCGCTGCCACGGCGGCACCCGCCGAAGCAGCGCCCGCCGAAGCGGCGGCCGAGGACGAGGGGCCGGAGTTGCCGCCAGAGCTGCTCGACCCGGCCGTTGAGCCCCAGGCGCTCGAGTATCGCCTCGTGCCGCTGACCAAGGACGAGCTGGCGGCGCTGGCCGGTGAATGGCTGCAGATCGTCAAGGCCAAGACCGAGGAGGTTGCCAATGTCCAGGTCGAGATTTCCCAGAGCGAAGGCAATGTCGCCGAGGCAAAGCGCGAAGAGCTGACCGAGCTGGTCGCCGAGCGCAAGAACCTCTTCAACAACTACGACAAGGTCGTTGCTGCCTGGGAAAAGAAGGGCGGCGACGAGGCGGCCGTCGCCGATTTTCGCGCCTACAAGAGCTCGATCATCATCGAGGAGACCCGGACCGCCGACTTCCGGACCCTGATGAACCAGGCCATGGCGTGGCTGGTTGCGAGGGACGGCGGCATCGAGCTCGGCATCGACATCGCCGTCGTGGTCGGCTCGTTCCTGGTGCTGCTGATCGTGGCGCGGATCATTCGCCGGGTCATGGGGCGCTATATCGGGCGCATTCCCAACTTGTCGAAGCTGCTTCAGGCCTTTCTGATCGCCGTGATCTACTGGCTCGTCCTGGCCATCGGCATCATGGTGGTGCTGTCGGCGCTCGGCATCGATGTCTCACCCGTCTTCGCGCTCATCGGCGGTGCCTCCTTCATCATGGCCTTCGCCTTCCAGGACACACTGGGCAATCTCGCGAGCGGCCTGATGATCATGATCAACAAGCCGTTCGACCAGGGCGACTATGTCGACATCGGCGGCGTCGCCGGCACGGTGAAGTCCGTGAGCATCGTGGCAACCACAGTGACCACGCCCGACAACCAGCTCATCGTCATCCCGAACAAGAATGTCTGGGGCAACGTGATCACCAACGTCACCGCCAGCGCCACGCGCCGCGTCGACCTGGTGTTCGGCATTTCGTATGACGACTCGATTCCCGACGCCATGCGCGTCATGGAAGAGGCGGTCAGGCAGCATCCGCTGGTGCTTGCCGAGCCGGCGCCGGTCATCCGGGTGAACGAGCTCGCGGACAGCTCCGTCAACTTCATCTGCCGCCCCTGGACGAGGACGGGCGACTACTGGGCCGTCTACTGGGACCTGACGCAGCGGATCAAGGAAGACTTCGACGCGGCCGGTATCTCGATCCCCTATCCGCAGCAGGACGTGCACGTAAAGGCGTCGGCAGCACCCGGCTATCCGCAGCTCGAGGCCGCCACATCCTCTGCGCAGCCGACCGAAGGGCGCGGGGCAACGCCTGCCGGCTCGACCGCGCAGCGCCTATCGGCCGGTGACGACGGCTAGGGCGGTCGTCGCCGCGACCGATCCTTAGGCCCGTGACAGCCGCCCGACTTTCTGCGATCAGAGAGGCCTGACCAACGAGAAACCGCACAAGGGAGTGCTGTCATGAACCGGATCACCCGGATGCTCGCCGGTGGTGTCGCTCTTCTGGCACTGGCCGGCACGGCCTCTGCGCAGGGCGTGACCCTGGTCGGCGCCAGCCAGTTCGACGAGAACCATGCCTTCACCAAGACGATGCGCGAGTTCGAGCGGCTGGTCGGTGAGTGCTATGCCGGCGATGTCACGTTCGAGATGCACCTGAATTCCGAGCTCGGCCTCGAGAAGGACTATTTCGAGAACATGAGCCAGGGCATCGCCGTCGACTACGCGGTGTTCTCGCCGGCGCACGCCTCGACCTTCTCGCAGATGGCGCCCCTGATGGACATGCCGTTCCTGTTCCGTGACCTCGATCACTGGAACAAGGTGATGGAGGCGGGCGCGCTCGACCCGATCGCCGACGACATCCTGGAGAAGGCCAACGTGCTCATCATCGGCTATGCCGGTGGTGGCACGCGCAACGTCTTCGCCAACAAGCCGGTGCGCAACATGGAGGAGCTCAAGGACCTGCCGATCCGCATGCAGGGCGCCCCCATCTGGACGCGGGTCTTCGATGCGCTTGGTGCCGCACCGACGGTGATCGCCTATAACGAGGTCTACAACGCCATCCAGACCGGGGTGATTGCCGCAGCCGAGAACGAGGCGGCGGGCATCGAGCAGATGAAGTTCTACGAGGTCGGCCCCGATCTCGCCCTGACCCAGCACGCGATCACCGTGCGGCCCCTGGGCTTCTCGAACGCGACGTTCGAGCGGCTCGACCCCGAGCTGCAGGCCTGCATTGTCGAATCCGGCAAGGCCGCCGGCAAGCTCGGCCGCGAGATCGAGAGCAGCCAGGACGCCGAGAAGCTGAAGGCGATGGAGGAGAAGGGCTGGCTGACGCCTTATGAGTTCACCGATCGGGCGCAGCTGCTCGAGCTCGCCGCACCGGTAATGGAAGCCTATGCCGAGGAGCTGGGTGCGAGCGACGTCTACGCCAACATCGTCGCCGTTCAATAGAGTGGCAGGGCGGGCGGCGACCAGCGCCGTCCGCCCGCTGCCGTCCATGACCTGCACCATCTGACGCCCCGGTCGAGCTGATGCGCCGCTTCATCGACGGCTACTATCGCGTCCTGCAGCTGCTGCTGACGCTGCTGATTGCCGTGCTGATCGTGCCGGTGACCATGCAGGTCCTCTCACGCTACACCGGCCTCATCCCGCGCTACATCTGGACCGAGGAAATTGCGCGCTTCGCCTTCATCTGGATGATCATGGTTGGCGCCGGCATCGCGGTGCGCGACGGCACGCATTTCGACGTCGACCTCCTGCCCGAGCCGAAGACTCATGCGGGCCGCCTCGCGGGCCGGCTCCTGGTCAATCTCACGATCGGCGCCGTCGGCGTCATCTTCCTGATCTGGGGCTGGGACTTCGCCATTCTCGGCTCGCGGCAGAGCAGCGAGATCGCGGGCCTGCCGATGCTCTCGATCTACATCGCCTGGCCCTGGGCCGGTGCCACCTGGCTGCTCTTCGTCGGCGAGCGCATCCTGGTCGATCTCGGCATGGTCGAGCCACCGCGCCAGCACACGGTGGGTGCCGGATGAGCCCGGGCGAGGTCGCGGCCATCCTCTTCGGCCTGTTCGGCGTGCTCGTGATCCTGCGCGTGCCGGTCGCCTTCGCGCTCGGCCTCGCCGTCGTGCCGGTCTTCTTCTTCGACGAGCGGCTGACCCCGATCCTGCTCCTGCGGGAGATGTTCAAGAGCTACAACGCCTTCGTCCTGCTGGCCGTGCCGTTCTTCCTGCTCGCCGCGAACCTGATGAACGGGGCCGGGATCACCGACCGGCTGATTGCCTTCGCGCGCTCCCTGGTCGGCCACCTGCCGGGCGGGCTCGGTCACGTCAACGTCACCGTCTCGATGCTCTTCGCCGGCATCTCCGGCAGCTCCACCGCCGACGCCGCCGGCATCGGCTCGCTGCTCATTCCGCAGATGAAGAAGCAGGGCTACGACGCGAGCTTCGCCGTGGCGATCACCGCCTGCTCGTCGGTCATGGGCGTCATCATTCCACCCTCGATCCTGATGGTCGTCTGGGGCGGCCTGATGTCGGTCTCGATCGGCGGCCTCTTCCTCGCCGGCGTGGTCCCGGGCGTGCTGATCGCCCTGGCGCAGATGGCGACGGTCTATGTCTATGCCAAGCGGCGCGGCTACCCGATCTATGCGCGCTCCTCGCTGAAGGAGCTCGCCGCCGCCTTCGCCGGCTCGCTCCTCGCCCTGATGACCCCTGCCATCATCGTCGGCGGCATCGTCGGCGGCCTCTTCACCCCGACCGAGGCCTCGGTGGTGGCGGTGATCTACTCGCTGATCCTTGGGCTCTTCATCTACCGCTCGGTGAGCTTCCATCAGCTGCCGACGATCCTCTACGACAGCGCCCGTTTCGCGGCATTGTCGCTCTTCTGCATCGGCACCGCCTCGGCTTTTGGCTGGGCGCTTGCCTATTTCAAGATCCCGGCGGCGCTGGTGGCGCAGATCGAGATGCTCGGGCTCGGCGTCACCGGCACCGGCATGCTGGTCGCCCTGGCGTTCCTGCTGATCGGCATGTTCATCGACGCCATCCCGGCGATCATCATCCTCGGCACGGTGCTCTACCCGGTGGTCGAGCATGTCGGCATGCACCCGATCCACTTCGCCATCATCGGCGTCATCAGCCTCGCCTTCGGCCTGGTCACGCCGCCCTATGGCCTTTGCCTCCTGATCGCCGCGGCCATCGGCGAGATCAAGCTGGTCAGGGCGCTTCGGGATGTCATCATCATCCTCCTGCCGATGATCGGCATCCTCATGCTCATCATCGTCGTCCCCGACATCATCCTGGCCCTGCCGCGCTGGCTGATGCCCCGCTTCGTCCAGTAGCGAGCTGGCTGCCGTGCCGTTAACCGAATGGCAAGGAGGTCAGGTCTAGAGTGCACGCCATCGACCAGTGACGGGCCGACCAGCGGCGGACAGCTCATTCGATGGCAAGGGACGACCGGCAGCACAGGCTTCTCGATCAGGCGGAACGTTCGGTTGGCCTGCCCTTCACCACGCCCCTTATCTCGGGTGCCAAGGCCAGGCTGATGGCGACCGGCGGGGTCGAGCTCCTGGCACCCAATCCGTCCGGCCAGCGGGGCTACTACGTCATGGATCTGCGCTCGCTGCGCGACTACTGCCAGCTGAGCGTGCATGACGAGCTGCTGCTCGAGAAGCTGCTGGGTGTCGACGTCGTGACGCCGGCAACCGTGCGGCGGGCTGCCCGCGAGGTGGCGATCGAGGGGGCGGCCGGCCGCGACGCCGCCGCTGCCGCGAAAAGGGCAGCCGAGCGCGATGCGTCCATCGTCAACCTTACCAATTACCTGATGCTGATGCGCCTTTTGCGGGCGGTCGGCATCGACGAACGCGAGCTGCAGCGCTCTGGCGGCACCGGGCGTGCGATGCAGCTCGAGATCAAGCGCCGGCTCACCGCGTTGAGCCCGCGGCTCGGCATGACCGCGGACGAAGTGATCGATACGGTCGGCGACATCGCCTTCTATGCCGCCGCCATCGGTTTTGCGGATGGCGACCTCGAGACGCGCCACCGGCGCGTGCTGGAGCGGTTGAGCCCGTTCGCCGTCGACATGCGGCACTGGGCGGCGCTCGAATCGGGCGACAGCAAGGAATGCGCCGAGCAGATCGCGGATTGCGCAGGCTGGACGAGCAAGAAGGTGACACCCCTGATCGGCGATTGCCAGACGAGGCTCGAGGACATCCCCGAGCTGGTCCGCGCCTGGCGCCATGACCGGGGCGCCCTGAAGGGGCGTTTTGCGCTGCCCGACTGGCTGCTCGACGGCTGGCCGGAGATCCTTTCCCTCTGGGATTCGGCGAGCGGCGACGGCCGGGCGGCCCAGCGGGCAGTGGCCGACCAGATCCTGCGCCTGATGCCACTCGCGCAGACCCAGGCGGAGGGCAGGGCGGTCGAGGTCATGCGGGTGAAAGGCACCATGGTGCATTCGCGGTTGGTCAAGCTGCACGAGGACTGGCGGACCGGAGTCGTCATGGGTGGCATTCGGGCACGTACCGAAGCGCTGCGTGCCGGTGTCGCCTGAGATGATCGGAATGCGGCAGCTCCATATCGGGTGGTCATCCGGCCAGTGGTGCGGGAGGGCAGGCTGATGGGTGCGGAGTCCGCCTTTCAGGCGCTGGCGACCCAGCTTCATGGCGCCGATGATCGGACCTTGCTGAAGCTGGTCGCGGTGGTCGACCAGCTGGCGAAACGCGGTTCCCTCGACCAGCTCCTGGACGAGCATCGGGCCCGCCTCGCGGTCATCCGGCCGCCGCGGCCGATGACGCTGGGCCGGCTCGTCGTCCTGCCGCTGGAAGAGCTGCTGGTCGACGGCGCCGACTGGTCGCCCGGGATGATGCGGGTGCCGCGTGATCGCCTCGGCCGGCTGATCGAGCTTCTGCTCGAGGCGATCGACCCGGATCTCCGGCGCCGGGCAGCGTCGCAGCTCACCGGCAGGTCGATGCACGACAGTCCGCTGGCACTCGAGGTCGGTCGCGAGATCTGGCCCGCCGCTGCCGTCGCGGCCGACGCGATCCTCGCCCGCGGCCGGCAGACGCGCGACACGGAGCTTCGCGACCTGCTCACGCCACTGCGCATCATGCAGAACCTGATGCCGGTGGCCGAAACCCTGGTCACCACGATCTGGTCGCTGCCGGACAAGCCGATGCTGGCCCTGGAGCCCGCTCACCGGGCCCGGATCGGTGCACTGCTGGCGCTCGCCAGCGCCCAGGGTCGCGACTGCTTCCTGCTCACCGCCGAGCTCCTGGTCGGTCGGACGGAGCTGCCGCTCGCCATCATCGAGGCCGTGTTGGACGGCGAGCTCGAGCTCGCCGGCCGGGAACGGCAGCAGGCCGCAGCGATGATCGCCGAGGCCTGCCAAAGCGAGATGGTGCGGCTGTTCCGGTCGGTATCGCAGCTGCCGGCCACGACCGGCCCCTCGGCGCTGATCGGTCCGTTGCGGACCCTCGTCGCCAATGTCGAGTCGCTGCAGGAGGTGGCCCAGAAGGTCAAGTTCGACCATCGCGAGCTCCGCCGGCTCAAGGCCGAAGTCTTCACGTTCATCGAGGCGCGCCTCGAGACCGCCCTCGCCGGCGACCTGCTGCAGGCCTTCAGGACTCTCGACGCGTCGAGCGCAACGGCCGACTGCCGCGCTTTGGAGGTTCATGCCGTGGCCGCAGCCAACATGCGGCTGATGGCGAAGCGGATCGGGCTCGCCACGAAGATCGACTTCATCTTCGCCAAGGCCCTCGAGCGTTTCCGTGCCATCCTGGAGGAAGCTGCCGGGGCGGGCGCCGGGCTTTCCGGGGCAGCCATGGATCGCATCCGCATCATCGAGCTGCTGTTCGACAGCCGCAGCGCCATGCAGTCCCTGACGCGATTGCGCCAGGCGTCGAACGCCGCCAAGGCCCGGGAGCCGGCCTGACCAAACGGCCGACACCGAGGGCCGGCCAGGCAAGCGCAGCCGCGAGCCAAACTCCGCGGGACCAGGGCGCGTTCGCCCTCCGCCCGTCGCTCGGGCAGGAAGCCTCGCGCCGTAGGTGTATGCGGGGGGCTGCAGAAGGCAGGATGCGGCTGGGTCGCCTCGCGGCGCATGGCGCCGAGGTTATGGGCGAGTGATTCCCGGGACGCGCCGAAGGGCGATTGCCGGCACGGGCGGTGTGCTGAACCGGGGGACGGCGGTGCCGGGCTTCCGGGTGCCGGCCGATCTCGCTGGGGAGGGCCACATCTTCATGCCGCCGTCAGGTCGTCGACGAGCACCTTGCCGGGGTTGAGGATGCCGCGGGGATCGAGGGTCTGCTTGAGGCTGCGCATCAGGGTGATCTCGGCCGGCGTGCGGCAGTGGGCGAGCCAGGGCGCCTTCAGGGTGCCGAGGCCGTGCTCGGCGGTGACCGTGCCGCCATGCGCGCGCAGGTGAGCATAGACGATCTCGTCGATGGCATGGTCGGGGTGGGGGCGGACCGAAGGGACGGCCACCTGCAGGTGGATGTTGCCGTCGCCGAGATGGCCGTACCAGATGATCCGCGCGTCGGGCCAGGCTGTCCGGAGGCTCGTCTCGATGGCGTCGGTGCAGGCGCCGATCCTGCCGATAGGCAGGCCCAAGTCGAATTCGACGCGCTGGCCGAGCAGGGCATTGAACTCGATCACGGCGTCGCGCACGCCCCAGAAGGCCCGGGCGGCCTCGCCCGACTGGGCGATGGCGGCGTCCTCGATCAGGCCATCCTCGAGGCAGGACTCGAGGAATCGCTCGAAGCGGTCGGCATCGGCTGTGGGCTCGACACTCTGCGCCTCGATCAGGATGTACATGCCGTGCCGGCCTTCCAGCGGTGGCCGCACGCCCGTGGCACCGCTGCCGGCCGGCGTGCCGATG
Organism: Alphaproteobacteria bacterium; assembly: GCA_030431615.1. Classification (GTDB taxonomy): domain Bacteria; phylum Pseudomonadota; class Alphaproteobacteria; order Geminicoccales; family Geminicoccaceae; genus SLRI01. The sequence goes on from JAUIID010000132.1 coordinate 10,195, forward strand.
ATCAGGTCGTAGTAGCCAGGCCACATGATCTCGAAGCTGGAGAGCAGGCCCGAGAGGTCCTTGCGAGCACGGCCGAGGAAGGCGATGGCGGCATCGAGGCCGGCAAGGCCGCAAAAGGCGGTAGCCGAGGAGACGGGCAGCGGCTCGAGCTTCAGGACGGCGCGCGTGACCACGCCGAGGCTGCCTTCGCTGCCGATGAAGAGCTGCTTCAGGTCGGGGCCGGCATTGTTCTTGATCATGGTGTTCAGCATGTCGAGCACGGTGCCGTCGGCCAGGACGACCTCCAGGCCCAGCACCATCTGGCGGGTCATGCCGTAGCGGACGACCCGGTTGCCGCCGGCATTGGTCGCAATGTTGCCGCCAATGGCGCAAGTGCCGCGGGCACCAAGGTCGAGCGGGCAGAGGAAGCCGGCGTCGCGCGCCGCCGCCTGGACGGTCTCGAGCGTGGTGCCGGCCAGCACGGTCATGGTGGCGGCGGCCGTGTCGATCGCCTCGACGCCAGAGAGCCGATCGAGCACGAGGACGATGTCGCCGGGACGCGGCACCGCTCCGCCGGAGACGCCGGTGCGCCCGCCCTGGGGCACCACGCCCTGGCCATGGGCGTGACAGATGCCCAGCGCCGTCGCCACCTCCGCCGTGGTGCGCGGCCGTAGCACGGCGAGCGGCCGCGTCGCCGGCACGACGCTGAGATCGCGGCTCTGCCGGTCGCGGCTCTCCGTGTCGCTCGCCACCACGCCTTCGCCGAGTGCCGCCACGAGCGCCTCGATCACCGTCATGTCCTGTCTCCGCTGCAGCTGCCCCCGGGCCGCCGCCGTTCTAGCCAGACGAGGAACCGGCCGGAAGGGGCTGGCCGTCCATGGCGGCAATTGACCGGCCGCCGGGCGGTCCTATGCTGCGCCGCGTCCTCCCTTGGATCGACCATGCGCGGTTATCTCGAGCTCCTGCGGCAGCAGGGGCCGTTGCTCGGCTTCGGGGCACTCTTCTGCTTCGCGTCCAGCTTCGGCCAGACCTTCTTCATCGCCGTCTTCGGTGGTGCCATCAGAACCGAGTTCGGTCTCGGCCACGGGGCCTTCGGGGCGGCCTATTCGGCGGCGACCCTGGCCAGTGCGGTCACCCTGATCTGGCTCGGCCGGCTGGTCGACCGCGTGCCGATGGCGCGCCTGACGGTGGCCACCGTGCTGGGTCTCGCCCTGGCCTGCCTTCTCCTGAGCTTCGCCCAGGGCCCGCTGACGCTGGCACTCGCCTTCTTCGGGCTCAGGCTCGCCGGGCAGGGGATGGCACCGCACATCGCCATCAGCACCATGGCCAAGCGCTTCTCGGCGGCGCGTGGCCGGGCGATCAGCATCGTGACGCTCGGCTTTCCGCTGAGCGAGGTGGTGATGCCGCATCTCGGCGTGATGGCGCTCGGCCTCGGCTGGCGCTGGGGCTGGCGCGGCTTCGCGGTGCTCCTGGTCATGCTTGCGCTGCCGGCCCTGCTCGGACTCATTGGCCGTGCCGAACGGCCAAGGGCCGCGCCCGCTGCTGCAGCGGCCCCGTCGCTGGTGCCGAGCCGCCGGCAAGGCGAGGTGCTGCGGGATCCGCGGTTCTGGCTGCTGCTCCCCGGCGTGCTGGCGCCATCGATCATCGTCACCGGGATCTTCTTCCACCAGGTGCACATCGTCGGTGCGAAGGGCTGGCCGCTCGGGCTCTTCGCCGCGACCTTCACCATCTATGCGCTGGGCTCGGTGGCGAGCTCGCTCGCCAGCGGCTGGGCGGTCGACCGCTTCGGCGCGCGGCGGCCGCTCCTGGCCTTTCCGCTGCTGCTCGCCACCGGCTGCCTGCTCCTCGCATGCAGCGACGCGTTCGCGGCCGGCAGCCTGATGATGCTCTTCTTCGGGCTCGCCGCGGGCGGCCAGTCTACGGCGGTCAACGCGCTCTGGGCCGAGCTCTACGGCACCGAGCATCTCGGCGCCATCAGGGCGCTGGCGATGGCGCTCTCCGTCTTTGGCTCGGCGCTCTCGCCCATCGTCTTCGGCGCGGTCTTCGATCGGGGCGTGCCGGTCGAGGGGCTGGCGGCGGCAGCGGCCTGCTACGTGGCGCTGGCCGGCACGCTCTTCGTGCCGGCCTTGCGCCGGCAGGCTCAGCCGGTGGTCTGAAGCAGCTCGGTAAGCTTCGGGAAGAGCCCGCCGGTGGCGGCGACCAGGGTGCCTTCGGCCAGCAGGTCGTCGTCGCCCTCGAGCCGGCCGATGCGGCCACCGGCCTCGCGCACGAGCAGGATCCCGGCGGCGATGTCCCAGGGCTTGAGCCCGTACTCCCAGAACCCGTCCTGCCGGCCGGCGGCGACCCAGGCGAGATCGAGCGAGGCCGTGCCGAGGCGGCGCAGGCCGGCGACGTGGTCGGCCACGGCATTCATCTGGACGGTGAAGCCCTTCTCGCGTCCGGGCCAGGTCTGCACCGGCAGGCCGCAGCCGATGAGCGCCTGGCCGAGCTCTTTCCTCGCCGAGACGCGCAGGCGGCGGTCGTTGACATAGGCGCCAGCCCCCTTGTCGGCCCAGAAGAGCTCGTCACGGATCGGGTCGTAGACGACGGCGGCGGTGATCTCGCCGAACTGCTCGAGCGCTACCGAAACGGAGAAATGCGGCAGGCCGTGCAGGAAGTTGGTGGTGCCGTCCAGAGGATCGACCAGCCAGCGGTTCTGCGGCTGCGAGCCGACCTCCTCGCCGGACTCCTCCATCAGGAAGCCGAATTCGGGCCGCGCCCGCTTGAGCTCCTCCTTGAGGATGCGCTCGGCGCGGCGGTCGGCATTGGAGACGAAGTCGGCCGGGCCCTTCTGGCTCACCTGCAGCTGCTCGACCTCGCCGAAGTCGCGCACCAGCCCGCGCGCCGCCTTGATTGCGGCGCGGACCATCATCTCGCAATTCGCGGAGCGTCTCGCCACGGATCAGTCCTTGGCCCGCTCGACATAGGTGCTGTCGGCGGTGTTGACGACGACGCGCGTGCCCATCTCGATATGCGGCGGGACCATGACGCGCACGCCATTGTCGAGGATCGCCGGCTTGTAGGAAGCGGCGGCGGTCTGGCCCTTCACCACGGGGTCGGCCTGGACGATCTCGCAGACCACGGTCTCGGGCAGAGCCAGCGAGAGCGGGCGGCCCTCGTAGCTCTGCACGGTGACGATCATGCCTTCCTTGAGGAAGACGACACCGTCGCCGACCAACTCCTTCGCCAGCGCCACCTGCTCGAAGCTCTCCTGGTTCATGAAATGGAGCTGGTCGCCGTCATCGTAGAGGAACTGGTAGTCGGTCTCGTCGAGGCGCACCCGCTCGATGGTGTCGGCGGTGCGCAGGCGCTCGTTGAGCTTGGTCGGGTGATCGACGCCCTTGAGCTCGACCTGCAGATAGGCGGGACCCTTGCCCGGCTTGACGTGCTCGGTCTTGACCACCCGCCAGAGCTTGGCCTGATGCTCGAGCACCTGGCCCGGGCGGACATCGTTGACGCTGATCTTCATGGTCTACCTTTCAGGGACCGGCAGGGCGGCGGCGAGGGTAGCGAGCTCCGCGGCACCGTCCACGTCCGGCAGGAGGAAATCGGCGCCGGCCGCGGCAAGGCGGCGCACGTCATCGAGGGTGAACCGGCCGGCCACGACACATGGCAGGACGGCGATTTCGGTCCACCAGGTAACGTGTGCTGCGAGGTTCTCGATGCCGTCCGCCGGCGTCTTGCCGGGCGTGCCGAACAGCACATAGTCCGCGCCGTCCTCGCCCGCAACCATGGCGTCGTGGCGGGTGCTGCCGACAGCAGCACCGATCAGCTCGCCCCGGTCGAGCAGGCGACGCGCCGCAGCGACCTCGCCCGGCCGCTCGATCAGCACGCCGTCCGCGCCGACAGCACGTACGCGATCCGGGCGATCGACCAGGAAGGCGGCGCGGCCGGCAGCCTGCGCAGCGGCGGCCCGGTCGGCCTCCGGCTCGCCGGGCAGGACGAGGCCGGCGACGGCGGCGACCGCGAGGAACGGTGCCGGATCCAGCCCGGCCGGGCACGCCACGAGCAGCCGACAGCTCTGGTCGGTGGCCTCGACCCAGTTGCCGGGCTCGGTGTCCGGCTCCTTCCTGCCCTTTCGGCGGCGGGTGCGGCTCACGCTCCCTGCTTGTAGATCTCGATGATCTTGCCGAGCAGGTCGAGCGCCTCGGCGTGCGGGCGCTGGAAGCTGTTGCGGCCGACGATCGAGCCCGAGCCGCCACCGTCGCGGATCTGCCGGATCTCTTCGAGCAGGCCGTCCGTGCTCTTCGCCTCGCCGCCGGAGAAGACGACCAGACGCTTGCCGTTGAAGCAGCACTGCATGACGTGCGCGATTCGATCCTTCATGGTGTCCATCGGCACGTTCTCGTACGAGCTCTGGGCAGCCTTCAGGTCGACGCCTGCCTTGGGCGGCTTGACCTTGATGATGGTAGCGCCGAGCAGGGCCGCCATGTGCGCGGCGTAGGCCACGATATCGAGGGCCGTCTCGCCGTCCTTCGACACGTTGCCGCCGCGCGGATAGGCCCAGAGGACAGAGACGAGGCCGTTGGCCTTGGCCTCGGCGGAGAGCTCGCGAAACTCCTCCATCATGCCGTAATTGGCTTCCGAGCCCGGATAGATGGTGAAGCCGACGCCGACGCAGCCAAGCCGGAGCGCGTCCCTGACCGAGCCGTGGACGGCCTGGTCGCCGATGCCGGCATGCAGGCTGTTGGCGCTGTTCAGCTTGAGGATGGTCGGAACCTGGCCGGCGAAGGTGTCGGCGCCCTGCTCGAGCGGCCCGAGCGGGGCGGCGTAGCCCGAGAGGCCTGCATCGATGGCGAGCTGGTAGAGATAATGGGGATCGTAGGCCGCCGGGTTCTTCGCGAAGCTGCGGGCTGGCCCGTGCTCGTAGCCCTGGTCGACCGGCAGGATGACGAGCTTGCCGGTGCCGGCGAGGCGGCCCTGCATCAGGAGGCGGTAGAGGTTGCCCTTCACCCCCGGGTTCTCGCCTTCGTACCAGGAGAGGATGGTCTTTACGCGGTCGCTCATGGGGTAGTCCCTTTGGCCAGCGGGGGATCGGTTGGTGCGAAACTTACACAATGGGTCGGGGTCGTCCAAGAGCCGCCGCGGCCTTGAACGACGAGCGGGCCGGGCGGTGCTGCCAGCACCTTGGCGCCGAGCCCGGCCGCCATGCCCGCGAGCCTCTGACGCAGGGCATGCGGACCGCTGAAGACGAGCCTTTTCAGGCCGGCGCGCAGGCCTGCCATGACCAGTCCCGGCTCGTCGTCGCAAAGCGCGGTCAGCGGTTGCTGCAGGGTATCCTGCAGCGCCTTGACGAAGGCAGGGCCGGCAAGGCCGGCGGGGACGCAAAGCTCGATCGCCTCGCCGCGCTCCCTGGCCAGGTCGATCGCCGCCAGGGCCTCGAGGCGATGGTGGACGAGCACGGCGAGCGGAGAGGCCTGCGACCGCACGGCCCTTGCCTCAGTCGGCCTCGAGCGCCGCCACGCCCGGCAGGGTCTTGCCCTCGAGCCATTCGAGGAAGGCGCCGCCGGCGGTCGAGACA
>JAUIID010000133.1 GCA_030431615.1 Alphaproteobacteria bacterium
GGAGCGGCGGTCGGTCGTCGACCTCCTCTGGGAGTTGGCGCTGATGATCGAGGATGGCGGCCTCTCGGTCGCCGAGCGGTCCTTGCGCGAGATCCAGGAGGCGCTGCAGCGGGCACTCGAGGAAGGGGCGAGCGAGGCCGAGCTCGAGGCGCGGATGGACGAGCTCAGGGAGGCGATGGACCGCTATCTCGAGGAGCTGACCCGGCAGGCGCTCGAGCAGATGCAGAACATGCCGCCCAACATGCAGATGCAGCCCATCGACCCGTCGCAGATGGTCGACCGCCAGTCGCTGCAGGAGATGATCGACCGGGCCGAGGAGATGATGCAGAGCGGTGCCCGCGAGCAGGCCCAGGCGATGCTCGAGCAGTTGCAGCAGATGCTGGAGAACCTGCAGGCCGCGGTGCCGCAGATGCAGCCGCATCCGGGCGAGCAGGCGCTCTCCGACCTGCAGCGGATGATCGAGCTGCAGCAGAACCTCCTGGATCGCAGCTACCAGATGCAGCAGGGCCAGCAGGGACAGCAGGGTGAGCCCGGCCAGCAGGGCCAGCAGGGGCAGCAAGGCCAGCAGGGGCAGCAGGGGAGCGGCCAGGCGGCGGCCGAGCAGGATGCGCTGCGCCGGGCCCTGGGCGAGCTGATGCGCCGGCTGGGCGAGGCCGGCATGGATATCCCGCGCGCCCTCGGCCAGGCCGAGCTGCAGATGCGGGGTGCCCGCGATGCGCTGCAGGAGGGCCAGCCCGGACAGGCGGTCGGCCCGCAGGGTGATGCCGTCGATCTCATGCAGCAGGGCGGCCAGGCGATGCTCGACGAATTGCGCGAGCAGCTGGCGAACCAGCCGGGCGGCGGCCAGGGCTTCGGCCCGGCGCAGATGGGCCGGCAGCGCGAGGGCCGCGATCCGCTCGGGCGGGCGAGCCGCAACGATGGCGGCTGGGACAGCGAGGGCACGGAAATTCCGGCCGAAAACGATCTCGGCCGGGCGCGCGACGTGCTCGAGGAGCTCTATCGCCGGTCGCGCGACCAGCGCCGGCCGCAGCAGGAGCTGGATTACTTCGACCGGCTGCTGGAGCGCTTCTGACGCCCGTGCCGCGCGAGCTGCCGTCACCCAACCGGGATGCCCGGCCGGCCGGTGCCGGGGTGGCGCTGCTCGTCCTGCACTACACGGGGATGCAGTCGGGCGCGGCGGCCATTGCCCGGCTCACCGATCCTGCGGCCAGGGTCAGCGCGCACTACGTGATCGAGGAAGATGGCAGCGTGCTGGCGCTGGTGCCCGAGGACTGCCGCGCCTGGCATGCCGGGGTGGCGGGCTGGGGGGCGATCCGGGACGTCAACGGTCACTCGATCGGCATCGAGCTGGTCAATCCGGGCCACGATTGGGGCTACCGGCCCTTCCCGGCGGCGCAGATCGCGGCCCTCGTCGAGCTGGGGCAGGCGATCCTGGCGCGGCACGGGCTGCCGCCCGGGGCTGTGGTCGGGCACAGCGACGTCGCCCCGGCGCGCAAGATCGATCCGGGCGAGCTCTTTCCCTGGGCCGAGCTGGCAGGTTGCGGGCTCGGGGTCTGGCCGGGTACGTGCGAAGGCGCGGCACCGGCCATGAAGGTGGCGCTTGATGGCCTCAGGACGATCGGCTTCCGGCCGGACCTGCCGGACACGACGCCGGCCAGGGTGATCGCCGCCTTCCAGCGGCACTGGCGGCCGGGGCGGATCGACGGCCGGCTGGACGCGGAGACCATGGGCCTGATCGCCGCGGTGCATCGCTTGTCCGCTGCGGCGCCCGGCGCTACATGAGGTGCGGGTGCGTGGCGGACGGGTGGCCGCTCGCGACCGGACGGGGCGACCCGGCCGGCCGCGGGAGGAAAGTCCGGGCTCCACGGAAACACGGTGCCGGGTAACGCCCGGCGGGGGCAACCCCAGGGAAAGTGCAACAGAGAGCAGACCGCCCGCCGGGAGCGGCGGCCTTCGGGCCGGTCGTTCTGCGGGTGACGGTGAAAGGGTGCGGCAAGAGCGCACCGCGGCGCCGGCAACGGCGACGGCACGGTAAACCCCACCGGGAGCAAGACCGAATAGGAGCGGCGGCATCTTCGGATGCGACCCTGTTTCCGGGTAGACCGTTCGGGTAGGTTGCGCGAGGCGTGCGGCGACGCACGTCCCAGATGAATGGTCACCCCTCGATCTTGATCGAGGACAGAACCCGGCTTATAGGCCGCCCGCACCCTCATTCTACCCACCGGCGTATCCGCCGGCCTGTCCGGCAGCGATTTATGCGAGACTTGTCCACAAGCCGGGCGGCATTGTGCGCCACTTATCCACAGAAATATTCTTGACAGCCCTTTAGCGATGCGTTTCAGATTGTTAGACGAGGTTTTAAGTGTGCTCTTTCAGCAACGAACGGTTGACCGGAGGCCCCTGCCGCGGATAGTGTTTGCTCACTCCGACAGACCAAAAAAGCGCTGCCTGTGCAAATCGATGGCTGTTCGAGTTAAGTTCTCGTTCTACGGCGTAGCGCGTTTTTCTTCTCGCTCGGAGACGAGGGGCTTGCAGCGTGAGGTCGCGCATTGGTAGAAATGCGCGTTCGGCCAGGATAGCCGACAGGTGTCCTGGGGCGACAGCAACGGACGGCGAGAGCGGTGCGGCGAGATCGACTTTCCAACAGCGTTTTCTTTTCAGCACCGTACCATTTTCGGGCAGTGAACGTCGACCTGCGTGGCCGGCTGGTCCGGGGTGCTGCCGGGACCGTGCACCGTGCCATGCCTGTGGATCGAATCCGGGGTCAGCGCCATGGCCCATGAGCCCGTCCTTCTCCACGCCATGCTCGAGACGCTCGCTCCCGCCGCCGGCGAGACGATCGTCGACGCCACGTTCGGCGGCGGCGGCTACAGCCGGGCCATTCTCGCTGCCGCTGCCTGCCGGGTGATCGGCATCGACCGCGATCCGGCCGCGGTCGCCCGCGGCCGGGCGCTGGCGGCTGACGAGCCGCGCTTCACCATGCTCGAAGGTGCCTTCGGCGAGCTGCCCGGCCTGCTCGAGGCGGCCGGGGCGGCGAAGGTCGACGGCATCGTCGCCGATCTCGGCGTCTCCTCCTTCCAGCTCGACGAGGCGGCGCGCGGCTTCTCCTTCCAGGCCGACGGGCCGCTCGACATGCGCATGGGCGGCACGGGCGAGACCGCGGCCGAGCTGCTTGCCCGCCTCGACGAGGCCGAGCTCGCCCGGCTCCTGCGCGAGCTCGGCGACGAGCCCGAGGCCGGCCGCGTCGCCCGCGCCATCGTCCGCCGGCTGGCCGAGCGGCCGATCGCCACGACCGGCGAGCTCGTCTCCGTGGTTACGGTCGCCAAGCGGCAGACGAAGCCCGGCCGCTCGCCGGCGACGCAGGTCTTCCAGGCGCTCAGAATCGCCGTCAATGACGAGCTCGGCGAGCTCGACCGGCTGCTCGATGCATCGCCGGACCACCTCGCCCCGGGCGGGCGCATCGTGCTCGTCGCCTTCCACAGCCTCGAGGACCGGCGGATCAAGCGCTTCATCGACCAGGCGGCGGGGCGCGTCGCCCGGCCGTCGCGGCACCTGCCGCTGACCACCGAGGCGACGCGCGCGCGGCTGCGCTGGCTCGAGCGCAAGGTGGTGCGGCCCGGCGAGGCCGAGGTCCAGACGAACCCCCGGGCGCGCTCGGCCCGCCTGCGGGCGGCGGTCAAGCTCGCCGAGGAGGGCGAGGCCGTGGCGCACGGGCGCGCGTATGGCGCGGCGGCCGGCTCGGTGGCCGGGGCCTGGAGGGCGGCCGCATGATCCCGCGCTACGTGCCGGTGCTGCTGATCCTGATCCTGGTCGCCGCGACCGGGCTTTTTCGCGTCAAGTACGCGGTCGTCTCGGCCGAGGGCGAGATCGTGCGGATCGAGCGCGAGATCGAGGCCGAGCGCTGGCGGCTGAAGACGCTCGAGGCCGACTGGGCCTATCTCGTGCGCGCCGACCGGCTGACCGCCCAGGCGCGCGCCATGGACATGCAGCCCTTGCGGCTCTCCCGCGTGGTGCAGGCCGAGCAGATCGGCAACTACCGCAATCTCGAGCTGGCCCGCGAGGCGCGGAGCGCCCTCCTGCCGGACGGCGAGGCCATCGAGTTTCGGGTGAAGCCGGTCGCCACCTTCGATCTCGGCGTGCTCGAGCCCCGCGCCGACATGCTCGGAGCCGAGTGGTGAGCCGGCCGGTCGCCGGCGCCAGCGAGCTGACGACCGCCCGGCTGCGGGTGCTCGCCCTCTGCTTCGTGCTCGCCTTCGTCAGCATCGGCATCCGCCTCGTCGACATGGTGGGCAGCAACCAGGCCGAGGCCGCCTTCATCCCGCCGGGCGGCGACGACGCGCCGGATCCGCGCCGCGCCGACATCACCGATCGCAATGGTGCCCTGCTCGCGACCAACATCGCCACCCTCTCGGTGGTCGGCGATCCGATGCGGATGAACGATCCCGACGCCGTGGCCACGGCGCTCGCCCGGGTGCTCGACGGCGTCGACGCTGCCGAGCTCCAGCGGCGCTTCGCCCGGGGCGGGCGGTTCGCCTGGATCAAGCGGCAGATCTCGCCGATCGAGCAGGCCGCGGTGCTCGATCTCGGCCTGCCGGGCGTCGAGTTCCGCCTCGGCGAGCGCCGTGTCTACCCACGCGGCAACGAGGTGAGCCACGTGCTCGGCTTCGTCGACATCGACAACCAGGGTCTCGCCGGCATCGAGTACGGCCTGCAGGACGCACTGGTCGGCGGCAGCGAGCTCGGCAAGCCGCCGGTGCGGCTCTCGATCGACCTGCGCATCCAGCGCATCGCGCATGCCGCGACCTCGGCCGGGATGCGGCGGTTCCGGGCGGAAGGCGCCTGCACCATCGTGCTCGACGTGGTGACCCGCGAGGTCGTGTCCCTGGTCAGCCTGCCGGACTTCGACCCCAATCGGCCGGAGCAGGCGGCACCGGAGCAGCGCCGCAACCGCTGCACCAGCAGCGTCTACGAGCTGGGCTCGCTCTTCAAGGTGGTGAGCGCCGGCATGGCGCTGGAGAGTGGTGCCGTCTCGCTGCACGACCGGTTCGACGCCTCCGAGCCCCTGCAGATCGGCCGGCACCGGATCCGCGACTATCACGGCCACAACCGCTGGCTCACGGTGCCCGAGGTCTTCGCCTTCTCCTCGAATATCGGCACGGCGCGGATGACCTTCGCCGCCGGCGGGGTGGACACGCAGCGTGCCTTCCTGAAGGCGCTCGGCCTGCTCGACCGGCCGGTGCTCGAGATCCCGGAGACGACCGCCCCGCTCGTGCCCGATCGCTGGCCCGACATCGTCACCGCCACCGTTTCCTACGGCCACGGCGTTGCCGTCTCGCCGCTGCAGTTCGTCGAGGCCGTGGCGACGCTGGCGGGCGACGGCCGGCGGGTGCCGGCCACCCTGCTCGAGCGGCCGGCCGATGCGCCGGTCGACGGCCCTGCCGTGGTGTCGGCCGCCACCGCCCGCGACGTGCGCTGGCTGATGTGGCTGACCGTCGATCGCGGCACCGCCACCCAGGGCGCCGTGCCGGGCTACCTGATCGGCGGCAAGACCGGCACTGCCGACAAGCCGACCGCCGGCCGGCGCGGCTATGACGGGCAGGCGGTGCTCGCTTCCCTGGTCGGCGTCTTTCCCATCGACGCGCCGCGCTTCGCGGTCCTGACCATGCTCGACGAGCCCAAGGGCGACGCCAAGACCTACGGCTACCGCACCGGCGGCTGGACCGCGGCCCCGGTGGTCGCCCGGATCATCGCCGAGGCCGGCCCGCTGCTCGGCGTGCCCCGGGCGGCGCCGGAGAGCGAATTGGCGCTGCGCGACCGGCTGCAGGTCACCCCGGTCATGAACGGACGTACACGGCGAATGGAGGATGGCTTTGCGGCTGCCAGCCTTACTCGCTGAGGAAGCGCGGCGCGAGGCGGCGCGGGGCCACCAGCCGGCGGCTGGTGTCCGGGTCCTGAACCTCGCGCCCGTGACGATCACCGGCATTGCCTTCGACAGCCGCAAGGTGGAGCCCGGCAACCTCTTCGCCGCCCTCTCCGGCACGGTGGCCGACGGCCACATCTTCATTCCCGAGGCGGTGCAGCGGGGTGCGGTGGCGGTGGTCGGCACGACCGCCGCCGAGGCCTATGCCCAGCTCGTGCCGGTGATCATCGATCCGGACCCGAGGCGCCGGCTCGCCACCCTCGCCGCCGCCTTCTACCCGGGCCAGCCCGCCTTCACCGCCGGCGTCACCGGCACCAACGGCAAGACCTCGATCGCCAGCTTCACCCGGCAGATCTGGGACCGGCTCGGCATCCGTGCCGCCAGCCTCGGCACACTTGGCCTCGAGGGCCGCGGCCGCTGGCCCAGCGTCTCGCTGACCACGCCGGATGCGGTGACCCTGCACCGGGTCGCGGCCGAATTGGTGCGGGGCGGGGTCGGCCACCTGGTCGTCGAGGCGTCGAGCCATGGCCTCGACCAGCAGCGCCTCGCCGGGCTCGACATCCATGCCGCCGCCTTCTCGAACATGAGCCGCGACCATTTCGACTATCACGGCAGCTATCACGACTACTTCATGGCGAAGCGGCGGCTGTTCACCGAGTGCCTGGTGCCGGGCGGCACGGCGGTCCTCAATGCCGACAGCCCCGAGTTCCCGACGCTGGTCAAGATCTGCAACAAGCGGGGCTGCCCGGTCGTCGCGTTCGGCGAGGCCGGCGAGGACCTGAAGCTGCTCGGCCGCAAGCCCGAGCTCACCGGCCAGGTGCTCGAGATCGCCGTGCAGGGCCGCACCCACCGCCTGCGCACCGGCCTCGTCGGTGCCTTCCAGGCCCACAACGTGCTGGCGGCACTCGGCCTCGCCGTGGCCGGCGGAGCGCCGCTCGAGCAGGCGATCGAGGCCCTGGCCGAGCTGCGCGGTGCACCGGGGCGGATGCAGCTCGTCGTGCGCCATCCGAGCGGGGCACCCGCCTTCGTCGACTACGCCCACACCCCCGACGCGCTGGCCAAGGCGCTCGAGGCGCTGCGGCCGCACACGAAAGGCCGGCTGCACGTCGTCTTCGGCTGCGGCGGCAACCGCGACAAGGGCAAGCGGCCTCTGATGGGCGAGGTCGCGGTCGAGCGGGCCGATCGGGTCTGGGTCACCGACGACAACCCGCGCAACGAGGACCCGGTGGTGATCCGCCGGCAGATCCTCGAGCCGCTCACCGGGAAGGCCGCCACGGTCACCGAGATCGGCGACCGGGCGGCCGCGATCCGCGCCGCCTTCGCCGCCCTCGAGCCGGGCGACGTCCTGATCGTCGCCGGCAAGGGCCACGAGCAGGGCCAGATCGTCGGCGAGGAGACGCTGCCGTTCGACGACGCCACCGAGCTGCGGACGGCGCTTGCCGGGCTGGAGAGTGCGGCATGAGCATGGTCACGCTGAAGCCCTTGTGGGAGGCGGTGGATGCCGCCGCCGCGACGGGCGGCCGGAGCCGCCGCGACTGGCATGCCTCCGGGGTCTCGATCGACAGCCGGAGCGTCGGCGAAGGCGATCTCTTCGTCGCCCTTGCCGGCCCCAATCGCGACGGCCACGGCTTCGTCGCCCACGCGCTCCGCGAGGGCGCCGCCGCCGCCGTGGTGACGAGCCGCCCTGAGGATGTCGACGAGGATGCGCCGCTCCTCGTCGTCGACGACACGCAGAGCGCGCTCGAGGGCCTCGGCCGGTTCGGCCGGGCGCGCAGTGCGGCAAAGGTCGTCGGCATCACGGGCAGCGTCGGCAAGACCGGCACGAAGGAGGCGCTGCGCCACGTGCTCGCCGGCTTCGGCCGGGTGCATGCGAGTGCCGCCAGCCACAACAACCACTGGGGGGTGCCGCTCACCCTTGCCAACCTGCCGCCGGAGGCCGAGTTCGCCGTGGCCGAGCTCGGCATGAACCATGTGGGCGAGATCAGGGCGCTGACCGCCATGGTCCGGCCGCATGTCGCGGTGATCACCGCCATCGCACCAGCACATCTCGCCTTCTTCGCGGACACGAGCGAGATCGCCCGGGCCAAGGCCGAGATCCTCGAGGGCCTGGAGCCCGGCGGCACCGCCATCGTCAACGGCGACACGCCGCACGCCGATCTCCTGATCGAGGCGGCCCGGGGGTGTGCGGGTCGGGTCGTCGTCTTCGGCACGCGGCCCGATGCCGACGTGCGGCTCGTGGCCCTCGACCTCGAGGCCAGCGGCAGCCGGCCCACGGTGGCACTCGACGGCCGCCGGCTCGAGCTGGCGCTCGCCGCACCCGGCCGGCACTGGGCGATGAACAGCCTCGCCGTACTCGCGGTCGCCAATTGCCTCGGCCTCGACCTGGCGCAGGCGGCGGCCCGGCTCGGCGAGGTGCGGCCGCTGGCCGGCCGCGGCGGGCAGCGCCTGCTGTCCTGGCAGGGCGGCCGGATCCGCCTCCTGGACGAGAGCTACAACGCCAACCCGGCCTCGGTGACGGCAGCGCTCGACGTGCTCGGCAGCCAGGAGGGGCGGCGGATCGCGGTGCTCGGCGACATGCTCGAGCTGGGCGATGGTGCCGGCCTGCTGCATGCCGGGCTGGCACATGCGGTCCTCGCGGCGGATGCGAACAAGGTCTTTCTGGCGGGGCCCCTGATGCGCGAGCTCTTCGATGCCCTGCCAGCGTCCCGGCGCGGTGCCTGGGCAGCGGACAGCCGGGCCCTTGCACCCCTCGTCGTCGCGGCCCTGGAGCCCGGCGACGTGGTGCTGGTCAAGGGCTCGCTTGGCAGCGCCATGCGGCACATCGTCGAGGCGCTCGACGGGGCGGCAGCGCCGTCCGCGATTCCGGCGGAGGGTCGCAGCCGGTGATTCTCTATCTGCTCCTGCCGTTCGCCGATCAGGTCTCGGCCCTCAACGTCTTCCGCTACATCACCTTCCGGAGCGGCGGGGCGGCGATGACCGCACTGCTGATCAGCTTCATCTTCGGCCCGGCGGTCATCCGCTGGCTCAAGAAGAAGCAGCGCGAGGGGCAGCCGATCCGCGAGGACGGGCCGGAATCGCATCTCCTGACCAAGAAGGGCACGCCCACCATGGGCGGCATGCTCATCCTGATCGCGATCGCCGTCTCGACCCTGCTCTGGGCCGATCTCGCCAACGGCTATGTCTGGGTCGTGCTGGTGGTGACGCTCGGCTTCGGCGGGATCGGCTTCGCCGACGACCTGATGAAGCTGACCAAACGCTCCTCGGCCGGGATCAGCGGGCGGATGAAGCTCTTCCTGCAGGGGACGATCGCGCTGGTGGCGGCGGTGGTGCTCGTCCGGCTGACGCCCGAGCCGATCGACACCTCGCTGGCCCTGCCGTTCTTCAAGGACCTCCTGATCCCGCTCGGGGTCTTCTTCCCGCTCTTCGGCATGCTGGTGATCGTCGGCGCCTCGAACGCCGTGAACCTCACCGACGGGCTGGACGGGCTCGCCATCGTGCCGGTGATGATCGCCGCCGGCTGCTTCGCGCTGATCGGCTACTTGGTCGGCAACGCCATCTTCTCTGGCTATCTCGGCATTCCGTTCGTGCCCGGCACGGGCGAGCTCGCCGTATTCTGCGCCGCCATGGTCGGCGCGTCTTTGGGCTTTCTCTGGTTCAACGCGCCGCCCGCCATGGTCTTCATGGGCGACACGGGCTCGCTCGCCACGGGCGGTGCGCTCGGCACCATCGCGGTCGCCACCAAGCACGAACTGGTTCTCGCGGTGATCGGCGGGCTCTTCGTGCTCGAGGCGGTCTCGGTGATCGTCCAGGTCGTCTCCTTCAAGCTGACCGGCCGGCGGGTCTTCCGCATGGCGCCGCTGCATCACCATTTCGAGAAGAAGGGCTGGCTCGAACCCACCATCGTCATCCGCTTCTGGATCATCGCCACCATCCTCGCGATGATCGGCCTTTCGACCCTGAAGCTGCGGTGATGGCGATGAGCGGAAAGGGGCGAATCGGCATTCTCGGCATGGCGCGGAGCGGGCGCTCGGTGCTGGGCCATGCGCTGGCCCGGGGCATGGACTGCCTCGTCTATGACGACCGGCCGGAGAGTGTCGCCGCCGCCGTGGCCGAGGGCGGCCGTGCGGGGGGGCTGGACGACGTCGCCGGGCTCGACGCGCTGGTCGTGAGCCCGGGCGTGCCGCTCCATTTCCCGGCACCGCATCCGGTGATCGCCGCGGCCCGGGCGGCCGGCGTGCGGCTCACCAGCGACATCGACCTTTTCGCCGGGCGGCTGGACGGACGGACGGTGGTCGGCATCACCGGCACCAATGGCAAGTCGACGACGACGGCGCTGGTCCATCACCTGCTGGTGGAGGCCGGGCGGGATGCCGAGCTCGGCGGCAATATCGGCCGGCCGGTGCTCGACCTCGAGCCCGGGCCCAAGGAGCGGACCTTCGTCCTCGAGCTCTCCTCCTACCAGCTCGACCTCGCCGAGAAGCTCGCCTGCCGGGTTGCCGTGCTGCTCAACCTGACGCCCGACCATCTCGACCGGCACGGCACGTTCGCCGCCTACGTGGCGGCGAAGCGGCGGCTCTTCGAGCTGCAGCCGAAGGACGGCATCGCCGTCGTCGGCGTCGACGATGCGCCGTCGCGGGAACTCGCCGACGGGCTCGAGCTCGAGGGGCGAAGGGTGATCCGCATCAGCGCCAGTGGCCCGGTGTCGGGCGGCGTCTGGGCCGAGGGGACGCAGCTGATCGACGGCACCGGCGAGACGCCGCAGGCGGTCGCCGAGCTTGCCGGCATCGAGGCCCTCGAGGGCCGGCACAACCGGCAGAACGCGGCGGCGGCCTATGCCGTGCTGCGGTCGCTCGGCGTTGCGGCCGAGGCGGCGGTTCGAGGCTTCGCCAGCTTCCGAAGCCTGCCGCACCGGATGCAGACGGTGGCGCGGGCCGGGGCCGTGCGCTTCGTCAACGACAGCAAGGCGACCAATCCGGAGGCGGCGATCCCGAGCCTCTCGAGCTTCGCCGAGATCTTCTGGATCGCCGGCGGCAAGCCGAAGCCCGGCGGGTTCGCAGCACTCCTGCCGCATCTGACGGCGGTGCGCGGCGCCTGGCTGATCGGCGAGGCGGCGGACGAGATCGCGGCCGCCCTGCCGGCGGCGCTGCCGCGGCAGCTGGCCGGCCGGCTCGATGTCGCCGTGCCGGCGGCCTTCGCCGCGGCCAGGTCCAGCGCAGCCCCGGAGCCCGTCGTGCTGCTGGCGCCGGCCTGCGCCTCCTTCGACCAGTTCACCAGCTACGAGGCGCGCGGTGCGGCCTTTGCATCGCTGGCGCGCGAGCTCGCCGCCGGGGTGGACGCATGAACGCCTTCGCGCGCACCGACCGCTCGCTGCTCGGCCAATGGTGGTGGACCGTCGACCGCTTCCTCCTGATCGGCATCGGCCTCCTGATCCTTTTCGGCATCATCATGGTGCTGGCGTCGAGCCCGCCCATCGCCCGCAACCTGCGGCTCGACCAGATGCATTTCGTGGTCAAGCACTTCACCGTGCTGGTGCCGACGGCGCTCGGCCTCTTCGGCGTCTCGCTGCTGGCGCCCCGGGGCGTGCTCCGGCTCGCCGTCGGGGTGCTCGCGATCTTCGCCGGGCTGACGCTGGCGACACTCTGGTTCGCGCCGGAGATCAAGGGGGCGCATCGCTGGCTCTTCATCGGCGGCCAGCAGCTCCAGCCGTCGGAGTTCATGAAGCCGGCGCTCGCCGTGGTCACCGCCTGGCTGCTGGCCAGCCGGCCGGGGCTCGGCGGGCTGCCGGCAGCACTCCTGCTCGTCGGGCCGACCGTGGCGCTGCTGCTGCTGCAGCCGGACCTCGGCATGGCGTCGGTGGTCGTCGCCTTCTTCTCGATCCAGCTCTTCGTCGCCGGGCTCGGCTGGCTGCCGATCTGCATCCTGGGGGGGGCCGGCGTGGCCGGGCTCTGGGGCGCCTACCAGCTCCTGCCGCATGTCCGCGAACGGGTGGACGGGTTCCTCGATCCGACTGCCGAGGTCTACCAGGTCGAGCGGGCGCTGAGTGCGGTGCAGTCGGGCGGGCTCTTCGGCCGGGGGCCGGGCGAGGGCGTGGTCAAGTTCCGCCTGCCCGAGGCGCATTCGGACTTCGTCTTCGCCACGGTCGCCGAGGAGTTCGGCATCATCGTCTGCCTCGTCCTGGTCGCAGTCTTCGGCTCCCTCGTGCTGCGCGCCCTCTGGCGCACCCAGCTCAACCCCAACCGCTTCGTCCAGCTCGCCGCCACCGGCCTCGTCGCCCAGTTCGGGCTGCAGGCGCTGATCAACATGGCGGTCAACGTCAACCTCGTGCCGACCAAGGGCATGACCCTGCCGTTCATCTCCTATGGCGGCTCGTCATTGCTCGCCGTGGCGCTCACCATGGGCATGCTTCTGGCACTTACCCGGCGCGGCGCCCGGCTGGAGCCCGTGCCATGAGCGGGCCGATCCTGGTCACCGCCGGCGGCACCGGCGGCCACATGTTCCCGGCCCTGGCGCTGGCCCAGGAGCTGCGCGGCCGGGGCGAGCCGGTCGCCATGGTCACCGACGGGCGGGGTGCACGCTACCTGCCGGCCGAGCTCGAGGGCCACGTCATCCGTGCCGGCAGCCCGTCGGGCCGCCTGCGGCAGCTCCTCGCCGGGATGTTCTCCCTCGGCCTCGGCACGCTCGACGCCTGGCGCGTGGCCCGCCGCCTCAAGCCCAGGGCCGCCGCCTCCTTCGGTGGCTATGCATCCGTGCCGGCCGCGCTCGCGGCAAGGCTCGCCGGCCGGCCGCTGCTCCTGCACGAGCAGAACGCCGTCTTCGGCCGGGCCAACCGGCTGCTCGCGCGGTTCGCCGAGGTGATCGCCCTCAGCTTCGAGGCGACCAGTGCTGTGCCCGAAGGCAGCCGGGCCCGGCTCATCGTGACCGGCAACCCGGTGCGGCCGGGCTTCCAGGCGGACCCGACCGGCTACCGTGCCCCCGGTCCGGAGGCGCCCATCCATATCCTCGTCATCGGCGGCAGCCAGGGTGCCAGGATCTTCAGCGACGTCGTGCCGGCGGCAGTGGCCCTCCTGCCGGCGGAATTGTCCCGGCGGCTGCGCATCGAGCAGCAGTGCCGGCCGGAGGACCTCGCCCGGGTCGCCGATGCCTACAAGGCGCACGGCATCGCGGCGGAGGTCGCCGGCTTCTTCACCGACATGCCGGCCCATCTGACGCGGGCGCATCTCGTCATCAGCCGGGCCGGGGCCTCCAGCCTGACCGAGATCATGGCCATGGGCCGGCCCTCGATCCTGGTGCCCTATGCCGCCGCCGCCGACGACCACCAGCGCGCCAATGCCGAGGCGCTGGCCCGGGCGGGCGGGGCCGCGTGCATCCTCCAGCCGTCCTTCACCCCGGCGGCGCTGGCGGCCGAGCTCACCGCCCTGGCAGCGTCGCCCGAGCGGCTCCGGGCAATGGCCGACGCGGCGCTCGCGACGTTTCGCGGCGATGCGGCGGGGAAGCTCGCCGATGCCGTGCTGGCCCTGACCGGCGCAACGGGAGACAGCCGATGAGCCCGGTTCGCAGCCTGCGCATCCAGCCGCTCGATTGCGGTGTCATCCATTTCGTCGGCATCGGCGGCATCGGCATGAGCGGCATCGCCGACATCCTGCACGGCATGGGCTACGCCGTGCAGGGCTCGGACGTGGCAGAGAGCGCCAATGTCCAGCGGCTGCGCGACATGGGCATGGCGGTCGCCATCGGCCATGGGGCGGAGAACCTGGGCGACGCTCGGGTGTTGGTGGTCTCATCCGCGATCAGGGCCGACAACCCGGAGCTGGTCGAGGCGCGCCGCCGGCGGCTGCCGATCGTCCGCCGCGCCGATATGCTCGGCGAGATCATGCGCCTGCATCCGGCGGTCGCGGTCGCCGGCACGCACGGCAAGACGACGACGACGGCAATCGTTGCCGCCCTCTTCGATGCGGCCGGGCTCGAGCCTACCGTGATCAATGGCGGCATCATCAACGCCTACGGCACCAATGCCCGGCTCGGCCAGGGCGAGTGGATGGTGGTCGAGGCCGACGAGAGCGACGGCAGCTTCCTGCGCCTGCCGGCGACCATCGGCATCGTCACCAATATCGACCCCGAGCACATGGAGTTCTGGGGCAGCTTCGACGCGGTCAAGGAGGGCTTTCGCGACTTCATCGAGCGGCTGCCGTTCTACGGCCTCGCCGTGCTCTGCATCGACCATCCCGAGGTCCAGGCGCTGATCGGCCGGATCGGCGACCGGCAGATCCGCACCTACGGCTTCAGCGCGCAGGCCGACATCCGGGCGAC
Organism: Alphaproteobacteria bacterium; assembly: GCA_030431615.1. GTDB lineage: Bacteria > Pseudomonadota > Alphaproteobacteria > Geminicoccales > Geminicoccaceae > SLRI01. The sequence goes on from JAUIID010000133.1 coordinate 14,228, forward strand.
CGAGCCGGTCTCCAATGCCAAGGGCTCGACCTTCGACGTCTTCGTCCGCGACCCCGCGACCGGCGAGCAGCGCCGCTTCGTCGATCTCCATCTGGCGCTGCCCGGCTACCACAATGTGCAGAACGCGCTGGCCGCGATCGCCATCGCCGACCAGCTCGGCTTCGGCGAGGACGTGGTGCGCAAGGCGCTCACCGGGCTCGGCGGGGTCAAGCGGCGGTTCACGGTGACCGGCGAGGTCGACGGCGTGACCATCATCGACGATTACGGCCACCATCCGGTCGAGATCCGGGCCGTGCTCAAGACCGCCCGGCAGGCGACCGAGGGGCGGGTGATCGCCGTCGTCCAGCCGCACCGCTACAGCCGTCTCGAGGAGCTGTTCGAGGCCTTCTGCACCTGCTTCGCCAATGCCGACAGCGTGCTGGTGGCGCCCGTCTACGCCGCCGGCGAGGCGCCGCGGCCGGGCGTCGATCACGAGGCGCTGGTGGCCGGCATGATCGGCCACGGCCAGCGCGATGTCGCGGCGATCGCGGGGCCGGAGGAGCTGCCGGCGCGCATCAGGGCGCTGGCCCAACCCGGCGATCTCGTCGTCTGCCTCGGCGCCGGGAGCATCACCCAGTGGGCCAACGCGCTGCCCGGGCGCCTGCGGGAGCTCGGAGCATGACCGCCGGCCCCGAAGCCATCCGTGGCACCATGCGCGAGCACGTGACGCTCGCCCCGCTCACCTGGTTTCGGGTCGGCGGCCCGGCGGCGCGGCTCTTCCAGCCGGCGGACGCGGCCGACCTCGCGGCCTTCCTCGCCGCCACGCCGGCCGAGGTCGCGGTGCTGCCCATGGGGGTGGCCTCGAACATGCTGATCCGCGATGGCGGCTTCGACGGGGTCGTGGTCCGCTTCGGCGGCCCGCTCGCCCGGATCGAGATCGACGGCACCACGCTGATCGCCGGCGCCGGCGCCCTCGACCAGAAGGCGGCCCAGGTGGCCGAGCGGGCGGGGCTCGCCGGCTTCGAGTTCATGATCGGCATTCCCGGCACGATCGGTGGGGCGGTCAGGATGAATGCCGGCGCCTTCGGCGGCGAGACCAGGGACCGCCTGCTCTGGGCCGAGGCGCTGGACCGGCAGGGCGGGTCGCACCGGCTGACCAATGCCGAGCTGGGCTTCGCCTATCGCCACAGCGAGCTGCCCGAAGACTGGATCGTCGTGCGGGCCGCCTTCGGCCTCGAGCCGGGCGAGCGCGGGGCCATCGCCGAGCGCATGGCGGCCATCAAGGCCGAGCGCGAGGCGGTGCAGCCGATCCGTGTCGCCACCGGCGGCAGCACGTTCAAGAACCCGCCCGGGCATCGCGCCTGGCAGCTCGTCGACGCCGCCGGCTGCCGCGGCCTGCGGCATGGCGCCGCCATGGTCTCGGACAAGCACTGCAACTTCCTCATCAACACGGGCGGTGCCACGGCGGCCGAGCTCGAGGCCCTGGGGGAGATCGTCCGGGAGCGGGTGGCGGCCCA
>JAUIID010000134.1 GCA_030431615.1 Alphaproteobacteria bacterium
GGGCGGTCGGGGACCAGCGAGGCGCGAGACGGCACACACCCGCTGGTCCGGTCGACACAGGTGCTACTTCTGCAACTCGGTCCAGATGGCCGTGTAGAGCTTCTGCGCTTCGGGGCCGCAGGTGGGCAGGAAGACGCCGGCGTCGGCGAGCTCTTCGGGCACGACGATCTCGGGGGCGTCCTGCATGTCCTCGGGCATGAAGGGCTCGGAGCCGTCGATGCCGTTGGCGTAGCGGGCGAAGGCCGAGATCATGGCGGCGTTCTCCGGATCCATGATGAAGTTGAGGAAGAGCTTCGCGTTCTCGACGTTCTTCGCGTCGGCGAGGATGGCGGCCGAGTCCATCCAGACGACGAAGCCTTCCTGCGGGTAGCCGTAGACGACGTCCGGGTTGTTCAGTCGGGCGCGGAAGGTGGAGCCGTTCCAGTTGACCGAGGCCATGACGTCGTTGTTCGAGAGCTTCTCGGTCATGCCGTAGTCCATGGACATCCACTTGGGCTTGGCGGCGACCAGCGTGTCCCTGACCTTGCGCAGCACCTCGAGATCCTCGGTGCAGGGCTCGCCGCCGGCATAGAGGATCGCGAGCCCCATCACGTCGGACATCTCGGGCACGACGTTGACCTTGCCGACCAGCTCCTCGGGCGGGTCGAGGAAGATGGCCGACGTGTTCGGGTCGCCGGCATAGGCGCTCTTGTTGACCGCGACGCCGGTGGTGCCCCACTGCCATGGCACGCTGTAGTGGCGGCCCGGATCCCAGGGAACGTCGCGCCAGCGCTCGGCGACGTTCTTGAAGTTCTCCAGCTGGTCGGGCCGGCTCTCCAGGAGGAGGCCCTTCTCGATGAAGATCGGCACGGAGTTGGAGGAGGGTACGACGATGTCGAAGCCGTGGCCGCCGGCCTCGACCTTGGTGAGGGCGGTCGTGTTGCTGTCGTAGTCGGTGATGGTCACCTTGACGTCGTATTCGTCCTCGAACTTCTTGATGAGCTCGGGGCTCGTGTAGTTGCCCCAGTTGAAGATGTTGAGCTCGCCCTCGGCACGGGCGGCACCGGCGCCAAGCACGGCGACGGCAGCGAGCAGTCCGGTCAGCCTCCGCATCGGTCTCTCCTTTTGGGTCGGCGGTTCAGTCGCGCTTGCGGGTCAAGAGGAAGAACACGGTCAGCAGCAGGACGGTGAGCGCGAGGAGCGCCGTCGAGATGGCGTTGACCTCAGGCGTCACGGCACGGCGAAGCTGGCCGAGCATGTAGGTCGGCAGCGTATCCTGTCCGGCGGATTTGACAAATTCGGTGATCACCACGTCGTCGAGCGAGATGATGAAGGCGAGCATGACGCCGGCGACGATGCCGGGCGCCATCAGCGGCAGGGTGACGTGGCGAAAGGTCTGGAAGCGGTCGGCATAGAGGTCGCAGGCGGCCGTCTCCAGCGACAGGTCCATGCCTTCGAGCCGGGCGCGGATTGGCAGGTAGGCGAAGGGCACGCAGAAGGCCGAATGGGCGAGGATCAGGTAGCCGAGGCCGGCATAGCCCGTGGCGAGCTTGATGCCCGAGAAGAAGATCAGGAGTGCTACGGCGGTGACGATCTCCGGCACCATCAGCGGCTGGTTGACCAGCACGTAGATCAGCGTCTGGCCCCTGAAAGGGCGGGTGCGGGTGGTGCCGAGGGCGGCGAGCGTGGCGACGGTGCCGGCGATGGCGGCGGCCGAGGCGGCGATGACCAGCGAGCGCACCGTCGCCTCCTGGACGGCCGTGTTCTGCCAGGCGATGGCGTACCAGCGCCACGAGAAGCCGCCCCAGATGGCGATCGATTCCGAGCCGTTGAAGGAAAAGGCGACGAGGGTGGCGATCGGCGCGTAGAGCAGCGCGAAGGTGATGATGGCAATGGCGGTGAAGCCGGGGAGCCGCGTGACGGAGAACGGGCGGCGCTCAGCCATGCGGCTTCTCCCGGCTGGAGACCCGCACGTAGAGCAGGAGTGCCGCCATGACGATCAGCAGCAGCAGCATGGAAAGTGCCGCACCCAAGGGCCAGTTCCGGCCCTGGCCGAACTGCAGCTCAATGAAGTTGCCGATCATCATGTTCTTGCCGCCACCGAGCACGCGGGGCGTGACGTAGGCGCCGAGCGACGGCACGAAGACGAGGATCGAGCCCGCGATCAGGCCGGGGCGGACCAGCGGCAGGACCACGCGACGCAGCACCTGCAGGCGCGAGGCGTAGAGGTCGTAGCCGGCCTCGGCGAGGCGGAAGTCGAAGCGGTCGATGGCGGCGTAGAGCGGCAGCACCATGAGCGGCAGGTAGACATAGGTCATGCCGATCAGCACGGCGGTGTCGGTGTAGAGGATCTGGATCGGCTCGGTGATCAGGCCGGCCCGCAGCAGGAGCGTGTTCAGCACGCCCTGGTTCCTGATCACCTCCATGATGGCGAAGGTGCGGATCAGAAGGTTGGTCCAGAACGGGATGGTGATGAGGAAGAGCCAGAGTGCCCGCTGGCTCTGCGGTCGGGTGGCGATGAACCAGGCCGTCGGGAAGCCCAGGAGGATGGTGATAAGCGTCGTCAGGAGCGAGAGGCGCGCCGAGCGCCAGAAGATCGTCAGGTGTGCGTCGGCGACGCCGAGTGTGCCGTCGAAGATGTCGCGCTTGAGGAAGATCTCGAACCAGGCCTGGGGCGTGAAGTTCCAGATGACGCCGGAGTACTCGCCGGGCTCGAGGAACGAGTAGACGAGGACGATGAGGAGCGGGCCGGAGGCGCCGACCAGGAGGAGGGCGAGGGCCGGGGCGGCGAGCAGCCAGTTGCGACGGACGCGCCCGGCCTCGATCGTGGCTTCCGTGGTGGGGCGCATGGCGTCAGTCCTGCAGCACCTGGACCGAGCCCGGCGCGAACGAGACGCGCACAGACGTGCCCTCGTCGAGCGCGGCAACGTCGTCGGCGGCGTTCTGCAGGCGCGCGACGATCTCGGCACCGCCCGCCAACTCGAGGTGGCAGTGCGTGTCGGTGCCGAAATAGACGTTGCCGGTGATCATGGCGGGCAGCCCCTCGGCTTCGCCGATGCGCACCTGCTCGGGCCGGATCGCGAGGGTGACCTTCTGGCCCTGGCCGAGGCCCGTCGCGGGGACGGTCAGGGAGCCGCATGGGAGCCCTATCGTCGCGAGGTCGCCTTCGACTGCTTCGACCTCGCCGGCGAGGAAGTTGGTCTCGCCGATGAAATCCGCGACGAAGCGGTTGGCCGGCTGGTTGTAGATCTCGCGCGGCCCGCCGATCTGCAGGATCCGACCGCCCCGCATCACGCCGATCCGGTCGGACATGGTGAGCGCCTCCTCCTGGTCATGGGTGACGAAGACGAAGGTGATGCCGGTCTCCCGCTGCAGCCGCTTGAGCTCGCGCTGCATCTCCTTGCGCAGCTTGAGGTCGAGGGCGGAGAGCGGCTCGTCGAGCAGCAGCACTTCAGGCGCCGGCGCCAGAGCCCGGGCGAGCGCCACGCGCTGCTGCTGGCCGCCGGAGAGCTGGGCCGTGCGGCGGGCGGCGAACCCCTCCAGTCGCACCAGCGCCAGCATCTCGGCAGCGCGGGCGTCCGCTTCGGCCCGCTTGCGGCCGAGCATGTCGAGGCCGAAGCGAATGTTCTGGAGGACGGTCAGGTGCGGAAAGAGCGCGTAGCTCTGGAAGACGGTGTTGACCGGGCGCCGGTTCGGCGGATCGGCGGTGATGTCCCGGCCGTTCAGGAGGATGGTGCCGCTGGTCGGCGTGTCGAAGCCTGCGATCAGGCGGAGGAGCGTGGTCTTGCCGCAGCCCGACGGGCCGAGCAGGGTGAAGAACTCGCCCTTGCGGATCGCCACCGAGACATCGTCGAGGGCGCGCATCGCACCTTCGCCCTGGCCGAACTCCTTGCTGGCGTTCCTGGCCTCGACGGCGATGCCGGGCGCGGCGCTCGAGCCGTTGCCGGCGGGAGGAGGTTCTGGAACCATGGCCGGTTCTCCCTTCTTCGACCGCCCCTTCCCGGGCAAGGGCGCCGCCCGGCAGGCCAGTGGCACTGACGTCGCGTTGCGAGGAGACTAGGGGAAGAAATGCGTTGGCTCCATCGGGAACACCGGTAGATTATCGGGACAGGCGGCAAGGGTGAGGAGCAGATCATCCGCGACGAGCGCCTGCCGGTGCGTCGTTCGGTGCCGACCTTCGCCCTTGCTACTTCTCAATGCAGCCCGTCCAATCTAAGTAGGCATTGGACAGGCGGATTCGGAGGAGCCACAAGGCATGGCGGACAAGGATGCGGTTGCAGCCTCGGTTGTGGTGGTCATCGACTACAAGGCTGGTGGCGCTGCGACCTGGAACGAGCTGAGAATGACGCTTCGCGCCCTGGCGGAGCAGGATTTCGAGGGCAAGGTCGATTTCCTCCTGGTGGAGCCGCGCTCGGCCAAGAACGGCGTGCCGGACGACCTGGCGAAGAGCCTGCCGTCCCTGCGCATCGTCTATACGGACGGCACGACCTCCTATGATCTGAAGAATGCGGGCGTCGAGGCGGCGCTCGCGGATTTCGTCGTCATCCTCGATGCCGACTGCGTCCCGCACAAGGGCTGGCTCCGCGCGGTCATGGAGCATCATGCGGCCCATCCGGAGGCCGCGGCGATCAGCGGCAAGACGCTCTACCGGGCGGAGGGGCTGCTGCCGCGGATCTTCGCACTGATCGATCGCTCCTATGTGGATTGCGGCGGTCCGGGACGCACCAAGCTGATCTCCAACAACAACGCGGCTTTCCGCAAGGATGCCATGCTGGCGTTCCCGCTGCGCAACGAGCTCGGCCCGTTCGGCTCCAAGCAGCAGTCCGAGGAGATGGTGGCGGCGGGCAAGGAGCTGCGGTTCGAGCCCAACATGATCGCCTATCACGGCTATGGCGGCTGGCCGATGCAGCAGCATGCCCGGCACCACACCGGCTTCTCGATGGCGCGCTTCCGGCAGCTCCACGACGATGCCAGCCATGCCTGGATGTTCAAGCTCGGGCCGCTCGGCCTGCCCTTCATCTTCGCCATGTCGATCGCCGGCACCTGGAAGAACTGCCTGAAGCGGGCATCGGGCTACGGCGTGCGCTGGTTCGAGGTGCCGATCGCAATGCTGGTGGCGATCCGCGTGCACTTCCAGGAGCTTTCCGGCGTCATGCTGGCGCTGCGCAATGGCGAGCTGTCGGGCGACGGCGCCTTTCGCTGAGCTGGAGCATCGTCACGGTGACCGTATACGTCGTCAGGCTGCGGACGATGGGTGCTCACGTAGGTAGACTACGCTGCGCGCCGACCGCCTTGCTTCCCTCTTCTACGTTCACCGTGACAAAGCTCTAATATCGGGACCGCGCTTTTGAACGTTCTGGCTTGGCCGGCCTTTCGCAAGGCCGCCGCCAACCCGCACGCCGCCTTGCTGGCGGAAGCGCTGCTGGACCAGGGGGTGGCCGTCGAGGACTGGACACCCTGGCGGGCGCTTCGTGCGCCCGGCCCGCTCTGGCATCTGCACCATCCGGAGACCGTGCTCTACCGGCGGGCCGTGCTGCTCGCCTGGCTCGAGACGGGCCTCTTCGCGCTGCTCCTGACCCAGGCGCGCTGGCGTGGTACCCGGATCCTCTGGACCATCCACGACCTCGGCAGCAACGACCGGCTGCATCCGGCGCTGGAGGCGTGGTTCTGGCGGTGGTTCACGAGCCGGGTCGACGGTATCATCGGTCTCAGCCGGCACAGCCTGGAGCTGGCCGATGCGCAATTCCCGGCCATCAGGGAGCTGCCGCATCACGTGGTGCCGCATGGGCACTACCGGGAGGCCTATCCGCAGGGCATCTCGCGGGCAGCGGCCAGGGAGCGGCTTGGCCTCGACCCGGAGGGGCCCGTCCTCGTCCATTTCGGCCTGCTGCGGCCCTACAAGAACGTGCCCCTGCTGATCCGCCGATTCGCCGAGGCCGGCATCCCGGATGCGACGCTACTGATCGCCGGCCGGGCCTATGACGGCGTGGTCGAGGGCGAGGCCCGCCACGCCGCCGAGGCCGCACGGCCCGCCGACGTGCGGCTGGATCTGCGCCATATCCAGACCGACGAGGTGCAGCTCTTCTTCGCCGCGGCCGATCTCGTGGTGCTGCCCTACCAGCGCATCCTGAACTCGGGTGCGCTGATCCTGGCCTTGAGCTTCGGTCGGCCGGTGCTGGTCCCCGCCCTGGGCTCGATGCCGGAGCACCTGCAGAGCTTCGGCGCCGACTGGGTCCGCCTCTACGAGGGCGAGCTGACCGCCGCCCATCTAGCCGATGCCTGCCGCTGGGCGCGCGAGACCGAACGACCCGCACTCGATCTCCAGGCGCTCGACTGGCCGCAGCTGGCGGCCCAAACAAGAGAGATTTATCAACGGTCATGAAAAAAGAAAAACTCTACCCGCCCTATCTCTGGCGTTACCTGGTCCAGCAGGCCTTCCAGAAGCGCCACCCCGAGGCGCCGGTGATGGTCGCTAACGCGGTCCTGACGCTCAATGCCTGGCTCAGGCCCGGCGATCGGGGGCTGGAGTGGGGGTCGGGGCGCAGCAGCGCCTGGATCGCCGAACGGGTGGCCCATCTGGTCACGGTCGAGCACGATGCGGCGTGGCATGCCAAGGTCCAGGCCGACCTCGAGGCGCGCGGCCTCGGCGGCAAGGTTGACTACCGGCTGATCCCGGCCGAGGGCGGTCAGCTCAACGAGCCGCGGGACCACCCTTACGCCAGGGTGGCCGACGAGTTCGCCGACGCTTCTTTGGATTTCGCCGTGGTCGACGGGCAGATGCGGCTGCGCTGCATCGAGCGGGCCATCGACAAGATCAAGCCCGGCGGCCTGCTCGTGCTGGACGGCGCCAACCGCTATCTCGCCAATGATTTCGAGGGCAGCCATTCGACGATCATGATCAACCGCAGCCGGCCCCTCAACGACGAGTGGGCGGAAGTGGCGCGGCGACTGGCCGGCTGGCGGGCGATGCACACCTCCGACGGGCTCTGGGACACGCGCCTCTGGGTCAGGCCGCAACCCGAACGTTGAGGGTCTCAAAATGCATGCTTACTGCTTCTATCTCTCGCTCTAGTGTAAAGTGTTGCGCAAAGGCGCTCGCTGCCTCGCCCATGCTCCGTGCTCGCTGCGGATCGTCGAGGAGCGACAGAATCGCCGCGGCCAGAGCGTCGACGTCACCACGCGGAACGAGGATGCCCGTCTTGCCATCCTGCACGCTTTCGACCAGGCCGCCGCTAGCAAAGGCAACACTCGGGCGACCGGCAGCGGCGGCCTCGATCGCCACGAGCGAGAAGCCTTCCTCGCAGGTCGACGGCACGACGACGATGTTTGCCGCCTTGATCTGCGCAGCGATGTCGCTGCGCCGCCCGAGAAGCCGAATGGAGCGCTCGAGGCCGGCGCGTTCAATCGATTCGCGGAGTGCCGGCAGATCTCGGCCATCACCTATAACATTCAAGATGGCATCTGGGAAACGCGCCAGTATCGCCGGCATTGCGGCGACAACGCGATCTTGCCCCTTCTCGTCGAAGGCGACGCGGCCGATGATGGCGATGACCGGATCACCTGGGCTATCCGCTGCCACAGCATTCGCAAAGTGATCGACATCAATCTCCGGATAAATGACGTTGATCTGCTCACTGGGTAGGCCGTAGCGCTCCGCGACCCATTGCCTGCCGACTTGGGAAACAGCTATCGCGCGGTCAGAGCTTCTCATGAGGCTTCGCTGTGCCAGGTAGGTCAGCCTGCCAATCTGGTCAGCCGACATCATGTGGTTGAAAAAATGGGTGCAGGGCACCCCGAGCCAGCGCGAAACGATGCCACCCCAGACTTGGCTCTTCTTGCCGGACAAGAACAGCTCCTCCGGTCGAAGCGCGCGGACCGCCTTCAACACGTCCTGCTTGCTCTTGAGATGACGGAGCTTGATACCTGCGGCCTCGAATGTTCCGCTCAGCTCGCTGCGCGGCCCGAGCACGACAAGATCGATCTCGATGCGCTGACGGTCCATATACCGGAACAAGCGAAGGAGCGCATCCGTGCCACCTGACGGATTGAGATGATCGCGCAGGCAGGCGATGCGACGAGGTTTCATTTCAGGCCTGCCATTGTTCAGCGCTGGCGCTGCCTCGATCCGGTCTCGAACGAGATCTCACCGGCCGGCCAGGACCGCGCTTTTCGATAGGAAGCAACTGCTGTAACACTCCTTCGACAGATCATCCATGCCTCGGAACAATGCCCATGGCCGCCGGCCTTGTCGATACCAAGCTCGCGAAGCTTCGCGCCTACGTTGCCGATCGCGTGCTCGATTTCCGGCCGTTCATCAAGGAGCTGGAGATCGCCGGAAGGACGCAGAAGTTCTTCGTCGCCACGGCCCAGAGTGCCGACTGGTACGATCCCTTCAAGGAGAAGAACCGTCGCGAGCTGAACTGGCTCGTGGCCAATCTCTCCCTCGAGGGTGAGCGGATCATCGACGCCGGCGCCTTCCACGGGCTCTACAGCACCAGCTTCGCGCTCGCGGCCGGCCCGGAGGGCAAGGTGGTGTCGGTCGACCCCGTCGCCTCGAACTGTGCGGTGATCGAGGCCAATCTCGCGATCAACGGCCTGCCGGTGCGCATCGAGAACTGCGCCATCAGCAACCGGGACGGCGAGGTCGCCTTCTCGCTGGACAGCTGCGGGCACATCGTGAAGACCGGCGGCGTCAAGGTGGCGTCCAAGCGGCTGGCGACGGTCATGGCCGATGCGACGGTGCTGAAGATCGATATCGAGGGTGCGGAGTTCTCCGTGATCCCCGATCAGATCGACGACATGAAGGACGCGCGCGCCTGGATCGTCGAGATCCATCCGGGCATGGGTGGCGATCCCGCGGTCGTGCTGGACGCGTTTCGCGATCGTGGCTTCGATCTGTGGTGGAACGAGCCGGCGAGCGACGAGTTCCGGCCGTACGCCGCCGAGCCCTGGACCGATCGAACGACCCTCATTGCCCGCCGCTGATCCCGCCGCCCGACAGCCGTAGTCCGACCTGGGCCACGGTCGCCCTGCAGATGCGCCGGTTCGCTACCGTGGCAGGAGCGGGCGGACGAGGCGGCCGTAGCTGCTGATGATCGCCGTGAGGGCGCCGACCGCCCTGGCCTCGAAGCCCTTGCCGATCAGGCCCGGTGCCAGCGGCAGGGGGCCGCCGACCAGCGAATCGGCTTCGCTGAGCTGCCGGTTCTCGGCGACGAACCGGCGGCGCTCGCCCAGGCTCTGCCGGTTCTGCCACTGCCAGGCCCAGGCCTGCCACCACTGACTGAGCCAGCCTTTCCGCACCGCCATGGCCAGCGAGGCGATCTCGTAGAGCAGCAGGACCGGGGCCAGGAGGATGAGGGTGCGCGGCTGGTAGTGGATGAGGATCGTCTGCCAGCGATTGCGCATGGTGAGATAGGCGCGGCGCCTGGGATACTCGCCGGCATCGCGGAAGGACAGATTGGGCGTGCCGGCGCCGCGATCGTGATAGGCGAGGGCATGCGCGTCGCAGACCAGCTTGTGGCCGAGCGTGCGCAGGCGCAGGCCGAACTCCTGGTCCTCGAGATAGATGAAGTAGTTCTCGTCCATGCCACCAGCCGCCAGCATGACGTCGCGCCTGGCCAGCACGCAGGAGGTCGAGAACGCGCCGATCTGGCTGACCTCGGCCGGCGTGGTGGCCGCGTCCAGCCGGGCGTTGTTGAGAACCATGGAGCCGACGAGGTGGGTCTCGGCGCCATCGAGCTGGATCAGCGAATTGTCGGGGTAGAGGATCAGCCGCGGCACCACCGCTGCCACCTGGGGGTCGTCGAGATGGGCGAGCAGCCGCGCGATGCAGCCGGGTGCCACATAGACGTCGTCGTCGACCAGGAGGACCAGGGGTGTCCTCGCCGCCTGCATGCCGCGATTGCGCGAGATCGCCGGGCCGAGATTCTCGCCGAGCTCGATGACCTCGACGCGGGGGCTCGCCGCCTTCGCCGCCGCCACACTGTTGTCGGTCGAGGCGTTGTCCATCACCAGGATGGCCTGGACGAGACCATCCTGGGCGTCGAGCTGGCGGATGGCCTTGACGATCTCGGTCTCGGAATTGTGGTTGACGATGATCGCGGTGATTCCGGGCTTCGTCACGGCACGCCCGCCGCATGGCTCGCCAGATTACGCAGGCGATCGGCGAGGCGGTGCGTCAGTGCCACGATCGTCAGCGTCGGATTGACGTAGGAGCCGGTGGGAAAGACCGAGCTGCCGGCGACATGCAGGTTGGCGATGCCATGCACTTGTGCATTGGCATCGACGACGCCCCGGGTCGGATCGTCGTGCATGCGGGTGGTGCCCATGTGATGCCGTCCGCCGTCCATGGATGGTGGCCAGCCATTCTCTCGGAGGCTCCAGTCGTCGATCATCTTCCCCTGATCGCTTTCGTGCAAGAGCCTTGCCAGTGTCCGGCGCAAATGATCCAGCCCGCGGCGGTCACTGTCGCTGACCCGCCAGTCCACCGTGGCCCGCGGCTGGCCGAGCCGCTCCACGGTGCTATCCAGACTGACGCGGCTGTCCCGCTGCGGCGTCGTCTCGACCACCGTCCGCAGCGCCATGACCCGCCGGGGCCTGACGATCTCGACGGCACGCTTGGCATAGGTGCGCAGCACGGCTGGCGCTCCACCGATCATCTGGACGACATCGCGCCCGACATCGACGTCGTCCACGGTCCGGAACCGCCAGGCGTCGCGCAGGCGGTTGCGGGCGCGATTGCCGCTGAAGTGGTAGTCCGGGGTCGTTTCGGACAGGAGCCGGCGGATGAAATAGGCAACGGCGCCGCTGGCTGCCTCGCGGCGCTGGGCGGCTTCGGACAGGGTCACGCCCGAGTGCCAGGTCTGCTCCCAGCCGACGCGCTTGAAGGTGCGGATCACGTGGTTGCCGTCGGCGAGTTGTGGCGAGGCGGGCAGGAAATAGCCGGTGGTGAGATACGGGTGATCCATGAAGTAGCGCCCGACCAGGTCATGGCCGTTGCCGACCCCCGCTTCGGCCACCGAGCGCGAGGCCAGCATCAACCGAGGGTTCTCGATGCCGCCGGCGGCCAGCACGTAGTGCCGGGCCTTGAAGGTGAGCCGGCGGCCTTCGAGCGTGCGAGCCTCGATGCCGGTGACCGATCTGGCCGCATCGCAGAGCCTGATCTCGACCGCGTTGGCGTGCAGGTGGACGCGCACGGCGGCCGACCCGGCCAGCCGGTCGCGGTAGGCCCGGCCGAAGTCGGTCGGGTGGCCGAACTCGAAGCGGACCATGCGCAGATCGTCATGGCTCAGCCGGAAGGAGCCCTCGGGCAGGCGTTCGGGGTCATCGGGATCGAAATCCGTCAGGTGGCAGGTCCGGGCGGCACGGGCGTAGTAGGGCAGGAGCACGTCCCGGTCGAAGGGCCAGCCGCTGTCCGGGATCCAGTCCCGCCGCGCGAAATCCAGCCGCTCCATCATCCGGCACTGCGCCGCCCAGCGCGTGGTCGAGCCGCCCCACATCCGGACCCGCGACTGGCTCAGCGGATAGTTGTCCAGCCCGGTATTGCGGCCGGCATGCAGGCGCTGCACCGCGGGATCGAAGGTTTCGCCGCCGCTCTCGATGATGGCGAGGGTCAGGCCCGAATCCATCAGGTCGAGCGCCAGCGTGATGCCGGCGGCCCCACCGCCGACGATGCAGAGATCCGTCTCGATGGTTTCGGCCGCATCGCCCTGGCGGCTGTCGATAATCGTCATCGGGCGTTCAGGCGATGGACGGCTCGGTTTCCGCCGAGCTCAACCGGGCGAAGATCCCCTCGCCCTGGATCAGGTCGGCGCGCTGGCCGACCTCGACGATCCGCCCCTGCTGCATCACCACGATCCGGTCCGCCCGGCGCGTGCTGGTCAGCCGGTGGGCGATGATGATGACGGTGATCCGGCCCTGCAGCTCGGCCAGCGCCTTGCCGATCTCGATCTCGGTGAAGTTGTCGACGGCGTTCGTCGCCTCGTCGAGGATCAAAAGGTCGGGTTCGCGCAGCAGGGCGCGGGCCAGCGCGATCCGCTGGCGCTCGCCGCCCGAGAGCTGCGTGCCGCGGACGCCGACCTGCGTCTCGTAGCCCCGCGGCAGGCGCTCGATGAACTCGGCGATGTGGGCCTGACGGGCCGCTTCACGAATGCGCTCGGGGCTGGCGCCGGGATCGCCATAGGCGATGTTCTCGGCGATCGTGCCGGGCCGGAGGTCGGCGTCCTGGCCGGCAAAGCCGATGCGGGCGCGCCACTGGCTCAGATCCAGGTCGTGCAGCGGCACGCCATCGATCTCGATCTTGCCGGCGTCGGGGTCGTAGATCCGGCAGAGCAGGTTGACCAGGGTCGACTTGCCGGAGCCGGAGCCGCCGACCAGCGCCACGGTCTCGCCCCGCCTGATCTCGAGATCGATGTCGGCGAGCGCCGCCCGGCCCTGCTTCTCGGCAGCCGAGCCGAAGCTGTAGGCGACGCCGCTGAAGCGGATGCCTTCGCGCAGCCGCGCGAACGGCAGCTTGCCGGAGACGACCGGCCGCGGGTCGGGCTCGTTCAGCAGGCTGTCGATCTCGATGAGGGCCGGCGAGTTCGACGACACGCGCATGCGGAACGTGTCGAAGTCGCGCGCGTAGCGCTGCAGGCGGAAGACCAGGAAGAGGAACGGCAGCAGGATCGCCACGCCGACATCGGCATACCAGGCGATCACCAGGGTGCCGAGCAGGAGCGGCACGTAGAGCAGGTCGACCAAGGGCGCCATCGCCCGCCAGGCGAACTCGAGCCAGAACTGGGCGCGCCGGACCTTGCCGGCGGCCTTTTCGAACACGCCGAGCTCGCGGCTCTCCTGGCCGAAGATCCTGATCATCCGCATGCCGCCCAGGACCTGGACGACGGTATCGTTGACCGCCGCACCGCCCTGCTCGACCTTCCGCCCGGTCTTGTGGGCACGTCTGACCAGGAGGCGGGTGACGAGGCTGGCGAGGCCGACGCCGACGATGATCACCAGCGTCATCTTCCAGGAGATCAGCAGGAGCAGGCAGACGAAGATTGCCGCCGTGCAGGCGTTCACGGTCATCAGGAGGAGGTCCATGACCGCCAGCCCTGCGCGGTAGCAGCTGCCGTCCACGGCGTTGACCTGCTTGCCCTGATCATGGCTCGTCAGGGTGGTGTAGCTCACGTTCAGGTAATGCCGGAACAGCCTCGTGCGCAGATCGTAGGTGACCCGGGTGCCGCCGAAGGTCAGGAGCCCGACATAGAGGAAGTTGAGCAGGCACCTGCCGACGATCAGCGAGACGATGGTGACGCTGACCATGACCAGCCGCGTGTCCTCATCGAACATGCCGGCATAGCGGTCGGCGATCTCGGCGACGAAGCCGCCATCCGGGGTGGCGGCCCCCATCAGCACCCCGAGGAACGGGATCAGGAGGCCGATGCCGATGCCTTCGGCCAGCGATGCCAGGACGCCAAGGGCCGCCACGCCGGGCAGTATCCAGGGATACGGCCGCAGGAAGCCGACAATCAGGCGCAGCGCGCGGATGGGCAAACGAATCTCGCTTCGACGATAGGCGGGGGAGAGAACATTCTCGTGTTCGGAAGCCTTAAAATGCACCGCTGGCACATGCTCGCAAGTGCGAAAGCCGACGCACCCCGAATTTGGTCCCCCCAATGGCCTGATGTCGCAGCAGGGTGCTCCGTCGGTCGAGCGCGCCTCGGGCTCGGAGCGGCGGCCGCAGGCGCGCCACCGGACGGTCGGCGCGTGCCCGACACCAGGGCCTAGAAGGTCTCGCGCACCTTCAGGTGCAGGTGGGCGCGGGGGCGGCCGGGGCCGTGCGCGTGGGTGTCGCGCTGCGGCTCGACGGGGATGAGCGAGACGTTGCCGTGCATCACGCCGCGCTCGAGGAAGAGGCTCTCGGCGTGACCGTGAAGCTCCTGGGCGTCACCGCGCATGATGGTGACCTCGATCGCCGTGTCGTGGTCGAGCGGGGCCGTGGTCGTGGCGATGGTGCGGTCGTGCAGGTCGTGCCGGCTCTCGGCGAGGCGCCGGGCGAGGCCGCGCATCGCCTGGTGGCAGGCATAGCTGACGATGCCGATGCAGTCGCCCGTGGCCTTCTCGTCGAGCGCCACCTGGCCGAGGCCGCGGCGGACGAGGTCACGGAGCGCCTCGGAGCGGCTGGCCGCACCCGACTTCAGCAGGAACGCGTCGAGCTCGGCCAGGAGCTCGTCGTCGAACGACATCGTCACGCGGCGCATGGCCTCCCCCTTGTCGCCCGCCGCCATCCTTGCCGAAAAAGCCGCATGGCGGGAAGGGGAGACGGCAGCGGTGCGGCGTCAGCCGCTGGTGCTGGCGCCTGCCGCGTCGGCCCGGGCGGCGCGCGGCCGCGCCGGGCGGTCGCTGCCGGCGAGATCGTCGATGATCGGGCAGTCGGGGCGCTGGTCGCCATGGCAATGCTCCGCCAGATGGCGGAGCGTGCGGCGCATCGCCTCGAGCTCGGCGATCTTCTCCTCGAGCTCGTCGACATGCTCGAGGGCAATCCGCTTGACCTCGGCGCTGGCCCGGTTGGTGTCCCGCCAGAGCGCCACGAGCCGGTCGATCTGCGCTACCGAGAAGCCCAGCCGGCGGGCGCGGCGGATGAAGGCGAGCCGGTGCACGTCGCTCTGGCCGTACACGCGATAGCCGCTCTGGCTGCGGGCGGCAGGCGGCAGGAGCCCGATGCTCTCGTAGTAGCGGATCATCTTGGCGGAGACGCCGGAGGCAACGGCCACGTCACCGATGTTCATGGACGCGTTCAGGGAAACGAGCCGGCGCGGCCGGGGACCGCCGCGGCGAGCGGCTTGCCCATGAAGTGGCTGAGCGGGTCGGGCCCGTAGTCGGCGAAGGGCTCGATGGTCAGGTAGCCCGCCCGCCCGTAGAGTGCCTGCGCCTCGGGCTGGGCGACACCAGTCTCGAGCCTGACGGTCCGGCAGCCGGCCGCCACCGCCAGGAGCTCGAGGTGGTCGAGCAACTGCCGGCCG
Organism: Alphaproteobacteria bacterium; assembly: GCA_030431615.1. Lineage (GTDB taxonomy): Bacteria > Pseudomonadota > Alphaproteobacteria > Geminicoccales > Geminicoccaceae > SLRI01. The sequence goes on from JAUIID010000134.1 coordinate 14,982, forward strand.
ATGCCCTTGCCACGCGCCGCCGGTGCCACGTACATCCGCTTGATCTCGGCATCGCCGGCGTCGAGCATGACGGCGCCGCAGCCCACCGGCTCGTCATCCAGCCGCGCCACGACGAAGCGCACGGCCGGCTCCACGAGCCCGTCGGGCGTCAGGCCATGATTGCTCTCGGGCGGGTAGAGCCCGGCGAGATAGGCGTCGAGCTCGTCGAGCAGTGCCCGGACCTTCGGCTCCGCCGGGTCGCCCTCCTCGATGTGCAACCCCGTGTCGCGCCGGGTCGGTGTCCGGTCCGTGCCTGCCAGGCTCACCCGACGGTCTCGGGCAGCTCGGCGTCCGGTGCGTCCAGGCCCGGCGGGGCAGCCTCGGGCGCCTCGTCGTCGTCGCTGACGATGGCGAGCGGTGTGCCCTTGGCGGAGGCCAGGATCTCGAAGGACGGCTTGTCGTCGACGATCGTGACGAGCACCTTGCCGCCCTTGGCGAGGCGGCCGAACAGCAGCTCGTCGGCGAGCGGTTTCTTCAGGTGCTCCTCGATCACCCGGGCGAGCGGCCGCGCCCCGTAGAGCGGGTCGTAGCCACGCTCCGCGAGCCAGGCCATGGCCGGCTCGTCGAGCTCGATCGCCACCCGCTTGTCGGCGAGCTGGGCGGCCAGCTGCTGGACGAACTTGTCGACCACCGAGCGGATGATCGAGGGCGTCAGCCCGGCGAAGGGGATAGT
>JAUIID010000135.1 GCA_030431615.1 Alphaproteobacteria bacterium
CCGCTCTCGTCCATCTCGCCCTGCCCAAGGGGCGCATGCAGGAGGCTGTCGTCCGGCTCCTCGGCGATGCCGGCATTCGCCTCACCTATGACCGCCGCGGTTACCGGCCGTCCTTGTCGCTGCCCGAGTTCGAGGCGAAGATCCTCAAGCCGCAGAACATCGTCGAGATGCTCGATGTCGGCAGCCGCGACCTGGGCTTCGCCGGTGCCGACTGGGTGGCCGAGAAGTCGGTCGACCTGGTCGAGCTGGTCGATACGAGCCTCGATCCCGTCAGGATCGTTGCCGCCGCCGACCATCGCTTCCTGGTCGACAACAAGCCGCCGAAGCAGCGCTTCATCGTCGCCACCGAGTACGAGAAGCTGACCACGGCCTGGCTCGTGACCCACGGCCACGACGCCCGGATCGTCCGCTCCTATGGCGCCACCGAGGTGTTCCCGCCGGAGGATGCCGACTGCATCGTCGACAACACGGCGACCGGGGCGACGCTCAAGGCCAACGGGCTCACCATCTTCGACGAGCTGCTCCGCTCCTCGACCCGGCTCTATGCCCATCCGCGCTCGCTCGACGATCCGGCGAAGCGGCCGGTCATCGAGCATTTCGCCCTGCTCATCCGCTCGGTGCTCGACGCACGCCAGCGTGTGATGCTCGAGGTCAACGTCTCGACCGAGGCGCTCGAGGCCGTGGTCGACGTGCTGCCCTGCATGCGCGAGCCGACCATCTCGCCGCTGCACGGCGAGGGCGGATTCGCGGTCAAGGCGGCCGTGCCGCGCGCCGACCTGCCGTCGCTCATCCGGCGCATCAAGGAGCGCGGCGGGACCGATATCGTGGTCTCCGAGATCGCCCAGATCGTGCCATGAGCGAGGCTGCCATGACGGATGCGCCGACCGAACGCCGGGCCCAGATCGAGCGCCACACCTCCGAGACCGAGATCCGCCTGACCCTCACGCTCGACGGCAGCGGTGCTACGAGCATCGACACCGGGCTCGGCTTCTTCGACCACATGCTGACGGCGCTGACCAAGCACAGCCGCTTCGATCTCGAGCTCGCCTGCTCGGGCGACCTGCATGTCGACGACCACCACACCGTCGAGGACTGCGCCCTCGCCCTCGGCCAGGCGCTCGACCAGGCGCTGGGCGAACGCCGCGGCATCCGCCGCTTCGCCCATGCCTATGCGCCGCTCGACGAGGCCCTGGCGCGGGTCGTGGTCGACCTCTCCGGCCGGCCTTCGCCGCATGTCGAGCTCGGCCTCGCCCGGCCGCGGATCGGCGACGTGGCGGCCGAGAACCTCGTGCATTTCTTCCAGTCGCTGGCGATCGCCGGCCGCATGGCGCTCCATGTCGACGTGCTGAAGGGCACGAACGACCACCACCGCGCCGAGGCCGCCTTCAAGGCCCTGGCGCTGGCTCTCCGCGATGCCGTGGCGCCGACCGAGCACAAGGACGTGCCCAGCACCAAGGGGCTGCTTTGAGCCGCGAGGTCGCCATCGTCCCGACCGGGACCGCCAACCTGGCGTCGGTCATGGCCGCCTTCCGCCGCCTCGGGGCCTCGCCGGTCGTGGTGGAGGACGCGGTGCTGCTGGCGCGCGCCAGCCATGTCATGCTGCCCGGCGTCGGTGCCTTCGGCGCCTCGCTGGAGCGGCTCGAAGCGCTGGGTCTGGGCGTTGCCATCAGGGAACGGATCGCCGCCGATCTGCCGACCATCGCCATCTGCGTCGGTCACCAGCTGCTCTTCGAGGCGAGCGAGGAGAGCCCGGGGGCCAGGGGCCTGGGCGTCGTGCCGGGCAGGGTGGCGCGGTTCAGGGACGGCGTCCGCGTGCCGCAGTTCGGCTGGAACGAAGTCCGGGCGGGCGAGGGCTGCCGGCTGCTCGAGAGCGGCTACGCCTACTTCGCCAATTCCTACCGGGCGACGGCCGCCCCTGGCTGGCAGGTGGCGCTGGCCGAGCATGGCGGCTCGTTCGTCGCCGCCATGGAGCGAGGGCGGGTGATCGGCTGCCAGTTCCACCCGGAGCTCTCGGGCGACTACGGTGCGGCGCTCCTGTCGCGCTTCCTGGAGCTCGGCTGATGCTCACCAAGCGGATCATCCCCTGCCTCGACGTCAGCCACGGCCGGGTGGTCAAGGGTGTGCGCTTCCAGGGTCTCCGGGATGCCGGCGACCCGGTCGAGCTGGCGCTCGCCTACCAGCGGCAGGGGGCCGACGAGATCGTCATCCTCGACATCTCGGCGACGCCGGAAGGGCGCGGCCACCAGCATGCCACGGTCGAGCGCGTACGCGAGGGCCTCGCCATTCCGCTCACCATCGGCGGCGGCGTCAGGACGGCGGCGGACGCGCAGGCCCTGCTCGAGGCGGGCGCCGACAAGGTCTCGATCAACAGCGCGGCCGTCGCGGAGCCGGCGCTGATCGACGCCATCGCCAGCCGCTTCGGCAGCCAGTGCTGCGTCGTCGCCATCGACGCCGCCATGCGCGAGGGGCGCTTCGAGGTGCTGGTCAGGGGCGGTCGCGACGGTACCGGCAGGGACGCCGTCGCCTGGGCGAAGGAGGCGCAGGATCGGGGTGCCGGCGAGATCCTGCTCACCTCCTGGGACCGTGACGGTACGCGGCAGGGCTACGACTTGCCGCTGACCCGGGCGGTGGCCGAGGCGGTGCATCTCCCGGTGATCGCCTCGGGCGGGGCCGATCATGCCGGCCACGTGGCCGAAGCCTTCGCCGCCGGGGCGGACGCGGTGCTGGCGGCCTCCATCTTCCACGACGGGGACCTGACCGTGGGCGACGTGAAGCTGCATCTGATGGAAGCCGGGGTGGTGGTCCGCCCATGATCATCCCCTCCATCGACCTCATGGGCGGCCAGGCCGTCCAGCTCGTCGGCGGCGCGGCCATGGCGATCGAGGCGGGCGATCCCATGCCGATCGCCGAGCGCTTCGCCGTGGCCGGGCCCTTGGCCGTCATCGACCTCGACGCCGCCATGAAGCAGGGCTCGAACCGGGCCCTCATCGAGCGGCTGGTGGCCCGCTTCGACTGCCATGTCGGCGGCGGCATCCGCGACGTCGAGACAGCGCTCTTCTGGCTCGATGCGGGAGCCCGGCGGATCATCCTCGGCACCATGGCGAAGCCGGAGATCCTGTCGCAACTGCCGAAGGACCGGCTGATTGCCGCCCTCGACGCGCGGCACGGCGAAGTCGTGGTGGAGGGCTGGAAGGAAGGCACCGGCCGGGGCATCCTGGAGCGCGTGGCCGAGCTGAAGGACCTTGTCGACGGTTTCCTCGTCACCTTCGTCGAGCGCGAGGGGCGGATGGGCGGCACCGACATGGCCCTCGCCCGGACCATTGTCGAGGCGGCCGCACCGGCCAGGGTGATCATCGCCGGCGGTGTCACGACCGCGGCCGAGATCGCCGAGCTGGACGCCATGGGCGCCGATGCGCAGGTCGGCATGGCGCTCTATTCGGGCCGGCTCGGGCTCGGCGAATCGATGGCCGGGATCCTCCGAAGCGACCGGCCGGACGGGCTGATCCCGACCGTGGTCACCGACGAGCGGGGCACGGCCCTGGGGCTCGTCTATTCGAGCCTTGAGAGCATCGCGGCTGCGGTCGACGAGCGGCGCGGCATCTACCAGTCCCGGCGGCGCGGGCTCTGGCGCAAGGGCGAGAGCAGCGGGGACGTCCAGGAGCTGCTGCGCGTCACGCCCGATTGCGACCGCGATTCGGTGCGCTTCGCCGTGCGCCAGGCCGGGGCGGGGTTCTGCCATCTCGCGACGCGCACCTGCTTCGGCGAGGATGCCGGGCTCGGCCGGCTGCATCGCCGCCTGCTGGCACGCCGGAGCGATGCGCCCGAAGGCTCCTACACGGCAAGGCTGATGGCCGAGCCGGCGCGGCTCGCCGCCAAGGTCACCGAGGAGGCGGGCGAGCTCAATGCGGCCGCCACCCGTGACGAGGTCGTCTGGGAGGCCGCCGACCTGCTCTACTTCACGCTCGTCCGCCTCGCCGCCGAGGGCATTGGGCTCGACGAGGTCGAGCGGCATCTCGACCGGCGCGAGCGGCGTGTCCGGCGGCGTGACTGACGATCGCCTGCATCGGGTGATCGTCTGGCTCCGGCCGCTCCTGGAGCTGCGGCTGCTGCTCGCCGTGCTGCTCCTCGGCACCCTCGCCTGGATGTTCATCGAGCTTGCCGAAGAGGTGGTCGAAGGCGACACCCACGCGATCGACGAGGCGCTGCTGCTCGGCCTGCGCACCGCAGCCGACCCGGCAGTGCCGATCGGGCCGGAATGGCTGCAGGTGGTGATGCGCGACATCACGGCACTCGGCGGCTACACCATCCTCTTTCTCGTCACCGCGGCGACCGTCATCTATCTTTTCCTCGTCGGCCGGCCGCGCACCGCCGTCTTCATCCTGGTCGCGGTCCTCGGGGCCACGCTCCTGACGGTGCTCTTGAAGCTCGGCTTCGCGCGGCCCCGGCCTGATCTCGTGCCGCACGCCATGCGCACCGCCTCGGCGAGCTTTCCGAGCGGGCATTCGAGCGGTGCCGCTGCCGTCTACCTCACGCTCGGCGCCATTCTCGCAAGCTTCCAGGGCCGCCGCCGGGTCAAGCTCTTCATCATGGGCCTCGCCGTCGTGGTGACCGTGCTGGTCGGGATCTCCCGCCTCTATCTGGGCGTCCACTGGCCATCCGACATCATCGGCGGCTGGGCGCTCGGCGCCGGCTGGGCCGTGCTCTGCTGGGTGGTCGCGGCCTATCTGCGAAGGGCCAGGGTGCTGCGCAGCCCGCCGGCCGGCTGAGCCTTCAATCGTCGCCCAGGGGGCCGAACGCCTGGTCGGCGAGGAACGTCCGCACCTCGCCGGCAATCACCCGGTGCAGCGCCTCGCGGCTGCGGCCGGGCCCGGCGCCGCAGACGAACGCCTCGCCGGGCTCGAGCTCGGCGAGCACCGCCTCGCCGTTCGGCCGGCAGGCGCCGAGAAAGTCGTAGTGGCCGAGATCGGCAAGCTCGAGATAGGTGGCGTTGGGCAGGGCAGCGGCCAGTGCCCGGGACTCGGCATCGAGCGGCACGGCGTTCTCTCGGCCGGCGCCGATGACGAGGACCGGCAGATCGAGCCCGGCGAGGCTCGCCGGGTCGAAGAGCTGCGTCAGGCCGAGGTCGAAGCTGACCACCGCATCGACACGCGGATCACGGGTCTGCATTGTGAGCATCCGCTGCTGCCAGTCGGCGTTGCCACGGCTCTCGATCGTGGCGAGGAAGGCGCAATCGGCCCGTTCGGGGTGCGCCGTGCAATAGGCGGCGTGGCGGGCCGGGTCGAGCCCGGCGCCGGCCAGCGCCAGCACCGTGAAGCCACCGAGCGAATGGCCGGCGGCGGCGATCCGTTCGGCGTCGATCGACGCGGCGAAGGTCGGCTCGGCGAGCACGGCGTCGATGACCCGGCTGAGATCCTGCGGTCGTCGCCAGAGCCGTGCGCGCTCCTCGGGCCGGCGGTCGCGGGTCGCGGTGCCCGGATGGTCGACGGCAGCAACGATCATGCCGTGGGCGGCGAGGTCGCTCGCCAGCCAGCCCTGGTTGAAGACGTTGCCCGTGAGCCCGTGCGAGAGGACGACCAGCGGGAAGGGGCCGTCGGCGACGGGGCTGGCAGGATGGGCCTCGAAGCCTTCGAAGACGGCATTGGCGCCGAAGCGAAAGGATGCGCCGGGTGCCGTCGTCGGGTACCAGACATAGCCGTCGAGGGCCGGCCGGTCGGCTTCGGCATTGGCGGCGATGCGCAGCTCGGCGAGGCCCGCCGCATAGGGCGGCGACTTGGCGAGCGCCGGCAGGCCCAGCAGGCAGCAGGTCGTGGCAATGGCGAAGGTGCGATGCATGGCGTGATCTCCGTTGGTTGGTCGGGATGCCCTCGAGGGTGAGATTCCGACCGACCCGGCACAAGGCGGCCAGGGGTGTTCTGCTGTCCTCGATCGCAATCGAGGACAGGAACGCCGGATCGAGGACAGGCTGATGGCGGAAGCCGGGCTTCTCGCGGTACCGCTGCCGTTCGTGACGGCCGCCCTGGCTTTGGCGATCGCCCTGCGGATGACCATGGGCGGTTTTGGCACTGCAGCGTCGCGCTGGCTCTTCGTCGGTCTCTTCGTGGTGCTGGCGCTGCAGGCCCTGCTCGTCGGGCTTCGCTTCGGCTACGGCATTGCCGATCTGATCGGCCTGCAGCGGGTGCTGCCGCTGCTGACGGCACCCCTCACATATCTGGGCTTTCGCGCGTTGGCCGAGCCGTTGCCGGGCCGGCGCGGCATCGCCCTCCATCTCGGCGCGGCGCTGGGTCTCATGGCGCTCATGCTTTTTTGGCCGGGCCCGGTCGATCTCGTCATCGCCTTGAGCTTTCTCGTCTATATCCTTCTATCGACGAGGCTTCTGGCGCGGGGGCCTGGTGCCTTCGAGGTGCTGCCGCTCGCTGCCGTGGCGAGCGTGCGGCGGTGGCTGTTGGCGGCCATCCTCTTTCTCGCCTTCGTTGCCGTCATGGACCTCGCCATCGCGCTCGACTTCGCTACCGCCGCCGGGCGGGGGGCGCCGGCGCTGATCGGCCTCGGCAGCCTCGTCGTGATTCCGGCGCTCGTCGCGGCCGCCATGCTCTGGCCGAGGGTCGGCGTCGAGGTTCCGGCCAGGCCCGGCGAGGCGGCGTCACAGCTCGTCGACCGGCTCGACCGGCTGCTCGACGAAACCGGACTGCATCGCGATCCCGATCTCTCGCTCGGCCGGATGGCCCGGCGGCTCGGCCTGCCGGCGCGCGAGGTGTCGGATGCGGTGAACCGGGCAAGGGGCTGCAATGTCTCGCAGTTCGTCAACGATCATCGGGTGCGGGACGCGGCGGCGCGGCTGGCGGCGAGCGACGTGCCGGTGGCCGAGCTGATGCTCGAGGTCGGGTTTCGCAGCCGCTCGAACTTCTATCGGGAATTCGCCCGGGTCTTCAGCATGACGCCGGCCGAGCACCGGCGGCGGGCGGCGGCTCAGCCGGCGAGCCAGGCCGCGTCGAGCGGAGTCGTCGCTTCCACGACTTCGGCGAGCCCGAGGGCCGGCGGCAGCAGGCGCTCCACGTAGAAGCGGGCGAGGCCGGGCCAGGCGGCGCCGCGCGGGTCGTCCCCTGCCGCTTCGGCGCCGATCGCCAGGAGATGGGCGCCGAGGACCCAGCCGAAGAGGTCGAGATAGGGGTTGGCGGCAGCTTCGCGGGCTTCGCCGGCGGCGGCCTGGACGTGCCGGGTGGCCTGCTTCAGCCGGTCCAGCGCCTGCGTCAGGTGGGGCCGCAGCGCCGCTTCGAACGGAGCCTCCTCGAGTTCGGCGAAGAGCTGCCAGGGCAGGCTGCCATCTTCCATCCTGAGCTTGCGGCCGGCGAGGTCGAGCGCCTGGATGCCGTTGGTGCCTTCGTAGATCGGCAGCACGCGGGCGTCGCGGAAGAGCCGGGCGAGGCCGGTCTCCTCGACATAGCCGGCGCCGCCCGCCACCTGGATGGCGTCGGAGGTGATGGCGACGGCACCGTCGGTGCACCAGGCCTTGACGATGGGGGTGAGCAGCGCCACCCGGAGGTCGGCGCGGCGCCGTTCATCGGGATCGGGATCGTCTGCCGCCCGGTCGACGGCGGCGGCGGTGACGAGGCAGAGCGCGCGCATGGCGGCGATGCGGGCGCGCATGCCAAGGAGGGTGCGGCGGATGTCGGGGTGATCGACCAGTACAGCCGGCCGGCCGTCGCGCTGGCCCTGGCGGCGCTCCCGGGCGTAGGCGAGGGCTTCCTGGAAGGCCCGCTCGGCCAGGCCCAGGCCCTGCACGCCGACGCTGATCCGCGCATTGTTCATCATCGTGAACATGGCGGCGAGCCCGCCATGGGGGGCGCCGACGAGATGGCCCACCGCACCCGGCCCGTCGCCATAGGCGATGACGCAGGTGGGCGAGGCATGCAGGCCGAGCTTCTCCTCGAGCTTCAGCACGCGCCAGTCGTTGCGGCTGCCATCGGGAAGTCGCTTCGGCACGAGGAAGAGCGAGATGCCCTTGCTGCCCGCGGGCGCGTCGGGCAGGCGGGCGAGGACGAGGTGGACGAGGTCCGAGGTCAGGTCGTGGTCGCCCCAGCTGATGAAGACCTTCTGGCCCTTCAGGCGGTGATGCGGCCCCAGCACGGCATCGTCGGCCGGTGCCGCCGTGCTGCGGATGGCGGCGAGGTCGGAGCCGGCCTGCGGCTCGGTCAGGCACATGGCTCCGGTCCAGCGCCCGGCGATGAGCGACGGCAGCCAGCTCGCCTGCTGCTTCGCGTCGGCATGGCGCAGCAGCGCCTCGATCGTGCCCTGGGTAAGGAGCGGGCAGAGCTGGAAGGTGATGTCGGCAGCGGCGAGGATCTCGGCCACGCCGGTGTTCAGCGTCCAGGGCAGGTCCTGCCCGCCATGCTCCTCCGGAAAGACGAGGCCCATCCAGCCGCCCTCGGTGAAGCGGTCATAGGCCTGCCGGGAGCCCGGTGCCGAGCGCACTTCATCGTCCAGGAGCACGGCACCCGGGCGATCGCCCGTTGCATTCAGCGGGACCAGCTCGGCCTCGGCGAACCGGGCGGCCTCGCCCAGAACGGCGGCGAGGTCGTCCCGATCGATCAGGGCATGCCCGGGCAGCCCGGCGATCCGCTCGATAACGAAGCCGATCTCGCCGAGTGGTGCCCGGTAGGTGGTCATGCGGGCGGGCTGGGGGTGACGACGGAAAGCACGGCCTGCTCGAGTGCCCCCGAGGCGACGCAGTTCCGGTCGAAGAGGTTGTTGTCGAACCGGTCGCGGTAGACGCCATAATAGTTCGTCTTCATGTCGACATTGGTCTGCGTGCCGAGCGAGGTGACGCGGATCTGCACCAGCGTCTTGTGATCCTCGGGATCGACCAGCCGCGAGCGCGACGAGTCGCCGCTCGAATCCTCCACCCGGATCGTGTCGCAGATGAACCATTCGGCCGGCGCGCCGGTCAGGATGCCGGCACGGATCATGCCCTGCTGGCTGTCGGGCTCGAGCATGAAGCCGAGCTCGCGCAGGCGCGCCTCGAGGGCGGCCTGGGTGGAGGGCACGTCCTGCATCGTGACCTGGGCACGGGCGGGATCGGGCCTGGCGGGGCCGGGCCCCGCAGGCGCGCAGGCGGCCAGCAGAAGAAGGCCGGCAACCATCGGCAATATGTGACGCATCAGGAAATCTCTCCAGAGGCAGGCGCATCGGGTGCGGCCAGGATGACACCGGGATTGAGAATGCCGGTCGGGTCGAGGGTAGACTTCAGTCGCCGCATCAGCTCGAGCTCGAGCGGATCCTTGCGGCGCTCGAGCTCGCCCCGCTTCAGGCGACCGATACCATGCTCGGCACTGAACGAGCCGCCGAACTCGGCGACCAGCATCATCAGGTGCTCGTTCAGGAGGGAGCGGAGCTCAGGCACACCCTCGCGATCCCGCGGAATCAGGAAATTGAAGTGGAGGTTGCCGTCGCCGACATGGCCGAAGGGAAAGAGCTGCACGTCGGGTGCCAGCGTCGCGAAATGCGCCTCCGCCCGGGCGATCAGCGCCGGCAGGTCGGCGATGGCGACCGAAATGTCGCTGCGCTGCACATGGCCGACCTTGGTCGTCGCCTCGCTCTGGCCCTCGCGGATGAGCCACATGGCGGTTCGCTGCGCCTCGTTCTGGGCGATCGTGCCGTCGCGGACCAGGCCGGCCTCGAAGGCCGCCTCCAGCGCCCGGTCGACCGGCACGTCGAGGCCGCCATCGAGGGACCAGGCGACCTCGATCAGAAGATGCCAGGGATGCGGCTCGGCGAGCGGCCGCCTGCCGCCCGGCAGGTGATCATTCGCCGCCTCGACGCCGAGCCCGGCGATCAGCTCGAAGCTGGAGATCAGCTCGCCCAGGTGGTCTTGGAAGAGACTGAGGAGCCGGAGCGCATCGGCGGGGCTCTCGATGCCGAGCCAGATGGTGCGGCGCTCGCGCGGGCGGGGAAAGAGGCGCAGCACGGCGGCGGTGATGATGCCGAGGCTGCCTTCCGCACCGATGAAGAGCTGCTTCAGGTCGTAGCCGGTATTGTCCTTCCGGAGCGCCCGGAGCCCGTTCCAGACCCGGCCGTCGGCCAGCACGACCTCGAGGCCGAGCACGAGCTGGCGGGTCATGCCGTAGCGCAGCACGTTCACGCCGCCGGCATTGGTCGAAAGATTGCCGCCGATCCGGCAGGAGCCTTCGGCGCCGAGCGAGAGCGGAAAGAGCCGCCCGGCCGCCTCGGCGGCGGCCTGGACATCCGCGAGAATGCAGCCGGCCTCGGCGACGAGCGAGCCGCCGGCAGCGTCGACGGCGCGGATGCGGTTGAGCCGCTCGAGGCTCAGGAGGACCTGCCGGCCGGAGCCGTCCGGAATGCCGCCGGCGACGAGACCCGAATTGCCGGACTGCGGCACGATGGCGACGCCGAGCCGGCCCGCCTCCCTGACGATGGCGGCCACGGCCTCGGTCGAATCCGGGCGCAGGACGAGCGGTGTGGAGCCCTTGTGCTGGTGCCAGAAATCGGTCGTGTAGCGCTCGATTTCGGCCGCTTCGGTCAGCATGCCCGGCGAGCCCAGCAGAGGCGTCAGGGCGGCCTCGAGTTCCTCGATGCGCGATGGGCTCAGGGTCATAAGTCTGCGTCGTCCCGGCAAATCCTCGCCGGAACCTAGAAACCTTGGAGCCCGGCGGCAAGCTGGCTCGGTTGACAGTCCAGGGAGCCTGTCCGAGAAATGGTCACGGCCTGCATCACCCTAGGGCAAGTGAGGGGTAGGAGCGGCGGCGATGGCGATGCCGGGGCATCGTCGAGCCGGCGTGACACCGCCCTCACTTGCCCTGAGGTGACCCGAAGGGCGCACCAGCCCTGGCTCCGGGCCACGTCGACCGGCCCTGACGATGGCCCCGCATCGCGGCGGGCCGATCTCCTTGCCCAGAGCCAGGGCTGGCGCGTGCAGGCCGTAACCATTTCTCGGACAGGCTCCTAGCCCGAAGCTAGGTTACGCCGGCTCAACAGCGACGGGGACAGCGACCGATGGACGTGGAACGCCTCAAGGCGGTGATCGAGGCGGGTTTCGAGGACCGGGCCAGGGTCGATGCCTCGACCACGGGCGAGCTCAGGGACGCCGTCGAGAAGGCGCTGGACGGGCTCGATGCCGGCCGGTTCCGCGTCGCCGAGCCGAGCAGGGACGGCTGGACCGTCCACGAGTGGCTGAAGAAGGCGGTGCTGCTGTCCTTCCGGCTCAACGCCATGGAGCCGATCGACGGTGCGCCCGGCGGTGCGTCCTGGTGGGACAAGGTGCCCTCGAAGTTCGCCGGCTGGGGCAAGGAGGAGTTCACCCGGGCCGGGTTCCGCGCCGTGCCGGGCTGCGTCGTCCGCCATTCCGCCTATATCGCGCCTAACGTCGTCTTGATGCCCTCCTTCGTCAATCTCGGCGCGCATGTCGCCGAGGGGGCCATGATCGACACCTGGGCCACGGTCGGCTCCTGCGCCCAGATCGGCCGCAACTGCCACATCTCGGGCGGTGCCGGAATCGGCGGCGTGCTCGAGCCGTTGCAGGCGAGCCCGGTGATCATCGAGGACGACTGCTTCATCGGCGCCCGTGCCGAGGTCGCCGAGGGCGTCCTCGTCGAGACCGGCTCGGTGCTCTCGATGGGGGTCTATCTCGGGGCATCGACGAAGATCATCGACCGGGCCACGGGCGAGGTCTTCACCGGCCGGGTGCCGGCCTATTCGGTGGTCGTCCCGGGCACGCTGCCGGGCAAGCCGCTGCCGGACGGCAGCCCCGGGCCGGGGCTCTACTGTGCCGTGATCGTCAAGCGGGTGGATGCGAAGACCCGGAGCCGGACCTCGATCAACGAGCTCCTGCGCGATTGAAGGCTGCCTTCGGATGCCCTCTGTCGATCCGGTCGAGCTGACCCGGGCCCTCGTCCGCTGCACGAGCGTGACGCCGGCGGATGCCGGGGCACAGGGCGTGCTGGCGGCAGCACTGGAAGGGCTCGGCTTTCGGGTGGAGCGGCTCTGCCTCGGTGATGGCGGCGAGCCGGCCATCGACAATCTCTTCGCCAAGCTCGGCGACGGCTCGCCGCATCTCGCCTTCAACGGCCACACCGACGTGGTGCCGGCCGGCGACGCGGCGGCCTGGTCGGCCGGGCCCTTCGCCGCCGAGGTGAGGGACGGCTGGCTCTATGGCCGCGGCACCGCCGACATGAAGGGCGACATCGCCTGCTTCGTCGCCGCCATCGCCCGCTACCTCGAACGGCACGGGCCCCTGCCGGGCTCGCTCAGCTTCCTGATCACCGGCGACGAGGAGGGGCCGGCGGTCAACGGCACGGTGGCGCTCCTGCGCTGGGCCGAAGCGGCCGGGCATCACTTCGACGCCTGCCTGGTCGGCGAGCCGACCAGCGTCGACGCGCTCGGTGACATGGCCAAGATCGGCCGGCGCGGCTCACTCACCGTGACGCTCGAGGCCCGGGGCAAGCAGGGGCATGTCGGCTACCCGCACCGCGCCGACAATGCCGCGCATCGCCTCGTGCGGGTGCTGGCCCGGCTGGTCGAGACGCCGCTGGATCGGGGCACCGACCTCTTCGAGCCATCGAGCCTGCAGGTCACCACCATCGACATCGGCAACCCGGCGAGCAATGTCGTGCCCGCCCGGGCCCGCGCCGTGCTCAATATCCGCTACAACGACAGCCAGAGCCCGGCCAGCCTGAAGGCGCTCGTGGCGGCCGCCATCGAGGCGGCGGGCGGGCAGGTCGAGGCCAGCTACACCGAGGGCGCCCACGTCTTCGCCTGCCCGCCCGGACCCCTGGCTGCGATGCTCGGCGACGCCGTCGAGGCGGTGACCGGCCGTCGCCCGGAGCTCTCGACCTCCGGCGGCACCTCCGACGCGCGCTTCATCTGCAGCCACTGCCCGGTGATCGAATTCGGCCTGATCGGGCAGACCATCCACCAGGTCGACGAGCGGGTGCCGATCGTCGAGTTCGAAGCTTTGACAGCTATTTATCTCGAGTTCCTCGAACGCTACTTCGGGCAATGATGCCGCCCTTCGCCGAAGTCCGCCATTATGTCGAGGGCGCCTGGCGGCTGGCGCGGGGCGATGCCGGCGGCATGGCGCATTTCGACTGCACGGTCGACGGCTTCTGGCGTTCCTTCTGGGCGGCCTTCTACGTCCTGCCCGCCTATGCGCTGCTGGTCGCCGACCAGCACGCCCGGTCCGACCGGGCGGCCGGCTTCATGGCGATCGCTTTCGGCGAGGGGCTGGTCTATGTGATCGGCTGGCTGGTGATGCCGGTGCTCGCCATCTTCCTCACCCGCTTCTTCGGGCTGCAGCAGCGCTACGTGCCGCTGATCGTGGCCCTCAACTGGGCGTCCCTGGTGCAGATCGGCATTCTCCTGGTGCCGCTGGCACTCGGCGTTCTCATCGCACCGTCCTTCGCCGCCCTGCTCATGCTGATCGCGAGCGGGGTCGTGCTCGTCTACAAGGCGTTCGTCGCCAGGGTGGCGCTCGACACCACGTTCGGCACCGCGGCGAGCTTCATCGCGGCCGAGCTCGTCATCATGCTGCTGGTGACGACCATGCTCTACGGCGCCATTTTCGACTGACGAGGGCCGGCTTCGCCCGGATAGTCGGCGGCAACGAAGAAGAGGCCCTCCGCCGGGGCGGTCGGACCGGCTGCTGCGCGGTCCCGGGCGGCAAGGGCAGATTCGGCGAAGCCGACCGGCTGGCTGCCCTGGCCGATGAGCTTCAGCGTGCCGACCAGATTGCGCACCTGATGGTGGAGGAAGGAGGGGGCCGAGGCGCCGATCTCGATCAGGAGACCGCGGCGCTCGACCCAGAGCCGGCTCAACGTCTTGACGGGCGAGGCGGCCTGGCAGGCACTGTCGCGAAAGCTCGTGAAGTCGTGGCGGCCAACCAGCGTTTCGGCTGCCGCCTGCATCCGCTCGGCATCGAGCGACCGGGCGACGTGCCAGACCCGGCCGCGTTCGAGCGCCGGCGGTGCCCGTCGGGTGAGGATCCGGTAGCGGTAATGCCGGGCGGTGGCGCTGAACCGGGCGTGGAAGCCTTCCGGTGCGCGACTGGCCTGGAGCACCACGATCGGCACCTGACGCAGATGGTGGTTGAGGCCGCCCGCCAGCCGCTCCGGCATGATCTCGTGCTCGAGGTCGAGATGGACCGGCAGGGCTTGGGCATGCACGCCGGCATCGGTGCGCCCGGCGGCCACGGCCGGGCCGGTGCGCTGCACCATGCGGTCGGCCGCCTCCTCGAGGGCCGCCTGCACGCTCGGCCCGTTGGCCTGGACCTGCCAGCCGCAGAACGGGCCGCCATCGAACTCGAGCAGCAGGCGATAACGGGGCATGAGGGTCAGGTCAGCCGGGTGCCGACGGGCAGCGGGAAGCCGCGCTGCAGCTCGGGGGTGGTCACGGGCTTGCGGCCCTCGCGGCGGACGCGGACGAGTTCCAGCGCACCCTCGCCGCAGGCCACGGTCAGGGGCAATTCGATGATCGTGCCGGGCTCGCCCTCTCCTTCGGCAGGCCTGGCCTCGAGGATGGCGAGGCGCTCCTTGCCGGCGAGGCACCAGCTGCCGGGCCAGGGATCGAAGGCGCGGATGCGTCGCTCGAGCACGGGTGCCGGCTGCGTGAAGTCGAGGCGGGCCTCGGCCTTGTCGAGCTTGCGGGCATAGCAGGCGAGGGAGTCGTCCTGCGGCTCCTCGGCGAGTCGGCCGGCCGCAAGGTCCGCGACGAAGCCCGGCAGCATGTCCGCCGCGAGCGCGGCCAGGCGGTCGTGCAACTCGCCCGCGGTCTCGCCGGCACCGATCTCCAGTTCCCGGCGCACGAGCATCGGCCCGGTGTCGAGCCCCTCCTCCATGCGGAAAAGGGTGATGCCGGAGACAGCGTCGCCGGCCTCGATCGCCCGCTGGATCGGCGCCGCACCGCGCCAGCGGGGCAGCAGCGACGCATGGATGTTGAAGCAGCCGAGCCCGGGCGCCTCGAGCACCGGTCGGCGCAGCAGGAGACCGTAGGAGGCGACGATGACGAGGTCGGGGCGAAGGGCGAGGAAGGCAGCCTGGGCTTCGTCGCCTTTCAGCGAGGCCGGCGTGCGCACGTCGAGACCGAGCGCTATGGCCGCCTCGTGGACGGGGGTCAGCCGGGGCTGGTGGCCGCGCCCGGCCGGCCGGGGCGGCTGGGTGTAGACGGCGACCAGCTCGTGGCCGAGAGCGGCGAGCGACCGCAAGGCCGGCACGGCGAAGGCGCTCGTGCCCATGAAGACCACCCGCAGGCGGCCGCTCGCCGGTCGTGCCTGCTCAGGTGCGGGCACGGCGCTGCTTGATGAGACGGCGCAGGATCATGTTGCGCTTGAGCGCGGAGAGATGGTCGGTGAAGAGAATGCCGTCCAG
>JAUIID010000136.1 GCA_030431615.1 Alphaproteobacteria bacterium
GACCGAGATGAATGTCGATGCGGCGCTTGATGCGGCATTGCGAGAACGCCTGCTGCCCGACAACCGGATGGAAGGGGCCGCCAACGTGCTGATCTTCTCGAACGCCGATGCGGCCTCGGGCGTGCGCAACATTCTGAAGATGAAAGGCGGCGGGCTGGAGGTCGGCCCCATCCTGATGGGCATGGGCAACCGGGCACATATCGTGACACCGTCGATCACCGCGCGCGGGTTGCTGAACATGGCGGCCATCGCCGGCACGCCGGTATCGCATTACGGATAACAAAAGCGCCGCCGGTGTTTCCGGCGGCGCAGAACATGCGTCAGAAATTACTTGTTGGTCGGTTTGGTGCCGGGTTTGGCCGGCTTTTGCTTTTTGTCGCCCATGGCAACAGCACCTTCTACAAATCGGGGCGGCACCACGCCGCACCCTGACTTCACCATAGCACTGCATCACCGCAGAATCCGGTATGATTTCGACATGGGGCAGGTCGTATTTTGGCCGCATCGTCGATGCGCCATTTCTTGCCTTCATGGAATCGAGTGGTTTGCATGTGACTGTTTGCAGTTTTGCAAATTACCCAAATCCATCCTTAAAAACCTTTCTCAAAAAGGTGTTTGCAAAACTATTCAGGCCAGATTTGCGAAAAACTGCAAATCTCTGTGCCAAACTGCCGCTGCTAACGGTAACTTGCTTGCGGGGCTGCCCACCGATCCCCTAACAGTTATCCAAGGGATTACCGGAGGAGAATAGGATGGCGTACAGCGACGTCTATGAGGGGTGGAAAAACGACCCCGAAGGTTTCTGGATGAAAGCCGCCGAAGCGATCGACTGGGTCGAGAAGCCGACCAAGGCCTTGTTCGACGAAAACGCCCCGCTTTACGAATGGTTCAGCGATGGCATGGTCAACACTTGCTACAACGCAGTCGACCGTCATGTAGAGGCCGGCAATGGCGACCGGGTAGCGATTATCTATGACAGTCCGATTACCGGCCGCAAGGACAAGATCAGCTATGCCGAGCTGCAAACACGTGTTGCGTCGCTTGCCGGCGCATTGCGCCAGCAGGGTGTCGAAACAGGCGACCGCGTCATCATCTACATGCCGATGGTGCCGCAGGCGCTGGAGGCGATGCTGGCCTGTTCCCGGCTTGGGGCGATACATTCTGTCGTGTTCGGGGGGTTTGCCGCCAACGAGCTGGCAGTGCGGATCGACGATGCGAAACCAAAGGCGATCATCGCCGCTTCCTGCGGGTTGGAACCTGGGCGCGTGGTCGACTACAAGCCCCTGTTGGACGGCGCGATCGACCAAGCCCGGCACAAGCCCGATTTCTGCATTATCCTGCAGCGCGAGGAAATGCCCGCCGAGCTGACCCAAGGCCGCGACCACGACTGGTACGAGGTCCAGAACGATGTTGAACCTGCGGAATGCGTGCCGGTACGGGGCGATCACCCGGTTTACGTGCTTTACACCTCGGGCACGACAGGTGCCCCGAAGGGTGTCGTGCGTCCTACAGGTGGCCATCTTGTCGCCCTGAACTGGACGATGAAGAACATCTACAACGTCGATCCGGGCGATGTGTTCTGGGCTGCTTCAGACGTCGGCTGGGTCGTCGGGCACAGCTACATCTGCTACGCGCCGCTGATCCACGGCAACACGACCATCGTCTTCGAGGGCAAGCCGATCGGCACGCCCGATGCGGGTGCCTTCTGGCGGGTGATCGCCGAGCACAAGGTCAGCGTGATGTTCACGGCACCCACCGCCTTTCGGGCGATCCGCAAGGAGGATCCGGAGGGCGAGCATGTCCGGCGCCACGATCTGGCGCATTTCCGCACGCTCTTCCTCGCCGGCGAGCGCTGCGACCCGGACACGCTGCTCTGGGCCGAAGCACAGCTCGGCGTGCCGGTGATCGACCACTGGTGGCAGACCGAGACGGGCTGGGCGATCGCCGCCAACCCGATCGGCATCGAGCATCTGCCGGTCAAGCCCGGCTCGCCGACGCTGCCGATGCCGGGCTACGACATCCGCATCCTCGACGAGGAAGGGCAGGAGGTGGACCGGCCCGGGACCATCGGTGCGGTCGTGGCGAAGCTGCCGCTGCCGCCCTCGTGCCTGCCGACGCTCTGGCAGGCCGACGACCGGTTCCGGCAGGCCTATCTCAGCCGCTATCCCGGCTACTACCTCACCGGCGATGCCGGCTATGTCGACGAGGACGGCTACGTCTTCATCATGAGCCGCATCGACGACATCATCAACGTGGCCGGGCACCGGCTCTCGACCGGCGGCATGGAGGAGGTGCTGGCCGGCCACCCGGCGGTGGCCGAGTGTGCGGTGCTCGGCGTCGCCGACACGCTCAAGGGCGAGCTGCCCATGGGCTTCGTCGTGCTCAAGTCCGGCGTGACCAAGTCCGAGGCGGAGGTGATGAAGGAGCTGGTCGCCAAGGTCCGCGACGAGATCGGCCCGGTGGCGGCGTTCAAGCTGGTGGCCGTGGTCAAGCGCCTGCCCAAGACTCGCTCCGGCAAGATCCTCAGAGGTACGATGAAGAAGATCGCCGACGACGCGGCCTGGAACATGCCGGCGACGATCGACGACCCGACCATCCTGGACGAGATCGCCGAGGCCCTGCGCGGCCTCGGGTATGCGCGAAAGCACGGGTCCGCCTAGGGTCGCTTGCTGCGGCTGTCATCGATCGCCGCAAGCGGTCGACAGGGCGTGACGGGCCGCTCCCGCTACTGGCTGACGAGGGCGGCGGCGGGGAGGACGCGTTGCATCAGGACGCCGACGGCGACCGCCTCGTCGCCGGAGCGGACCACGGCCGACTGGATGCCGACGACGAGGAGGCGGCCGTCGCGCTCGATCACCAGGGGCGAGCCGGAGGAGCCGGCGGTGGCGTCGCAGTCGTGCAACAGGAGGCGGCCTTCCTCGATGATGGCGAGCGCCTTGCAGGGGTCCACCTTGGCCGGCAGATGCGGCCGGTCGCTGCTGTAGCCGCCGCGGGCGATCTGGTTGCCGGCGAGGCGTTCGCG
Source organism: Alphaproteobacteria bacterium (assembly GCA_030431615.1). Classification (GTDB taxonomy): domain Bacteria; phylum Pseudomonadota; class Alphaproteobacteria; order Geminicoccales; family Geminicoccaceae; genus SLRI01. Next base: position 3,023 of record JAUIID010000136.1, read on the forward strand.
CTCGCTGGCGTCGGCGAGCGGCATCGGCTGCACGCCGGTGCCGGCGCTCAGGTCGAGGTCGAGCTCGATCACCGCCCAGTCGTCGAGCAGGTTCTTCGGATGGCCGCTCGCGTCGATGGCGATGCCGTCGGCGAGGCGGAAGGCGGTGGCACGGGAATGGCCGAGATAGGTGCCGCGCCGGTAGCCGGGCACGAAATGGACGGTGCTCGGCTTCACCCAGCGGCGCTGCGACTGGTCCCAGAGGCAGTGGGCGGCGGTCAGGGCTTCCTTCGGGCCGATCAGCACGGCGGTGCAGAAGCCGCCCGATTCGCGATTGAGCCGGCCGACGGCGTCCCAGCGCCGGTCGGCGGCGTCGATGATATGCTGGTCGTCGTCGCCGAAGATGCCGAGCGGCGTGGTCGCGGCGAGCGGTCCCGCCGTGGCGGACACGGCAGCGAGCAGCGAGACGAGCACGATCAGGCAGCGCAAGAGAAGACCTCCGGTGAGCGATCGCAATGTAGCTCTTGCCGAAGCGAAACGCTAGCTATCGAGGCCACAGTACATAAGGGAGAGCGCCCGGACGTGGTCGATCTCGATCTTCTCGAAGCCCGCCTGATCGCTGCGGCGCTGGCCGGCCGGGCGGAAACCTACGGCTCGCTCCTGGCCTTTTTCGAGCGCCGTGTGACGCCGGTGACGGTGGCGGCCCTTTGCAAGGACCTCGGGCGGGTCTGCGACCGGATCGAGGCCCGGGGCGGGCCGGAATTCGCCTGCCTCGTCGTCCGGGCGAGCGACGGCCTGCCGGGGGCGGGCTATTTCACCTCGCTGCGCGACGCCGGGCTCTATGCCGGCGAGCCGGTCGGGCCCGAGGCCGAGCGCCATGTCGCCCGGGCGCAGCGCCGGGCCGGTGCCTATGCGCGCCGGCTGCAGCGGGACGCGCGCAGCGCCTGAGCGGGCCGGGTCAGGAAAGCGGCCAGAGCAGCGGGATGACGAAGCAGGCGGTCAGCCACATCAGGATGTTGAGCGGCAGGCCCACCTTGATGAAATCGCCGAACCGGTAGCCGCCCGCGTTGTAGACGAGCAGGTTGGTCTGGTAGCCGATCGGCGTGGCGAAGCTGGCGGAGGCGGCCAGCATGACCGCCACGACGAAGGGGCGGGCGTCGACGCCGAGCGAATCGGCGAGGCCGATGGCGATCGGCGCCATGAGGATGGCGGTGGCGTTGTTGCTGACGATCTCGGTGATCGTCGAGGTCATGAAGTAGAGGGCGGCGAGCATGGCCCAGGGGCCGAGGCCGCCGAGCAGGAGGACGAGGTTGTCGACCACCAGCGCCACCGAGCCGGTCTTGTCCATGGCGATGCCGAGCGCCAGCATGGCGAAGATCAGCATCAGGATGTTCCAGCGGATGGCGCTGTAGGCCTCGTCGGCGTCGACGCAGCCGGTGGCGACCACGGCGATGGCGGCGATCAGCGCCAGGCCGGCGATCGGCATGACCTCGAAGGCGGCGAGCAGCATGACCAGCACGATGGCGCCGATGGCGATCCACGCCCGGTCGCGCCGGGCCGGCCGCGCGTCGGTCTGGATCATGTTGATGATCTGCCCCTCGTCGACCAGCATCTTGATGCCCTGGGCGGCGCCCTCGAGCAGGATCGTGTCGCCGAGCCGGATCTTGACCTCGTCGAAGCGGCCGGGGACGTTCTCGCCCTGGCGGTGCATGGCGAGCGGGTAGACGCCGTAGCGGCGGCGCAGCATCAGGTCGGCGATGCGCCGGCCGGTAAAGCGCGAGCCGGGGCCGACGATGCCCTCGACCAGCACGGTCTCGCGGCTGCCGATCGGCTCGACCGCGTGCTCGCCCTCGCCGCCGAAGGCGACGTGGCCGGTCTCCTTGAGCGCCAGGACGTCGGCGATCCGGCTGCGCAGCACGAGCCGGTCGCCGCCGGCGAGGATGACGGCATCGAGGTCGCGGCGCAGCGACTGGTCGCCGCGGATGACGTCGATGACGCGGTAGCCGCGCTCACGCTGGAAGCCGGCATCGGCGAGGCTCTTGCCGACATGCGGCGAGTCCTGCGGGATCAGCGCATCGACGAGGAAGCGCCGCTGGCTGCCGTCGGGCAGGAGGGCGGCGAGGCTGTCGCGCTCGGGCAGGAGGTGGCGGCCGATGGTGACCATGTAGGTGATGCCGACGGCACCGAGGGCGAGGCCGGCGGCGGTGATCTCGAACATGCCGAAGGGGGCGAGGCCGCGTGCCTGGGCGACGCCGTCGACGAGGATGTTGGTGGAGGTGCCGATCAGCGTCGTGGTGCCGCCGAAGATCGCGGCGAAGGAGACCGGCATCAGCAGCTTGGCCGGCGAGATCGCCATCGCCCGGGCGAGGCTGACGACGATCGGGATGAGGATGACGACGACGGGCGTGTTGTTGATGAAGGCGGAGAGCAGCATCGTCGCCGCCATCACGAGGGCGATCGCCATGCCCGGCGAGAGGCGTGCGGCGTTGCGCACGAGGCGGCCCATCCGGTCGATGAAGCCGGTGCGCTCGAGCGCTGCCGAGAGCACGAACATGGCGGCCACCGTGATCGGCGCCGCGTTGCCGAAGACGCCGAGCAATTCGTCGGTGGCGAGGATGCCGGTTGCGAGCAGCGCCAGAACGGCGAGCCCGGCGATGATCTCGGCCGGCAGCCGCTCGCGGACGAAGCCGAGAAATACGAGGACGACGAGGACCAGAACGAACCAGGGCTGCAGCTCGGCCGGGATCATCCAGTCCTCGTCATGGCACCGCCGAGGCGCTCAGACCGCCGGTGCGCCAGTCATCTCGTGCAGGCGCCGGACCGTCCCCGCATCGAGCTTGAGCGCGGTCGCAAGATTGCGAAGATACGTCCGCTCCTCGTCCGTGTCGATATGGATGGCCAGGATCGAGGCGGCGTAGACCTGGGCCGCGACCGCCGGGCTCTGGACCTCGCGGGCGAGGCCGGCGGGGTCGGACGGCCGGCTCATCTCGTCGATCACGTACTGGCGCTCCTCGGGCGTGACCGAGCCCGGCTCGATCTGGCCGATGATGCGCTGCATCTCGTCCCGGTCGACCTTGCCGTCGGCCTTGGCGGCATCGATCATGGCGCGCAGCACCAGCCGCTCGGCGCGGGGATCGGTGACCTCGGCCACCTCCTCGTTGCTCACCGGCGGCGGCGCCATCCGCTGCGCCGGGGCCTCGTCGGCGCCGGTCGCGGCACCGGCCTGGTAGTTCTTGAGCGCGGTCAGCGCCAGGCTGCCGAGGATCGCCATGGCACCGCCACCGGCGGCACCCTTGAGCGCACCACCCCCGCCGCCGAGCACGGCACCGACCAGGGCGCCGAGGCCGCCGACCTGCGCGCCCGACATGCCGCCCGCCTGCTGGCCGCCAAGAAAGTCCTGCGCCAGCTTGCCGAGACCACCAAGGCCGCCGAGGCCGCCCGCCAGCCCGCCGAGACCACCACCGGCACCGCCACCCGAAGCGGCAGCGCTGTGCGCCCGGTGGGCCGGCGCCGCCGGCTGCCCGGCACCCGAATTGCCGCCGAGCAGGGCGCCGAGCATCTGATCGAGACCGCCCCCGCCCCGGCTCGCCGTGTGCTGCAGACGCTGCTGCGTCTGGCCACCCATGCCCTGCTGCAGCAATTGCGCGACGATGTTCTGGAAGCTCATGACACCCGCCTTCCCTGGCTGTTTCCCAATATCCAGATAGAGGAGGGGATACTGGTCGTCGAGGCGTTCGCCTCCGGCCGGGCATGTTAGAGCTATACCAAATCCAAGCTGCTGCGCTTTCGATTGCCGGCGGGGCGGGGGCTGTGCGAAGCGCACGGGCAGTCCGATCAATCCAGCCGGAGGATTCACCTTGTCGACACGACGTTCCATTCTGGGCGCCGCGAGCTGCCTCGCGCTTTTGGCCGGTACGGCGAGCGCCGCCGAGGTCAATGTCTACAGCGCCCGTCACTACGACACCGACGAGCAGCTCTACAGCGACTTCACCAAGGAAACCGGCATCGAGATCAACCTGATCGAGGGCAATGCCGAGGAGCTGGTCGAGCGGATCAAGCTCGAGGGCGCCAACAGCCCGGCCGACGTGCTGATCACGGTGGATGCCGGCCGGCTCTGGCGGGCGGACCAGGAAGGGGTCTTCCAGCCGCTGCAGTCGGCGGTGCTCGAGGAGCGGATCCCGGCGGAGTTCCGTCATCCGGACGGCGACTGGTTCGGCTACACGACCCGCGCCCGGCTGATCTACTACAACAAGGAGACGGCTGATCCGGCGCTCGTCGAGACCTACGAGGACCTGGCGAAGCCGGAGCTCGAGGGCGAGCTCTGCATCCGCTCGAGCAGCAACATCTACAATCTCTCGCTGATGGGCAGCATGATCGAGCATCTGGGCGAGGATGCGGCGGGCGAGTGGGCCAGGGGTGTCGCCGGCAATTTCGCCCGCGACCCGGAGGGCGGCGACACCGACCAGATCGTGGCGGTGGCCAACGGGCTCTGCGACTTCGCCGTCGCCAACCACTACTACTACGTGCGGCTGATGACCTCCGACGATCCGGCCGACAAGGCGGTGGCGGAGAAGGTCGGCGTGATCTTCCCGAACCAGGGCGACCGCGGCACGCACGTGAACATCTCGGGCGCCGGCATGGTGGCGACCGCGCCCAATCCCGAGAACGCCCAGGCCTTCCTCGAGTATCTGGCGAGCGATTCGGCGCAGACCTACTTCATCGCCGGCAACAACGAGTTCCCGACGGTCCCCAGCGTGGCGTTCGAGAACCCGGCGCTGCAGGAGATCGGGGCCATGGACTTCAAGCGCGATTCCGTCCCGGTGGCGGTCTTCGGCGAGAACCAGCCGCTGGCTCAGGTGTTGATGGACGAGGCTGGCTGGAAATAGCCTCGGTCAGCCTATCGGACCGCGTGTGGACGCCCCGGGGCCTGCCCCGGGGCGTCTTCCGTTTCGGGGGTGGCGGCGGTCAGCCGCGCCGGCTCCGGGCGATGTTGCGGGAGAGCAGGTAGACCGGGATCAGGCCCACCAGCACGAGCACCAGGGCCGGCAGGGCCGCCTCGGCGATGCGCTCGTCGCGGGCGAGGTTGTAGACGCGGACGGCCAGCGTATCGAAGTCGAACGGCCGAAGGACCAGGGTCGCCGGCAGCTCCTTCATGACGTCGACGAAGGTGATCAGCGCCGCGGTGCCGAGTGCTGGCCAGAGGATCGGCATGTGGATGCGCCGAAGCCGGGTCCAGACCGAGGTGCCGAGCACGGAGGCGGCGTCGTCGAGGCTCGGCCGGATGCGGGCGAAGCCGGCCTCGATGTGGCCGATGGAGACCGCGAGGAAGCGGACGAGATAGGCGAAGACGAGGGCGGCGAGGCTGCCGGTGAGCAGAAGGCCGGTGGAGACGCCGAAGCTGGCGCGGAGCCAGCCGTCGAGGGCGTTGTCGAAGGCGGCGAGCGGCACCAGCGTGCCGATGGCGATGATCGGGCCCGGCAGCGCGTAGCCCATGGCGGCGACCGCCGCGGCGAGCGGCACGAGCGGCGAGCGGGCGAGGCGGGTGGCGTAGGCGATGACGAGGCCGATGGCGACGGCAATGGCCGCAGCCACAGCCGCCACGCTCACCGTGTTCGTGGTGAGCTCGAGGAAGCGGGCGACGCCGATGCCGCTCTCGGTATCGATGGTCATCCAGACGAGGCGGCCGACCGGCAGGGCGAAGCCGAGCCCGAGCGGCACGAGGCAGAGCCCGAGCGCGACGGCGGCCTGCCAGCCCTGGAGCGGGTGGCGGTCGTCGAAGCGGTGCTCCGAGGTCGGGTTGAAGGCGCGGCCGCGCCGGAAGAAGCGCTCGAGCAGCACCAGCAGCAGGACGAAGCCGAGCAGGATGGCACCAAGCTGCGCCGCGGCCACCCGGTCGCCCATCGAGAACCAGGCGCGGTAGATGCCGGTGGTGAAGGTCTGCACGCCGAGCAGCGACACCGCGCCGTAATCGGCGAGCGTCTCCATCAGCACCAGCACGACGCCGACGGCGATCGCCGGCCGGGCCAGCGGCAGCGCCACCCGGAAGAACGCCCCGGCCTGGCTGCAGCCGAGCATGCGGCCGGCGGCGAGCAGGCTGCCGCTCTGCAGGAGGAAGGCGGTGCGGGCGGCGAGATAGACGTAAGGGTAGAAGGCGACGGCGAGGATGAAGATCGCCCCGCCGACCGAGGCGAGGTTCGGGAACCAGTACTCGCGAGGGCCGAGGCCGGTCACGGCGCGGATCGCCGACTGGACCGGCCCGGAAAATCCCAGGAGGTCGTAATAGGCGTAAGTGAGCACGTAGGCGGGGATGGCGAGCGGCAGGATCAGCGCCCATTCGACCAGCTTGACGCCGGGGAAGCGGTAGAAGACGACGAGCCAGGCAGCACCCACCCCGACGGCCGTGGTCAGCGCGCCGACGCCGAGCGCCAGCCAGACCGTGTTCAGGAGGTAGCGTGGCACCAGCCGGCCGGCGACGTGCGTCCAGGCTTCGCTGGTCGGGGCCAGGAGGTTGGCCAGGACCGCCAGCAGCGGAAGGATGACGAGGAGGGCCGCCAGCATGGCGACGCCGACCAGCCAGGCAGCACCGGTCGGGCGGCTGGTAGGCAGGAGGGCGGCGGTGGCGGGCTGCTGGGCGCTCGGCAAGGGGATATCCGGACGTTCATTATCGGCCAGCACGGCCGGGACGGTTGCGCAACAGATAGCGGCTGAGTGCGCCGGATGCGGTATCCGGCAGGCGTTTTTGAACATTTCTAACGCCCGGTGTGGCGTGGCGCCCTATCGAGCGGTGGGGCGAGGCGGTAGAAGGGTGGTTGGCGTGGCCGCGGGCGGTGCGCCGGTCGTTGCCGCTCGCACCGATGCCAGGTTTTGACTGTTTCGAGTCGGCGGATGGATCTGAGAGCCAAGGGGCTGGTGAGCGACATCGTGATCGAGGGGGCCGCAGAGCGCCTCGAGGTCGCGTCGCTGTCGCACGCCTTCGGTTCCACCACCGTCGTCGACGATGTGAGCTTCGTGGTGCCCGCCGGCGAGGTGCACTGCCTGATGGGCCCGTCCGGCTGCGGCAAGACCACGACGCTCAGGCTGATCGCCGGGCTCGAGACGGTGCAGGCCGGGACCATCCGCCTCGGCGGCGCGGTGCTCGCCGACGCGGCCGGCTCGATGCCGCCGGAGCGGCGGCAGATCGGGCTGATGTTCCAGGACCTCGCCCTCTTCCCGCATCTGACGGTCGCCGAGAACGTGGCCTTCGGCATCCGCTCCATGCCCAGGGGTGCCCGCGGCGACCGGGTGCGGCACCTGCTCGACATGGTCGGCATGACGCGCCATGCGGAGAAGCATTCCCACCAGCTTTCCGGCGGCGAGCAGCAGCGGATCGCCCTGGCCCGGGCCCTGGCGCCGCGGCCGCGGCTGATGTTGCTCGACGAGGCGTTCTCGGCGCTCGATGCCAGCTTGCGCGCGGAGATCCGCGCCGAGGCCCTGCACATCCTGAAGGAGGCGGGGGTCCCCACCCTGCTGGTCACGCACGACCCGGAGGAGGCCATCGTCGCCGGCGACCGGGTGCACGTGATGCAGGCCGGGCGGCTGATCCAGAGCGGCCCGGCGGACAGCCTCTACAAGCAGCCGGTTAACGAGTTCGTCGCCAATTTCTTCGGCCCGATCCTGCGCTTCGCCACCCGGGTGCAGGGCGGGCTCGCCTGGACGCCGCTCGGCATGATCGCGGCCCCGCAGCATGCCGACGGGGCGCCGGTTTCGGTCGTCTTCCGCGCCGAGGCGCTGCAGCTCCATCCCGACTACGTGGGCCCCGGCCATGCCGGCCAGGTGGTCGGCTGCCGCCGCATGGGCCCGGCCTGCGACCTCAGCCTGCGGCTCGAGACCGGCAGCACCATCAAGGTCAGGAAGCCGGCCGAGACGGCGCACCGACTCGGCATGCGCATGGGGCTCGAGATCGACCAGCGCTACACCTTCGTGTTCCCGCAGGCGCACGCCGCCTGAACTGCCCCAGCGCCTGTGGCAGCGGTGCCTGCGGCAGCGACGTCACGCCGCCCCTGGAACCGTTCGCATTTCCGCGACAGTTACTTGGTGACGCCGGGCGGCGGCACTAACTGATCGGCTGTCAACCCCTCTTCCGACCTGACGACTCCTGGAGTATCGGCGATGCGCCCCACCGTCTACATCCACACCAATCACAAGCAGCACATCGGCGCGCTGGTCTCGGCCCACTCGATGCGCCGCAATTCCAGGCATGCCGACAAGTTCGACGTCGAGCTCATCGAGCTCAAGGACTACGAGGAGTTCTTCAAGCCCTACGAGGGTCGCGACTATCTGCGCGACGGCGTGAGCCGGACCTGGCTCTACAACGACCTGCAGTCGTTCACGCCGCTCCGCTTCACCCCGCCCGAGCGCATGGGCTATGCGGGCCGCGCCGTGGTGGTCGATCCGGACGTGTTCGCCGTGCAGGACGTCTTCGAGCTGCTCGACCGCGACATGGAAGGCAAGGCGATCTGGTGCTGCAACCGGTCGGGCCACCCGGCCTCCTCGGTGATGCTGCTCGATTGCGAGAAGCTGCCGCACTGGAAGCTCGCCGACAATTTCGAGGTGCTGTTCAAGCGCGAGCGCGAATACAAGAAGTGGATGAACCTCGGCTACGAGGACCCGGCCACGATCGGCACGCTGGAGACCGTCTGGAACGACTACGACCGGCTCGCCCCGGACACGAAGATGATCCACAACACGCGGCGCCGCACCCAGCCCTGGAAGTCCGGCCTGCCGGTCGACTTTGTCCCGGCCGAGGGCAATCCCTACTCGCCGGTCGCCTGGGCGATGTATCTGCGCCGGCGGCTCTTCGGCACCTACGCCTTTCTCGGCAACTACAAGCCGCACCCGGACAAGGCGCAGGAGAACTTCTTCTTCGGCCTGCTCAAGGAGTGCGTCGAGAACGGCACGATCAGCGAGGAGCTGATCCGCGAGCACATGAAGGAGAACCATGTGCGCCACGACGCCTTCGAGGTGATGGAGAAGGTGCCGGACCTGCCGAAAGCGGCGTAGGGGCGGAGCCTACCCCGGACCCTCGACGACGCGAGGCGCTCAGGTGCTCGTATAGTCGCGGCCGGGCCGCGAGCGATAGGTCGGCAGCTCCAGGCGCCAGCGGATCGCCGCACCCCGGATGGCGAAGGCGGTGACGATGCCGAGCGCCTCGGCGAGCAGCGCCGGCGTGGATGTCGCCAGCAGCCCGACGGTCACCGCGGCCCCGGCGACGGCGGCGGTGACGTAGATCTCGCGGGCCAGGATCAGGGGGCGCTCGCCGCAGACCACGTCGCGGATCAGCCCGCCCATGGCGGCCGTCATCACCCCCATGACGATGGCGACCACAGGGTCCGTGCCGGCCATGAGCGCGATCCGGGCGCCGAGGACGCAGAAGAGGGCGAGGCCCAGCGCATCGGCCCAGAGCAGGAGCTTGTAGCGGCGCTCGACCAGGTGGGCGGTGAAGTAGACGAGGACCGAGGCCACCAGGGTGACCAGGAGATAGTCGGGCTGGCCGACCCAGAAGACCGGCAGGCGGCCGAGCAGGAGGTCCCGCAGCGTGCCGCCGCCGATGCCGGTGACGGAGCCGATGAAGACGAAGCCCAGGATGTCCAGCTCCTTGCGCGACGCCGTCAGGGCGCCGCTGACGGCGAAGACGAACACCCCGGCGGCGTCGAGCCAGAACGGCAGCAGCAGCATGGTGGTCTCCAGAGGTCGATAGCCAGGGGGTGCGAGGCCCCCGCCAGCGGATCGCACGCCCGGCGGCCGGGCGCCAGCCGTGCGTTTGACAAGGTTGGCGCAGCGCAGCATCGTGCCGCACACGGGAAGGGTGCCGCCACCGTGCCGCCCCGACCTCTTGACCCTGGCGAGGAGCGGCCGCATCAGCGCTGTACGTCTGGAATCCATGGAGTCGGCCGGGCGTGCGCCCGGTCGGTCGGCGCTCTGGTCCCGGCCGGCCCGGTCGTCGGTCTTCGCGACGCTGCAGTTCGCCCTGCTCTGTGCCGCCCTGATCTGGCTCACCGCCAGGGGTGCGGCCAATATGGGCTACAACTGGCAGTGGTATCGTGTGCCGGACTATTTCGCGCGCGTCGTCGACGAGCAGCTGGTCTGGGGGCCGCTCGCCTTCGGCTTCGTCGAGACCGTCCGGCTCTCGGCGATCGCCTTCGTGCTGACCGTGCTGCTCGGTCTCGTCGTCGCGGTGCTGCGGCTCTCCCGCTCGCCGGTCGGCCGCGCCGTGGCGGTGGGCTACACCGAGCTGATCCGCAACACGCCGCTCCTGGTCCAGCTCTACATCTTCTATTTCGTGCTGGCGCCGATCGTCGCCATGGACCGTTACTGGACCGCGATCTTCTGCCTGACGGTGTTCGAGGCGGCCTTCGCCGCCGAGATCTTCCGGGCCGGCATCATGGCGGTGCCGAAGGGCCAGTGGGAGGCGGCGGCGAGCCTCGGGCTCGAGCGCTGGCAGGCCTATCGCGACATCGTGCTGCCGCAGGCCGTGCGCTTCGTCCTGCCGCCACTGACCGGGCTCGCCGTCTCGCTCGTCAAGCACAGCTCGATCGTCAGCGTCATCGCCGTCTTCGAGCTGACGACGGAAGGCCGCAACATCATCTCCGACACCTACATGAGCTTCGAGATCTGGCTGACCGTGGCCGGGCTCTACCTCTCCATCACGGTCACGCTCTCGCTGCTCGCGGCCTGGCTCGAGCGGCGGTTCGAGGTCGCGTCGTGAGGCCGGATCGGCAACACGGCGACGCATCACTGACGAAGAACAGCGGAGGAAAGCCGTGAAGCATCCATTCAATCGAAGGACCGCCCTGGCGGCGGCCCTGGCCATCGGCCTCGCCGGCGGGATGGCCCAGGCGCAGGACACGCGCCAGGCAGTGGCCGGCGACAGCGTGATCGAGCAGATCAAGCAGCGTGGCAGCCTGATCGTCGGGCTCTCGACCTTCGTGCCCTGGGCCATGCTCGACAAGAACGGCGAGCTGATCGGCTACGAGATCGACGTGGCGAAGAAGCTGGCCGAGGATATGGGCGTCGAGGTCGAGTTCGTGCCGACCGCCTGGGACGGCATCATCCCGGCGCTGATCTCCGGCACGTTCGACGTCATCATCTCCGGCATGAGTGTCACGGCACAGCGCAACCTGACCGTCAACTTCTCCGAGCCCTATGCCTTCTCGGGCCTCCGGGTCGTGGTGAGCCGTGAGCACGAGGGCTCGATCGCCAGTCTCGAGGACATGAACCGGCCGGACTTCACGATCGCACTGCGCCGCGGCGCCACGCCCGTGACCTTCGCCCAGACGGCCCTGCCCGAGGCGCGGCTCCTGCAGTTCGACGAGGACGGTGCCGCCATCCAGGAGGTGCTGAACGGCAATGCGGACGCGACGATCGCGTCCGAGCCCTCGCCCAGCGCCTACGCCGCCGAGTATCCGGACCAGCTCTACATCCCGATCGACGACCTCTTCAGCGTGACGGCCGAGTCCTTCGCCCTGCGCAAGGGCGATCCGGACGCTCTGAACTTCTTCAACAACTGGATCGCCGTGAACTGGCGCAACGGCTTCCTCGAGGAGCGCCACAATCACTGGTTCCGTACGCAGGACTGGGCCGATCAGCTGCCGCAATAGGCCGGGTGCGGCGGTCGCCCGTCCGGGCGGCCGCCGGCCGGCGTTGCCGACGTCATCGTTCCTTGCGTTGAGGCAGCATGTGGCCGGGTGACGAGCGGCCGCTGCGCTTCGGCCTCGTCGACGTCCTGGTGCTGGCGGTTCTGGCCGGGCTGGTCGGCTGGATCGTCTGGCTCGCCAACACGACGCTCGTCTACAACTGGAACTGGGGCATCGTGCCGAGCCTGTTCGTGCGGGCCGATCCCGAGACCGGCGGGCTCGTGCCGAACTTCCTGGCCGAGGGCCTCTTCACCACGCTCCGGCTCACCTTCTATGCCGGCATCGGCGCGGCGCTGATCGGCCTTTTGATCGGCCTCTGCCGCGTCGCCAGCGGCCTCTTCTTCCGCATGGTCGGGCGCGGCTACGTGGAGGTGGTGCGCAACGTCCCGCCGCTGATCTTCATCTTCATCTTCTACTTCTTCGTCAGCTCGCAGATCATGCCGCTCATCGGCATCGGCAACTATGCCCGCAACCTGCCGGTGGACGAGCGCTGGTGGTTCGAGTTCCTGTTCGGCGACCGGCGGCGGATCGACGCCTTCGTCGCCGCCGTGATCTGCCTCGCCATGTTCGAGGGCGCCTATGTCGCCGAGATCATCCGGAGCGGCATCCAGTCGATCCCGCGGGGCCAGTGGGAAGCGGCGGCGAGCCTCGGCCTGTCGCGCTTCGACCGGATGCGCGACGTCATCCTCCCCCAG
>JAUIID010000137.1 GCA_030431615.1 Alphaproteobacteria bacterium
CTCGGCGTGCAGGAGCTGCGCCTGCATCGCCTGGAGCTGCGACTGCGCCTGCTGCAGCTCGGCCTCGTAGGTGTCCTTCTGGATGGTGAACAGGAGGTCGCCCTTCTTGACCACCTGGCCGTCCTCAAAATGCATGCCTTCGAGGAAGCCCTCGACCCGGGCGACGAGCTTGACCGTGGCGACCGCGTCGGTGGTGCCGGTGAGTTCGATGTAGTTCGTGACCGTGCGGCTCTCGGGGGCAGCCACTGTCACCGCGGGTGGTGGCGGGGCCACATAGGCGTTGCGCTGCTCGTCCTTGCACGCCGCGAGAAAGAGCAAGGGCGGGAGGAGGAACGCCACGAGGGGGATGTGCTGGAACCTGGTCATGTTTGCGGCAGCCGGAACTCGTTCGGTCGGGGGACCGGGATGGGTGGCACCATCACCTCGTAGTCGAGCAGCTGGCCCCAGTCCGTCCGCTCGGCCATGGCGTCCACCGTCTGCGGCGGCAGGAACGGCTTGCCGAGGCGCAGCTGCCAGCCACCGCCCAGTGCCCGGTAGGCGGCGACGAGGTTGCTCGGAATGGCGCCGGCGGTGAGGGCGAGCTCGTCCTGCTGCTGCAGGAGCTGCTGCTCGGCCACGAGCACGGTGGTGAAGTCGGTGATGCCGCCGCTGTACTGGGCGAAGGCGAGGTCGAGCGAGCGCTGGGCGGCGCGCACGGCATCGCTCAGGAACTTTGCCCGTTCCTGCTGCTTGCGGAAGCCGATGAGCCCGTTCTCGACCTCGCGCTGCGCCTGCAGGACGGTGTTCTGGTAGGTGGTGTAGGCCTGCTGGAAGGCCGCGTCCTGGACCCGGACCGCGTTCTCGAGCCGGCCATAGTTGAGGAAGTCCCAGACCACGGTCGGGCCGATCCCGAAGGTGCGGCTGCGCCACTGGGTGATGTCGCCGAGCTGGAACGGGCCGGCGCTGCTGGCGGCGAAGCCGAAGCTGCCGGTGAGGGAGAAGGCAGGGTAGAGGTCGGCCTCCTGCACGCCGATAAGCGCACTCTGGGCAGCGGCCTCGGCCTCGGCCTGGCGGATATCGGGGCGGCGGCGGAGCAGGTCAGCCGGAATGCCGATGCCCACGGTTGCCGGCGGCAGCGGAATGCCGCTCGACTCGGCGAGCAGGTCGTCGAGCGGCCCCGGCGGCCGGCCGATCAGGGTGGCGATCAGGTTGCGTGTCCGCTCGATCTCCTGCTCGAGCTGCGGGATCGTCGCCTGGGTCGAGGCGAGGATCGTCCGCGCCTGCTCGACGTCGCGGTTGTCGGTGACCCCGCCCTCGAAGCGGCGATTGGCGATCTGCAGCCCTTCCTGCTGCACCTTGACGTTCTCGCGCGCGACCCGGAGCTGCTCCTGCAGGGTGCGCAGCTGGATGTAGGCGGTGGCGAGATCCGCCGTCAGGCTGACCAGGACGTCGTCGTAATTGGCGACGGTGGCGGCGAGCTGGGCATCCGCCGATTCGATCGACCGGCGGAACTTGCCCCAGAAGTCCAGCTCCCATGACGCCTGGACCCCGATCGAGCCCTCGTCATAGGCGAGCCTCGAGGCATTGCCCTGCGGTGCGTCGGCCGCGCGCGCACTCTCCCGCGTCCGCTGCAGCTCGCCGAACAGCTGCTGTTGCTGCGGGTACTGCTCGCCGATCACCACGGCGAGCTGGGCGCGTGCCTGGAGGACCCGTGCCCCGGCCACCTGCAAGGGCAGGTTCTGGGCGTAGCCGATCTCGATCAGCCGGGTCAGCGCCGGGTCGTCGAAGGTGCGCCACCACTCGCCATTGTTGGCCGGATCCTCGGCCACGCGCGACGAGCCGGACGACAGCCAGTCCGGGTTGAGCTCCGCCGGCGGCGTGGTGAAGTCGGGACCAACCATGGCGCAACCGGCAACCAGGCCGGCTGCGATCGCGGTGATCCAGCCCTGCAACGTTCCTGATGTCACCCGCGCTCGTTCCCTGCAGCACACCCGACAGGAAACCGATCTTAGCGGCCTCACGAGCACAGGGGAACCGGGGATGGATGAATGCGGCCGGCAGCTTGCGGATGCCCGGCCGCCCGGCTGACAGGAAGTCCTGGAAACTGGAGCGGGCGAAGGGATTCGAACCCTCGACCCCAACCTTGGCAAGGTTGTGCTCTACCCCTGAGCTACGCCCGCTTGCACCCGGATCCGCGAAGCGTTTCCGGCACAGGCGCGGCATTTAGTGGAAGGGGGACGGTTTGGCAAGCGGCTTGCGCATAGCCGGTGGCGCGCCTTGCATCGCCAGTGTCGGATTTCCATCTATGCGAGACCCGTGGTACCCGAGAGCGGTCGGCGGGAGGGCGTCGGCGTCTGGCCATCGGGTGGGCGCGAGTTGCGGGCAGCAAAGGTTTTTTCGACATGCAGATGATCGGCGGCATGCAGGCTCCGGCCGGGCAGCAGGGTGGCGGCGCGGACCTGATCAAGGACGGCAACCTCGAATCCTTCGCCCGCGACGTGATCCAGGAATCCATGCGCCAGCCGGTGCTGGTCGATTTCTGGGCGCCCTGGTGCGGCCCCTGCAAGCAGCTCACGCCGGTGCTCGAGAAGGTGGTCAAGCAGGCCGGCGGCAAGGTCAAGCTGGTCAAGATCGACATCGACCAGAACCCCGAGCTCGCCCAGCAGCTCAGGGTGCAGTCGGTGCCGACTGTCTACGCCTTCGCCCAGGGCCAGCCGGTGACCGGCTTCGCCGGTGCCCAGCCCGAGAGCCAGATCAAGGCGCTGGTCGAGAAGCTGACCGGCGGCCCGCTGGGCCCGGCCGATGTCGATGTCCAGCTGGCCGAAGCCCAGGCGGCGCTCGAGGCGGGCGATCTCGATGCCGCGGGCGAGCTCTTCGGTGGCGTGCTCGAGCAGGAGCCGGAAAATGCCGACGCGCTGGGCGGTCTTGCCCGCTGCCTGCTCGCCGCCGGCGATCTCGCCGAGGCGGAGCAGCTGCTCGACGACGTGCCGGCCGCAGCCGCCAAGCATGCCGCCGTCACCGGCGCCAGGTCCGCCGTGGCGCTCGCCAAGGAGGCCGGCACGCTCGGTGATCCGGCCGAGCTCGCGCAGCGCATCGCGGCCAATGCGGACGATCACGATGCCCGCTACGAGCTGGCCACCTCGCTCTTCCTGCGCGGCCAGATCGAGCAGGCGATGGAGCATCTCCGCGAGATCGTGAAGCGGGACCGGGAATGGCACGAGGACGGGGCGCGCAAGCAGCTGGTGCGGTTCTTCGAGGCACTCGGGCCGACCCACCCCCTGACCATCAAGGGGCGCCGGCTCTTGTCCTCCGTTCTCTTCAGCTGAGGCGGGAGGCTGGTTGAGCATGCCCGGCCTCGAAAGCCTGCCCGGCCGATTTCCGATCTTCCCCCTGCCGGGCGTCGTTTTGCTGCCGGGCGGCAACCTGCCGCTCAACATCTTCGAGCCGCGCTATCTGCAGATGGTGCGGGACGCCATGCAGACCGACAAGGTGATCGGCATGATCCAGCCGAGAGGTCAGGCGGGGAGTGGCGAGGCGGTGGGCAGCGAGGCCAGGGCGCCCGCGGAAAGCGACGGCCGGGCGCCGATCTACGCCACCGGCTGCGCCGGGCGGATCAGCTCGTTCCGCGAAACCGAGGACGGCCGCTTCCTCATCACGCTGACCGGCATCGCGCGCTTCGACGTCGCCGAGGAGCTGGAGGTGCCGACGCCCTATCGCCAGGTCGTCGCCGCGTTCGACCGCTGGCACGACGACCTGCAGCCAGAGCCGCCGCCCGACACGCTGCGTGGCGATCTCATGGCGGCGCTCAAGGGCTATTTCGAGAGCCAGCAGATCGAGGCCGACTGGGACACGATCAAGGATGCGCCGCTCGCCGGCCTCGTCACCTCGCTGGTGATGATCTGCCCGTTCGAGCCGAACGAGAAACAGGCCCTGCTCGAGGCCGAGAACCTGAACGCCCAGGCGGAGCTCCTGATCGCGCTGATGTGCATGGCGGGGACCACGGGCGCCGCCGAGCCCTCGGTCCTGCACTGACCCCTGCGGCATTCCGAAAGAGCCGAACGATGACCGACCAGTCCGAGACTCCGACCACCGGCGCCGCCCTCGACCCGGCGCTTCTGGACCTCCTGATCTGCCCGCTCACCAAGGGGCCGCTGCGCTACGACCGGGCCCGGAACGAGCTCGTCAGCGAACAGGCGGGTCTGGCATATCCGGTGCGCGACGGCATCCCGATCATGCTGGTCGACGACGCCCGCCAGCTCGACGATGCCGATCGCATCCCGGACGCGGTCCGCGCCGACAAGGGTGATCCTGCCGATGGCTGAGGCGGACGCCTGGCCGGTCGAGATCCGCGTGCATCGCGAGGAGCGGCGCCTCGGCATCGATTTCGACGACGGGCAAAGCTTCAGTTATCCGGCCGAGCTGCTGCGCGTCGAGAGCCCGTCCGCCGAGGTCCAGGGCCACACGCCGTCGCAGAAGGTGACCGTGGGCGGCAAGCGCCGGGTCGGCATCCTGCGGCTCGAGCCGGTCGGCAACTATGCCGTGCGCATCGTCTTCGACGACGGGCATTCGACGGGCATCTACAGCTGGAGCTGGCTCTATCGGCTGGGGGCGGAGCAGGCGACGATCTGGGCCGCCTATCTCGCCGAGATGGAAAGGCAGGGCCTGTCGCGCGACGGTTGATCCCGCTGGCAGCGGCGTGGCACGATCCGCGCCATGACCATCCGCCTCCTGCACACCGCCGACTGGCAGCTCGGCAAGTCCTTCGCGCGCTTCGCCGGCGGTGACCTGGCAGCACTCCTGCGCGAGGCGCGGCTCGCCGTCATCGAGCGCCTCG
This sequence comes from Alphaproteobacteria bacterium, assembly GCA_030431615.1. Classification (GTDB taxonomy): domain Bacteria; phylum Pseudomonadota; class Alphaproteobacteria; order Geminicoccales; family Geminicoccaceae; genus SLRI01. The sequence goes on from JAUIID010000137.1 coordinate 4,814, forward strand.
CCACGCTTGCCCGCGAGGCCGACGTGGCGGCTGTGCTGGTCGCCGGCGACGTGCTCGACCACGAGCATGCCGAACCCGGCCTGCTGCGGCGGATGGTGCACCGGATGGCGGGCTTTCCCGGCCCCTGGCTGCTCCTGCCCGGCAACCACGACCCGGCACGGCCGGGCGGGCTCTGGGACCGCTTCGCCGCCTCGGGCGACTGCCCGGAAAATGTCCGCCTGCTGGCCCGGCCTGAACCGGTGACGCTCTTGGACGGGCGGCTGGTCGTCCTGCCGGCGCCGCTCCTGCAGAAACATGTCAGCGGCGACACCACGGCATGGTTCGAGACGGCGGAGCTGCCGGCAGGGGCCGTCAAGGTCGGGCTGGCGCATGGTGCCGTGCCGGCCCTCCTGCCCGGCCAGTCGGAGAGCTTGAACCCGATCGCGCTCGACCGCGCCGAGCGGGCCGGGCTCGACTATCTCGCCCTTGGCGACTGGCATTCGGTCCTGCAGGTCGGGCCGCGCACCTGGTTCTCCGGTACGCCGGAGCCGGACGACTTCACCCGGAGCGGGGTCGGCCAGGCGCTCATGGTGACGCTCGCCGGCCCGGGCCAGCCGGTGACGGTCCGCACCCTCGAGACCGGGCGGCACGCCTGGCAGGCCCGCAAGGTGGATCTCGGCCACAGTCCCGACGAGCGGACGATCACCGACCAGCTCGAAGCCCTGGTGGCGGGCCTCGAGGCACCCGGCGAGACGATCCTCCGCTTGACGCTCGAAGGGGCCCTCGATCTCGCCGGGCGGGCGGTGCTCGAGGTGGTTCTCGGGCGGCTCGAGGCGCGGCTTCGCCATCTCGAGGTCGAGGAGGGAGCTGTTGCAATCGCCGCGAGCGAGGCCGATCTCGCCGCCATGGCGAGCGAGCCGCTGCTCGCCGAGGTGGTGGCCGCCCTCGACGCATCGGCCGATCCCGCGGCACCGATGGCCCTTCGCCTGCTGCATGCGACGTGGCAGCGGCTGGAGCCCGGCTGATGCGCCTGGACGAGCTCGTCGTCGAGGACTTCAAGAAGCTGAGCGGCCGCCATGTGGTGCGTCCGGCGCCCGTCGGCATCACCGTCATCTCCGGCGACAACGAGGAAGGCAAGTCGACCCTGCTCGACGCGCTGAAGGCCGCCTTCTTCATGAAGCACAACACGACCGGGACGGACCGCGACACGATCCAGCCCTTCGCCAGTGGCGAGACGCCGGCCGTCACGGTCGACTTCACCCTCGACGGTGCCGCCTATCGCCTGGCCAAACGCTTTCGCCGCGGCGGGGCCCGGCTCGAGACGCCGGAGGGTCTGCTCGAGGGCGACGCCGCCGAGCTCCGGCTCGCCTCGCTCCTGCAGTTCGAGTGGCCGGGCAGGGGCGCTGCCAGGGAAACGCATACCGGTGTCGCCGGGCTCTTCTGGGTCGACCAGGGCACCACCTTCGCGAAGGAGCAGGGGCCGAGCCCGACGGCGCTGCGCGGGCTCCAGCCGGCGCTCGCCGACCAGGTGGCCGCCCTCGGCCGGGGCGAGCGGGCGCCGCGCCTGATGACCGAGGTGCGGCGGCGGCGCGACCAGCACTGGACGAGCAAGCGGGACCAGCCCACGGGCGAGCTGGCCAGGCTCGAGAAGGATGTGGTGCAGCTGCGGGCCGAGCTGGCGAAGCTGGAAGCGGCCGAGGCGGAGGTCGAGGCCCTGCTCGACCGGCTGGCGGCGACCCTCGAGAAGCGCCGCGCTTGGCTTGCCGCCGATCATCTGGGACGTGCGCGCCAGGCCGTCGACGGGACGCGCTCGGCCCTCGCCGGGGTCAACGCGCTCGAGGAGGAGCAGCGGGTCCGGGCGGCCGAGCGCCAGGCGGCGGCGAGCGAGCTGCGGCGGCTGCAGGACATGGCCGACCTGCGCCGGCAGCGGCTCGCGGCCATCGACGAGCGGGCCGCCGAGCAGGCGAAGCTCGCCCGGGCGATCGCCGAGAACGCACCGCTTCTGGATTGGGCCCGGCGGCAGCGGGCGGTGACCGATGCGGCTCTCGAGGCGAGCCGCAAGGCACTTGCGGCGGCCGAGCTCGAACGGGAGACCGTGCGTCGGCGGGCCGAGCGTTTGCGCCTGGTGCTGGAGCTTTCCGCCCTGGAGCGCCTCGCGGCGGATGTCCGGGCGACGGCGGCCGAGGCGGCCGACCAGCAGGCCCGCGCCGACGCGGAGGCGATCGACGAGACCGGGCTCGCGAAGCTCGAGACGATGGAGGCGGAGCTCAAGGAGACGCGGGCTGCCCTCCGTGCCGTGGCGACGCGGCTCGTGCTCCGGCCCGACCGGGCGGATGCCAGGATGCTGCTCGGCGAGGTGCCGGTCGACACGGGGGTGCCGATCGAGCTCACCGCACCGGCGGTCCTCGCCCTCGACGGCTTCGGCCGGGTCGAGGTGATGCCGGGGGGCGAGCGCCTTGCCGAGCTGCGCCAGGCGCTCACCGATGGCGAAGCGGCGCTCGCCGGGCGGCTCAGGGAGCTCGGCGCCGAAACCCTCGCGAAAGCCCGCCGCCGGTTGCTGGCCCGCGACCGCCACGCCCGCGCGGCCGCGGCGGCGCGGCAGAGCCTTGCGACGCTGCTCCGGGCGAGCGGGATGAAGGACCAGGCGGCGCTCGAGGCCGCCTGCGTCAAGGCCCGGGCGCAGCTTGCCGGCTTCGGCGATCTGGCCGGCGACCCTGAGGACGACGAAGCAGCACTCGAGGCGGCGCGGGAGGCCGCCGGGCGGAACCTTGCCGAGGCAAGGGAACGCGACGCGGCGCTGGTCGAGGAGCGGCGGCGGGCCGTCGAGGAAGAGACTCGGCTCGGCCGTGAGGCGGATGTTCTCGCCGGTGCCGAGGCGCGGGCCGGGCTCGAGCTGGCGAAGCTCGAGGACCAGCTCGCGATCGAGCGGGACGAGCTTGCCGATGCTGCACTCGCCGAGGCGCTGGCGGCGGCCCGGGCCGTCGACGACCGGGCCGCCGAGGCGGTGCTGCGGGTCGAGCGCGAGCTGGCCCGTGCCGATCCGGAGGCGGCGAGGCTCCAGGCCGAGCAGGCGGCGCGCCGCCTTGCCCAGCTCGAGGACGAAGGGCGCGGCCATGACCGCGAGGTGGACCGGCTCGAGGCCGAGCTGAAGGGGGCCGGCGGCCGCGGCATCGGCGACCGCAAGGGCGACGTGCAGGGCAGCCTCGAGCTGGCGGAGCGGCGCCATGCCCGGCTCCATGCCGAGGCCCAAGCCTGGCGGCTCCTCGCCGAGACGCTGGAGGCGGTGGACCGGGCCCGGCAGGATGCACTGGTCGAGCCGCTCGAGGCCCGCCTCGCACCCTACATGCGGCAGCTGATGGGCGATGCGGTGGCGGCCATAGCACCGGAGAACCTGCGGCTCGAATCGCTGAAGCGCAGCACCACGAGCGAGCCCTTCGGCAGCCTGAGCGTCGGCACCCGCGAGCAGCTCGCCATTCTCGTCCGGCTGGCGATCGGCGACCTCCTGGCCGAGACGCTGGGCAAGAGCCCGCCGCTCATCCTCGACGACGCGCTCGTCTATGCGGACGCGGTCCGGCTCGCCCGGATGAAGACCATCCTCCAGCAGGCGGCGGCCCGCCAGCAGATCCTCGTGCTCACCTGCCGCAAGGAGGATTATCTCGGGCTCGATGCCCGCTATCTCCGGCTTGAGGATTGCCGCGCCTGAACGGTTGCGTCGCATGGTCATTTCGCCGGCCAGCGGCTATGTCGTTGCAGATGATGGCGACACTGCGCAGCGCCGTGATGATCGGCGCGGACGGGGGACGATTTGACGAAGTGGAATGCGGGCGAAGCGACCGCCCGTGAGAGCGCCATGCGGCTGCTGATCGTGACCGATGCCTGGTACCCGCAGCTCAACGGCGTGGTCCGTTCGATCGAACGGATGATGGAGTTTGCCGCCGGTTCGGGTGCGGAGGTGACGCTCGTCACGCCGCAGGATTTTCGCTCGGTGCCGCTGCCGAGCTATCCCGAGATCCGTCTGGCACTGGTGCGGCCCGGCCGGCTCGCCCGGCTGATCGCGGGCCTGGCGCCGACCCATATCCATATCGCCACCGAGGGGCCGCTCGGCATCCTGACTCGGCGGCTCTGCGCCCGTCACGGCCTGCCGTTCACCACCTGCTTCCACACCCGCCTGCCGGACTATGTGCGCGCCCGCCTGCCGATCCCGACCGACTGGACCTGGCGGCTGATGCGCTGGTTCCACAATGGCGGCAACGGCGTCATGGTGGCGACCGAGTCGCTCGCGGACGAGCTCGAGGGGCACGGCTTCGCCAACGTGACGCCCTGGAGCCGGGGCGTCGACACGGCGCAGTTCGATCCGGCCCGGCGGACAACGCTCGCCTGCAAGGGCCCGGTCTTCCTCTATGTCGGCCGGCTCGCGATCGAGAAGAGCGTCGACGAGTTCCTCGCGCTCGACCTGCCGGGCACCAAGCTCGTGATCGGCGACGGCCCGGCGCGCCGCCAGCTCGAGGCGGCCTTCCCCGACGCCCGTTTCCTCGGCAAGCTCACGGGGTCGGACCTTGCCCGGGCCTATGCCTCGGCCGACGTCTTCGTCTTCCCGAGCCGCACCGACACCTTCGGCATGGTGCTGCTCGAGGCGCTCGCCTCGGGCCTGCCGATCGCCGCCTATCCGACGGCCGGGCCGCTCGCCATCGTCGGCTCGTCCGGCACGGGCGTGCTCGACCAGGACCTGCGCCGGGCGGCGCTCGGCGCTCTGGAGGTTTCGCGCGAGCGCTGCCGGGCGCATGCCCTGGACTTCTCGTGGGAGGCCAGTGCGCGCCAGTTCTTCGAGAATGTCCGGGCCGGCAATCGCGACCAGATCGTCGACGCCAGCGCGCTCGACCGCCCGCGCCTGGTCGAGCGGGCCCGCCGTCGCCTCGGCTGGCGCCCGGCCACGGCCAGTCCGGGCGCATGATCCCGTTCTCGGTCCTCGACCTCGCACCGATCGCCCAGGGCAGCTCCGCCAGCGACGCCCTGCGGAACTCGCTCGACCTGGCACAGCACGCGGAGCGCTGGGGCTACCACCGGTTCTGGCTCGCCGAGCATCACAACATGCCGGGCATCGCCAGTGTCGCCACCGCCGTCCTGATCGGCCATGTCGCGGCCGGCACCTCGCGGATCCGCGTCGGCGCCGGTGGCGTCATGCTACCGAATCATGCGCCGCTCGTCATCGCCGAGCAGTTCGGCACGCTGGCGACCCTGCATCCGGGCCGCATCGACCTCGGGCTCGGCCGGGCACCCGGCACCGACATGGCCACGGCGCGCGCCCTTCGCCGCCATCTCGACGCCGCCGACGACTTCCCGCGCGACGTCATGGAGCTCATGGCCTATCTGGGCCCGGAGCAGCCAGGCCAGACCGTCAAGGCGAACCCCGGGACGGGCACCGAGGTGCCCGTCTGGATCCTGGGATCGAGCCTCTACGGTGCGCAACTCGCGGCGCATCTCGGGCTGCCCTACGCCTTCGCCTCGCACTTCGCCCCGGCAGCGCTCGACCAGGCGGTCGCCGTCTACCGCCAGACCTTCCGGCCCTCGGCGCAGCTGTCCCAGCCGCGCTTCATGCTCGCGGTCAACGTCTTCGCCGCTGCCGACGACGCCGAGGCGCACTACCTCCGCAGCTCCATGCTGCAGGCCTTCGTCAACCTGCGCACGGGGCGCCCGGGCCAGCTGCCGCGACCGGTCGAGGACGTGGAACAGCACCTCGACCCCTTCGCCCTGGCCTCGGCCGAGCAGGCGCTTTCCGTCACCGCGGTCGGCGCCCCCGACACGGTCCGCCGCGGCCTTTCGGACCTTATCGCCCGCTACCGGCCTGACGAGCTGATCCTGACCGGCCAGATCCACGACCATACGGCCCGGCTCCGCTCCTTCGAAATCGCGGCGGACATTCTCGGCGTCTTGGAAGTCCCGGCCTAGCCTTCCGGGGGTGCTCCGGGGATCGGGTGGCCGACCGGGCCGAGCACGGTGAGCACGGCCGAACGGTGCTCGCGCCGGTAGATGATCACCACGACCAGCAGCGAGACCAGGATGAAGAGCCAGGACTGGATGAACCAGGCGAGGGCGGCGAGGCCGAAATAGAAGGCGCGCATCGCGCGGTTGAAGTGGTCGCTGGCGCGATCTGCGACCACAGCGATCTGCTCGGCCATGGCGATGGTCTCGGGTGACTGGCCGGACGGTGCAGCACCTATCAGGATCGCCACGTAGTTGAAGAGGCGGAGCGACCAGGTGAACTTGAAGAAGGCATAGACGAAGATCACGATCAGCAGCAGGATCTTCAGGTCCCAGACCAGCGGGCTCGGGTCCTCGGCGAAGGGGATCTCGGCGGCGATCGCCCGCGCCTGGTCGCTGGACCCTAGCACCGCGACGAAGCCGCCGACGATGAGGATCGCCGACGAGGCGAAGAACGAGACGTTGTGCACTAGCGTCTGCACGACCTGGATGTCGACCATGCGGTTGTCGCGCACCAGCATCTGCAGGAGCCAGGCCCGCCGGTACTCATGCATGCGGCGCATCAGCGAACGGTTGCCGAGCCTGAGCTGGTCGGCGAAGGCCCAGTAGCCGATCCAGCAGACGAGAAAGACGAACGGTGCCACGATCTCGATGAGGCGCATCTCGGCGAGGACCGTGATCGGCATGCGGCATTCACCCCGTCCAGGCCGCCCGCGTCGGCGGCCGGCCACGCTGCGATGAGGTCCCGCTTACCATCTTCAGGGCGCAGGCGCACGACATGGCGACGCGGACGTGGCGGGCACCTGTGCTACAATACCCAAGGGTTGCAACCGCCAGGAGGGAGAAGCGCGCCATGCTCTTTCGGCAGCTCTTCGACAAGACATCGAGCACCTACACCTACCTGATGGCGAGCCGGGCAGGTGGCGAGGCGCTGCTCATCGACCCTGTACTGGAACAGACCGGGCGCTATCTCAAACTGCTCGAGGAGCTCGACCTGAAGCTTGTCAAGGTGATCGACACGCATATCCACGCGGATCACGTGAGTGCGATGGGCCGGCTTCGGGATGCCACGCGCTGCGTCACGGTCATGGGCGAGCAGTCGCCGGCCGATGTAGTCTCGATGCGGGTGAGCGACAACGAGCGGCTGACCATCGAGGGAATTGCGCTCAGGGCACTGCACACGCCGGGCCATACCAGCGAGAGCTACAGCTTCCTGATGGACGACCGGGTCTTCACCGGCGACACGCTCCTGATCCGGGGCACCGGTCGCACCGATTTCCAGAACGGCGATCCCTACGACCAGTACCATTCGCTGTTCGACCGCCTGCTGAAGCTGCCGGACCAGACGCTCGTCTACCCGGCGCATGACTACAAGGGCGACACGGTCAGCACCATCGCCGAGGAGAGGGCGCACAACCCGCGGCTCCAGGTCGGCTCGGCCGACGAATATGCGGAGATCATGAACAGCCTGAACCTGCCCAACCCGAAGATGATGGACGTGGCCGTGCCGGAGAACCTGCGGGTCGGGCTCCAGCTCGAGGCGCAGCACCGGGTGCCGGTGCTCGAGGTGGAGGACCTGCTGGCCGCCTGGCCCGCATTCGACGGGCAGCTGATCGACATCCGCGAGGAGAGTGAGCGGCGGCGCGACGGGGCGATCCCGGGCTCCATGCACCTGCCTTATGGCCAGTTCGCCTCGTATTGCGATGCGTCGGGCCCGCTTCGCCGGCTGGGTCGGGATGGGCGCCTCGTGCTCTATTGCGCGGTCGGCGAGCGCTCGACCCTGGCGGTCGAGATCGCGGCCGAGCACGGTGTCAGGAACACGGCGCACATCCCGGGCGGCTTTCGCGCCTGGCAGGCGGCGGGCGGGCCCGTCGAGACGATCGGCTAGCGAAGCCGGCTCAAGGCGCCGGCATGACGGCTTGGAGATAGTCGACCAGCCGATGCCGGTTGCCGACCGTGGCGAAGGCCTGGATGTGGCCTGATCCCGGCAGGCGCCAGAGGGTCTTCGGCTCGCCCGCCGCGTCGAACAGGGCCTCGCCGTGCTGCGGCGGGATGATGGTGTCGGCCTCGTCCAGGATGACCAGGAGCGGCACGGGTGCGATCTCGGCTGCTGCCTCGAGGGGCCGGTAGCGGCCGTCGATGGTCCACCCCAGCGGCTGCTGCAGCGGCCAGGTCAGCCAGAAGCCGGCGAGCTTTTCCCGGGCGATCTCCTGGTAGCCGCTGAACGCGCCCTCGATGATCACGGCCCGCAGGCGTTCCTTCATCGGGCTCTGGGCCATGGCGGTCAGCGCCAGTGCTGCGCCGAGGCTCTGGCCGATGACGGCGATCCGGTCCGGATCGGTCGCCGGCTGCCGAAGCAGGGCCTCCATGGCGGCGGCGACGTCGAGATGCAGGCCGTCGAGATCGGGGCTGCCGGCGGAGCGGCCGTAGCCGCGATAGTCGAAGACGAGGACGGCGAACCCTGATTTCGCGAGCCAGGCGACATTGGCGAAATGCGTGCTGATGTTCTCGGCATTGCCGTGGAGGAAGAGGACGCTGCCCCATTGCTCGCCTTCGGCCGGGAAGTACCAGCCGTGCAGCCGCGTGCCGTCGGCGGCCTCGAAGTCGACATCGCTGTAGGTGAAGCCGATGTTCGCGGGATCGAACACATGCTGCTTCATCGGCTGGAAGAAGAGCCCGGTGCAGGCGCCGAGAGCGAGGAGCATGACGAGGGCGGCGAACTGCCGTGCCCTGGCCATCAGAAATACCAGTTGAGGGTGGAGAGGAGCTCCGGCTGCAGGCCGCCGCCCTGGTCCTCCAGCGCCAGCTCGACCTTGATCGCGAGATCGGCGGCGAGGCCGTAGCTCTGGCCGAGGCGGAGCGCGTAGCCGTCGCGGAGGCGCTCGCCGAAGCGGAGCTGGTAGCCGCCGCTGGCGGTGAAGGTGGCCCGGTCGGTGATCGGCCAGAGCAGCGAGAGGGCAGGGCCGAGATTGAGGCTGCAGGTCCGGTCGCAGTCCCCGCCACCACTCAGGCCGATATCGGCCATGGCCGACCAGACGCCCTGCTCTCCGAGCCCGTAGCTGAGCCCGGCCCCGCCCTCGGCGACGCCGACGAGGGCTCCCTTGGCGTCGTTCCGCTCGACCCGCATCCGCTCGAGGCCGAAATCGAGGCGCCAGGAGACCGGCCGGATCAGCTCGTCCCGCGGCGTCATGGAGCTGATGCGGACAGCGGTGAAACGGTCGAGCACCACCGAATTGTCGTCGTCGTAGTGGCGAAGCTCGATGTCGAGCGCCTCGATGCCGGCGCCTCGTGCGAAGCCGCCAGCGGGGTCCAGGCTGTCATGATAGGCGGGCCGGAGGCGCACGGCCTGAAAGAAATCCCCGTCGCGCACGCCGAGGCCGGCGGCGAGACGCGCGGAGCCGTGGCCCTGGTCCGGGCGGGTCGCCGGCACGGGCACGGGCGGTCGGTCGGCTGCCTCCCCGATCCGGCTCCGGGTGGCGAGCAGGGACCAGGCGCGCGGGGCGGCGACGTCGCGCTCGAGATCGCCGGCGCGGAGCTCGTGGGTGACCGACGCCTCGGCAAGCTCGAGCACGGCGGCGAAACGGGCAGGGGGCAGATCCGTCGTCGTCGCCGCTTCCTCGGGTGTGAGCTGCCCCGAGGCGAGCTCCCGCACCAGTTCGCGTTCGGCCGGGGGCATGGCGGCGAGACCCTGCTGCAGCCGCGTCTCGCCGGATGGCCGAAACACCGTGTGCCGGAGCAGGCCCTCGCGGCGCACCACCGAGCGCACGCTGTCGGCCGGGATGACGTGCAGGTCGAAATCGCCGACCAGGTCGAGATCCGGCCGGGCCGCGTCGAGGAGGAAGAGCAGCTGGTAGGAGCAGTTCTCGTCGAAGAAGTAGTAGTCGCTGTGCTGGTCCCGCAGCTCCCAGAGATGGGCGAGCATCCGTTCCACCTCGGCGGGCGAGAAGTCGAGCTGGTACTCCCAGATGTCGCGGTTCTCGAAGTCGCTGTAGCGCTTGACCAACTCGTAATAGGGCTCGACCGAGTAGGTCCCCGCATAGCCGCCGGTGAGACCCAGCACGGCGAAGAGGACGCCGTTGTCGGTGCCGGTCCAGGCGCCGTAGTTGACAGCGTAAGAGAGGAGCCGCGTCTCTTCGGTCTGGTCCGGCCGGTCGAACCGCAGCAGCGTGTGGCCGAACATCGAGGCCGGGTTGTTGAGATAGGCCGCCGGGAAGATCAGGGTCACGCTGGTGGCGTCGATGGTCGCGAGCCAGGCGTCGAACTCGGTGCAGGCCTGCTCGGGCAGGCGGGCCGGGTCGAAGTCCAGCCGTTCCTTCAGCCATCGGTAGCGGGCG
>JAUIID010000138.1 GCA_030431615.1 Alphaproteobacteria bacterium
GATCACCGACGGCCAGATCTTCCTCGAGACCGACCTCTTCTTCCAGGGCATCCGCCCGGCGGTGAATGTCGGCCTCTCGGTCAGCCGCGTCGGCTCGGCGGCGCAGACCAAGGCGATGAAGAAGGTGGCAGGGCGAATCAAGCTCGAGCTCGCCCAGTACCGCGAGATGGCCGCCTTCGCCCAGTTCGCCTCGGACCTCGACGTCGCCACCCAGCGCCTGCTGGCGCGTGGCGCCCGGCTGACCGAGCTCCTCAAGCAGCCGCAGTACCAGCCGATGCCGATGGAGGAGCAGGCCTGCGTCATCTTCGCGGGCGTCAACGGCTATCTCGACGGCGTCTCGGTCGCCAATGTCGGCCGCTACGAGCAGGGCCTGCTCGGCGAGCTGCGCGGCAGCGGCAGCTCGATCCTGGCTTCGGTGCGCGAGACCGGCGACCTCAAGCCCGAGGTCGAGCAGGAGCTGCGCACGCTGATCGAGGCCTTCACCAAGAGCTTCGGCTGAGCCGCCGATGCCGAGCCTGAAAGAACTCCGCGGCCGGATCGGCAGCGTCAAGCAGACGCAGAAGATCACGAGCGCCATGAAGCTGGTGGCCGCTTCGAAGCTGAAGCGCGCCCAGGAGCAGGCCGAGGCCTCGCGGCCCTTCTCGCTGAAGATGTCGGCGATGCTGGCCAATCTCGCGGCCGGCGTGCGCGACCTGCCGGGGGCGCCGCCGCTGCTCGCCGGCAGCGGCAAGGAGGAGACGCACCTCATCGTCGTCGCCACCTCCGATCGTGGCCTCTGCGGCGGCTTCAACAGCTCGATCGTCCGGGCGGTCCGCCGCCGCATCGCCGAGCTCCTGGACGCCGGCAAGACGGTCAAGATCATCTGCATCGGCCGCAAGGGCCGCGACATGCTGCGTCGCGAGCACGGCAAGCTGATCATCGAGTTCATCGACGGCGTGGCCGGCAAGCGGCGCATGGAATATGCCGACGCGGCGATGGTGGCGCAGAAGATCCTCGACCTCTACGCGGCCGGCGAGTTCGACGTCTGCTCCATCATCTTCAACCGCTTCAAGTCGGCGGTCACCCAGATCGTGACCCTGCAGCAGATCGTGCCGGTCGAGCCGCCGGCAGCGGCCGAGGATGCCGCGGCGACAACGGCCGCAGCTTCGGCCGACGGCGGGGCGATCTACGAGTTCGAGCCGGACGAGGAGCGCATCCTCTCCGAGCTGCTGCCGCGCAACCTCGCCGTGCAGATCTTCGGCGCCCTGGTCGAGAACGCGGCGTCGGAGCAGGGGGCCAGGATGGCCGCCATGGACAACGCCACCCGCAATGCGGGCGAGATGATCAGGAAGCTGACGCTGAGCTACAACCGCCAGCGGCAGGCCCAGATCACCAAGGAACTAATCGAAATCATCTCGGGTGCCGAGGCGGCCGTCGGATGACCGCCCTTACCCGAAACCGGACGCTGGGAGCCCAAGCATGAACGAGGCCGTAGCCAAGGACAACATCGCCACGGGGCGGATCACCCGCGTCACCGGTGCCGTTGTCGACGTGCAGTTCGACGGACCGCTGCCGGCGATCCTGAACGCGCTGCACACGGAGAACGCCGGCAAGACGCTGGTGCTCGAGGTGGCGCAGCATCTGGGCGAGTCGACGGTCCGCACCATCGCCATGGACGGCACGGACGGGCTGACCCGCGGCCAGGAAGTGGTCGATACCGGGGCTGCCATCTCGGTGCCGGTCGGCCGCGAGACGCTCGGCCGCATCCTCAACGTCATCGGCGAGCCGGTCGACGAGGCCGGCCCGGTCGACGTCAAGATCACGGCCCCGATCCACGCCCCGGCCCCGGCCTTCGTCGACCAGTCGACCGAAGCCGAGATCCTCGTCACCGGCATCAAGGTGGTGGACCTTCTCACCCCCTACCCGAAAGGTGGCAAGATCGGCCTCTTCGGCGGTGCCGGCGTGGGCAAAACCGTGCTCATCATGGAGCTCATCAACAACATCGCGAAGGCGCATGGCGGCGTGTCGGTGTTCGCCGGCGTCGGCGAGCGCACCCGCGAGGGCAACGACCTCTACCACGAGATGGTGGAATCGGGCGTCATCGTCGAGGACGACCGCACCAAGTCGAAGGTGGCGCTGGTCTACGGCCAGATGAACGAGCCGCCCGGTGCGCGCGCCCGCGTCGGCCTCACCGGCCTGACCCTCGCCGAGTACTTCCGCGACCAGGAAGGCCAGGACGTGCTCTTCTTCGTCGACAACATCTTCCGCTTCACCCAGGCGGGCTCGGAAGTGTCGGCGCTGCTCGGCCGCATCCCCTCGGCCGTGGGCTACCAGCCGACCCTCGGCACCGACATGGGCGGCCTGCAGGAGCGCATCACGTCGACCAACAAGGGCTCGATCACCTCGGTGCAGGCCATCTACGTGCCGGCCGACGACCTGACCGACCCGGCGCCGGCGACGGCCTTCTCGCATCTCGACGCCACGACCGTGCTGTCGCGCTCGATTGCCGAGCTCGGCATCTACCCGGCCGTGGACCCGCTCGACTCGACCTCGCGCATCCTCGAGCCCGGCGTCGTCGGCGAGGAGCACTACCGGGTCGCCCGGCAGGTGCAGGAGACGCTGCAGCGCTACAAGGCCCTGCAGGACATCATCGCCATTCTCGGCATGGACGAGCTCTCGGAAGAGGACAAGCTGGTCGTCGCCCGGGCGCGCAAGATCCAGCGCTTCCTGAGTCAGCCCTTCTTCGTCGCCGAGGTCTTCACCGGCAGCCCGGGCAAGCTCGTGCCGGTCGAGGAGACCATCAAGGGCTTCAAGGGCATCGTCGCCGGCGACTACGACCACATGCCGGAATCCGCCTTCTACATGGTCGGCGGCATCGACGAGGCGATCGAAAAGGCGAAGAAGCTCGCCGCGGAAGCGGCCTGAGCCGTCTGCCCGAGAGCCGTCTGATCGACTGAGAGAGGGGCCAACATGGCCGAGGCTTCGACCGACAAGCTGGCGTTCGAGCTGGTTTCGCCCGAACGGGTGCTGGCCAGCGTGCAGGCCGACATGGTGGTGGTGCCGGGCGAGGAGGGCGATTTCGGCGTGCTCGTCGAGCACGCGCCGCTGCTTTCCCTGCTCCGCCCTGGCGTGATCTCGATCTACCAGGGCCAGCAGGTGGACCAGCGCATCTTCGTCGAGGGCGGCTTCGCCGAGGTCAACCCCAAGGGCCTCATCGTCCTCGCCGAGGCCGCGGCCCCAATGACCGAGCTCAACCTCGACGAGGCGCGCCAGCAGCTGAAGGACGCCGAGGAGGATCTCGGTGACGCCAAGGACCCGAGCGAGCCCGAGCGCGAGCGCCTCGAGCGGGCCATCGTCGTGGCGCGGGCGCGGATCGAGGCGCTCGAGTTCCAGGGCTGACGTTTCAGCTGGCGCGGCGGTCCGGGAGGCCCGTGCCCCTGCCCGTCGAGCCCAGCCAGAGCCGAATCAACGAGCGCCCGAGTCGGTCGGCGGATTCCGCCAGTTCGGTGATCAGCGTGGCGGCGTTCGGCGGCAGCACGTGGATCGTGCCGCTCGATTCCTGGAAGTCGTCCCGGATCTGTCCCTGAAAGCGGCCGATCAGCCGGCGGATGCGCTGGTTGGTCACGAGGCAGCGCAGCTCGAGCTCGACGGCACCGCGATTGCGGGCGAGCAGCAGGACCCGGCGCAGCAACTCGGAACCGATCCCCCGCCGCTGGAAGCGCTGCTCGACGCTGAGCGCCAGCTCGCCGCGCCGGCCGCCGATCGGATGCAGCTCCGCCACCCCGCGCAGTGAACGGCCGACCCAGCAGCCGACGACGATCACCCGGTTCCAGTCCAGCGAACGGGCATGGGTGCTGACGAAATGCCGACACCGCGCCCCCATGAACCGGTCCGAGAAGTCGTCCGGCGCCAGGCGCAGCAGATGCGCCCGGTACTGCCGGGCGTCGGCCGAGCCCAAGCGCCGCCAGCTGATCGAGGCGGTGGTCGACGGCAGGCGTTGTGCCCGGTCGGGGACAGAGTCGGTCATGCTGATGAGGCTCCGGGCCGTGCGCGGTTCTTGCTGCGCTGCAATAAGAATGGGGCGCAGGCCCTTGCCTGCCAAGCGTCGGTCCGCATGGCAGGGTCCCGCTCAGCGGCCGGGTGTGGCTCTGCCCGGTGGCGCGGCGCGTTTCTCGAGCAGGTCCAGCCCATGCCGGAGGATGGTTTCGGCCTCGCTGCGTTCCGCCTCGCTCATCGCCTCGAGATTGAGGTCGAGCTTCACGTTTGAGCGCGTCTCGCGGAAATGCCGCTGCTCGATTCCGAGGTTCGCGTAAGAGTCGACAACCCGGTAGGCAACCACCGGATAGGCGATGCCCCGAACCTCGACCTCGCCGTGCCGCTCGCAGTGGATCCGCTCCCTGACGAGCGCATAGGTCTCGTAGCTCGTGAGGATGTCGCCCGGCTCCGCCAGCGCCTGCAGACGCGCCGCCGTGTTCACGGCCCCGCCGATGATGGTGTAGTCCATCCGGTCCTCGCTGCCGAAATTGCCCACCGTGCAGTAGCCGGTTTGGATGCCCATCCGCATCCGGAGCGGCTTCTCCATGCCGGAGCCTCGCCAGGCGTCCCGGAGATCATGCAGCCGCTTGCGCATGGCGATCGCCATCTCCACGCCGGCGAGCGCGTCCTCGCTGACGCCTCTGGTCTCCGGATCGCCGAGGAAGACGAGGATCGCGTCGCCGACATACTTGTCGATGGTCGCTCCGTGGCCGAGCGCGATCCGCGACATCTCCGTGAGGTACTGGTTGAGGATCTGGGTCAGCTCCTCGGATTCCAGCCGGTCCGCCGTCTCGGTGAAATCGGCGATGTCGGAGAAGAATACCGTCAGCTTCTTGCGGCTGCTGACCACCCTGGCCTCCTGGCGGCCGCTGAAGATCGAATCGTAGACCTGCGGCGAAAGATATTTCGCCAGCTGGCCGGCCATCCGCTCCATGGCGCGGTTCTTTTCCGCGAGCTCGGATTCGCGTTCGTCGATCACCTGCAGGTAGCGGCCAAGCGACGTGGATATCGTGCCGATCTCGTCGGCGACCGGGTCGATGGAAGGTTGGCGACGGGTCTCCGCGAAGGTCTGCAGGTCGCTCCTGATGCGCGCCAGCCGCTCGAAGACCCGCCTCCTCAGGACGCGCCAGACCAGAAAATTGCCGGCGCCGAGGGTCGCCACCACCGCGACGATGACCGCGAGCGTGAAGTCCGCCGTCGTCCCGACCGCCGCCACATGGCTCTGGAACTCGCCGTTTACCCGCCAGAACTCGGTGCTCAGGCTGCCGAGCAGCCGGCTCGCCAGGAGCGAGTTCTCCTCGACCAGCGCCTTGATCCGGAAATCGTTGGCGAGTGCCGCCTGCTTCGCCTCGAAGATCTCCGCCTTTGCCACCTCCCAGTCATGCAGCAGCGCCTGCGTCGCGGCGAAGGGGTCGTCTGGATTGCCCGGCCCGGTGGCGGCGAGGGCTTCGCCCAGGGCGGCCATCCCCGCCTCGAGCTCGGCCCTGTTGCGCGAGAAGCGGGCGCCGTTCGGATCGAGCAGGGTGCCCAGGGCACGAAGGCCCGCCAGGTCGGCGAGCCGGCGAATGCCGGCCGGTCCGGCTGCCTCCTCGCCGGCAGGTGGCGGCAAGGCATCGGCCGGGTCGCCCAGGACACCACGGAAGCGCTCGACATGCGCCTCGAGGCTCTGGCGGACGGCGATCTGCTCGCGGACGACGCCGGTGAGGCTCTGCAGGTTCTGCCGCAGGAGACGGCCGTTGCGGCGCAGCGTGTCGGCGGCGTCCGCGTCCTGAATGAGGGCGGCGACCTCCTCGATCAGTGCCTCCTGCGAGCGCTCCTTGTCGGTGATGCGGGAGAGCAGCGTCTCGAACTCGAAGCGGCTCGGGCTGGCGCTCAGGGCCGGTGCTATGGAAATCGTGGCGGCCGCTTCCTGCGAAAGCTGGGAGAGCTTCACGAGGCGGGGCAGGGCGCTGTCGCGCAACCCGCCGAGATCCGCCTGGATCTGCACCAGCCGGAGGGTGACGATAACGAGGCCGAGCAGGAGGACGCCGGCGAGCACGGTCAGGATCGTGAAGAGGGCGGTCGAGATGCGCCGGTGGAGCCGTGTCTCTGGTGCTGCGGACATGGCCGCCGCCGGGCCGCCTCAGCGCAAGGGCGGGCTGAACATCAACCCGCCATCCCGCCAGAGCGCATTGGCACCCCGATCGAGGCCCAGCGGGCTTTCGTGGCTCAGATAGCGCTCGAAGATCTCGCCGTAATTGCCCGCGCCGGCGATGATGTTCCGCGACCAGTCGTTCGCCAGGCCAATCGCGGCGTTGCCGGATAGCGGGTCGACCCCGAGCAGCCGGCGGATGACTGGGTCGGGGCTTGCGAGGAAGCTTTCGTGATTGGCCCGGGTGACGCCCTTCTCCTCGGCGAGGATGGTCGCCTGCACGGCCCAGCGCACGAAGTTGCCCCAGACCATGTCCTCGACCCTGACATAGGCAACGAGCGGCTCCTTCGAGATGACCTCGTCGTGCAGGACGAAATTCTCCGGATCGTCCACCGCCGTCGCGCGCATCGAGGCGAGGGCCAGGCGATCCGTCGTCAGGAGATCGCAGCGGCGCGCGAAGAAGGCGTCGTTGCGGCCCTCGGACGATTCGAATGCCAGCGCCTTCCAGCCCAGGCCGTGCAGACGGATGAAGTCCTCGAGGTTGGCAATGGTCGTGGTCGCGCGCGACACGCAGACCGTCGCGTCGGCAAAGGCCGTCAGCTCGCCCGAAACCGTCCCCCGATGGGACATGAAACCCTGGCCGTCATGGTAGAGGACGGCCGCCGGGGTCAGGCCGAGCTCCATGTCCCGGGAGAAGGTCCAGGTCACGTTGGAGACGTAGACGTCGACATCGCCCTCGGCGATGCTCTGCACGCATGGGCTGCTCCGATCGGTTGGCTAGAGGATGGACAGGCCGGCATCCAGCTGCGGCCGGCAGGCCACCTGAGGGTGGCGCCCAAGGCCAGTAATGACAATCCGCAATTGCGGCAGGGCCGCCAGGCCGCCGGGTGTCGGACGCTTCGTGGCGTCCGGCAGCAACCGGGCGGTCGCTGCCGGCTCTCGACCGTTCGGTTGCCGGCTAATGCCGGTCGGTAGCGCCTTGCCGGACGCAGCCCCTTGGCGCACGGCACAGCCCGGCGACGGGCTGGCCGGCTATGGCCTCGGCGCCGGCCTACTGGACGCGGGTCCAGTTCTGCCCGCTGCAGATGAAGAGGACGCAGCCCTCGACGTTCAGGGTGTCGCCGTCCAGGGTCATCTTGGAGTTGTAGGTCTTGTCGCTCTCGGGGTCCCAGATCGTGCCGTCCGAGAAATTGCCGGCGCCGTCGGACTTCATGTTCTCGACGATCGGCTTGCCGAGGTTCACGTAGGTCGGATCGTCCCCGTCCTTGGTCACCGCCTTGCTGATCGTGCCGCAGGTGAGCGAGGCATCCGCGGCGCAGGGCGCCATGGTGATCTCGATATAGGCGCCGTCGTCGTTCGCCTCGGACCTCCAGACGCCGTCCGCCTCGGCGGACAGGGCCATGGCAGGCAGTGCGGCGACAGCCGCCGCGATCAGGAGCTTGCGCATTTTCCGTTTCCTTCGGGTTTTGGTGCGGGCTCCAGGCAAAGCATGGGCCGGGCACCGGCAGGTCCATTTGTCGACGGCGCGAAGGTGCCGCCGGGGCCTGCGGCGATCAACTTAAACTTTACGATTCAGGCGGGTACGGAATCCTCTGCGGGCGGCACGCCGGGTCTCTCACGCCGGACATGCGACGGTATCGTCGACGAACCGGTCGGCCGGAAAGGCGCCGGATCTGTGGTGTCGATGCGACGTCTGGATTTCGGGATCGCCTGATGTTATGCGACGCGCATGAACGGTCGCACGCTCACCCTCCGTTGGTGGCGCTCCTTCCCGTAAGGAGCGGCCCGTCGTTCATACCTTCAACCGCACGCGGCGCCGCCGGACTTCCGGCTCGAGCGCTTCGCGACGCGTGACAACCCGGCCCGTCTGGCGGTGTTCCTCACCAGGAGACCTGCCATGGCCACCCCGAGAGACCTCCCCGTCGTCCTGACCGGCGACCGCACGACCGGCCCGCTCCATCTCGGTCACTATGTCGGCTCGTTGAAGAGCCGGCTCGCGCTCCAGGATAGTCATCGCCAGTTCCTGTTGCTCGCCGACGCCCAGGCACTGACCGACAATGCCGACGATCCCGGCCGCATCGCACGCCATGTGATCGAGGTGGCGCTCGACTATCTCGCCGTCGGGATCGATCCCGGGAAGTCGGTCGTCTGCGTGCAGTCGCGCCTGCCGGCGCTGGCGGAACTGACCGTGCTCTACATGAACTACGTCACGGTGAGCCGGCTCGAGCGCAACCCGACAGTCAAGCAGGAGATCGTGCAGCGCGGGTTCCAGCGTGACATCCCCGCGGGCTTCCTCTGCTATCCGGTCGCCCAGGCCGCCGACATCACCGCCTTCAAGGCCGAGCTGGTGCCGGTCGGGGAGGACCAGCTGCCGATGATCGAGCAATCGAACGAGATCGTGCGGCGCATCAACCGCCTGGCCGGCCGGAACGTGCTGCCCGAGGCGAGGGCTCTGGTGTCGTCCACAGGTCGGCTGCCCGGGATCGATGGACAGTCCAAGATGAGCAAGAGCGCCGGCAACGCCATCCCGCTATCCGCTTCGCCGGACGAGATCCGGTCGGCGGTGCGGGCCATGTTCACCGATCCGGGGCACCTGCGAGCGAGCGACCCGGGCCGCGTCGAGGGCCATGTCGTCTTCACCTACCTCGACGCCTTCGACGAGAGCCCCGGTGAAGTGGAAGAACTCAAGGCCCACTACCGGCGCGGCGGCCTGGGCGATGTGGTGCTCAAGGGCCGCCTCGATGCACGGCTCCAGGTGCTGCTCGGCCCCATTCGCGAACGGCGGGCCGAGCTCGCCAGGAGGCCCGATTTCGTGATGGACGTGGTCCGAAGCGGAACGGAACGCGCGGCGGCCGTCACGCAGGAAACACTGGACGAGGTCAGGGACGCTCTCGGCGTCTTCGGCTTTGGCCGGGCGTGACGGCCCTGTCGGTCGGCCTGGAAACAGCTACCGCCGCTCGAGCCGGGCGAGCCAGGGGCCGAGGCGGTCGATGGCCTGCTCGATCGTGGCGTGGGCGCCGGCGAAGGAGAGGCGGACATAGCGGTCGCCGCGGGCGACGTCGAAGTCGTTGCCCGGGGTGATCGCGACGCCGGTATCGGCCAGCAGGCGGGCGCAGAAATCGACCGAGTCGAGGCCGAAACGGCTGATGTCGGCATAGATGTAGAAGGCGCCGTCGGGCGGGACGATGCGATCAAGGCCGATCCTCGGCAGGGCCTCAAGCAGGAGGGCGCGGTTCTCGCCGTAGCGGGCGACCCGGGCATCGAGCTCGGGCTTCGCGGCGAGGGCGCCGATGGCGGCGTGCTGGCCCACGGCCGAAGGCGAGATGAAAAGGTTCTGGGCGAGGCGCTCGACCGGATCGACCAGCTCGTCCGGCAGGACCAGCCAGCCGATGCGCCAGCCGGTCATGGCCCAGTACTTGGAGAAGCTGTTGACGACGATGGCCCGGTTCGAGCTCGCGAGGGCGGTGCTGCCCGGCCGGTCGTAGGTGATGCCGTGATAGATCTCGTCGGAGATCAGCCGGACGCCGCGGGCGTCGCACCAGCGGGCGATGGCGGCAAGCTCGGCCGGGTCGATCAGCGAGCCCGTGGGGTTGGCCGGGCTCGCGACGATGACACCGTCGAGCGGCCCCGAGACCGCCTTCAGGTCCGCCACGGTCGGCTGGAAGCCCGAGGCTGCCGAGGTGACCAGCGGCACGACCTCGATGTCGAGGGCCTTCAGGATGTTGCGGTAGGCCGGGTAGCCGGGCTCGGCCACGGCGACGCGCGCTCCGGCATCGAAGGCGGCAAGGAAGGCGAGGATGAAGCCGCCGGATGCCCCGGCGGTGATGGCGATGCGCTCGAGGGGCACGCTCCGGCCGTAGGTCGCCTCGATGTGGCGGGCGATGGCGGCGCGCAGCGGCCTGAGCCCGAAGGCCTCGGAATAGCCGAGGGCGGTGCCGTCGAGCGCGGCGCGGGCGGCATCGATGGCGGCCCTGGGGGCGCCGCCCGAGGGCTCGCCCACCTCGAGGTGCAGCACGTCGCCACCTTCGGCCGCCCGCTTGTTGGCGGCGGCCAGCACCTGCATCACCAGGAAGGGTGCGATGGCGCTGCGCTCGGAGACGCCCGAGCCGACCGGCTCCTTCGGAAGTCGCATGCTTCACCTCGCTTGGCGCCGGCCGAGAGCCGGCATGTCGTGTCCGTAGCAGAAATTGGTTAACGCGGGGCCAACGGCGAGGCCGGATCGAGCGTTCTTGAGCCACGGTGAGGTGGTCCTGGCCCCCGGTGCCGTCATCCCGGGGGCATGGACCCCGAGAACGGTGGCGCCGGGGGCGCCGATCAGATACGCATCCACGCATGGCTGACGAGCACACCAGGCGGCGGCTGGCCGCCATCCTCGCCGTCGACGTGGTCGGCTATTCGCGGCTGATGGCGACGGACGAGGCCGGGACGCTGGCTGCGCTGAAGGCGCATCGCAAGGGCGTGCTCGAGCCCGCTATCGCCGAGCGGGGCGGGCGCATCGTCAAGCTGATGGGCGATGGCGCGCTGGTCGAGTTTTCGAGCGTCGTCGACGCCGTCGCCTGCGCCCTGGCGATCCAGACCGCCGATCGGGCGGCGGACGGCACCGGCGCGCTGACGCTGCGGATCGGCGTCAATCTCGGCGACGTGATCATCGACGGCGACGACATCTACGGCGACGGGGTCAACGTCGCCGCCCGGCTCGAGGCCCTGGCGGAGCCCGGCGGCATCTGCATCTCCTCGATCGTCCACGAGAGCCTCGGCGGGCGCGTCGAGGCCGGCTTCGCCGATGGCGGCAAGGTGCAGGTCAAGAACATCGACCGGCCGATCGGCGTCTGGCGGTGGCAGGCCGGCGGGAGCGCACCGGCGAGCGCCGCGCCGCCGGCGGCGCAGGCACGCGCGTCGATCGCGGTCCTGCCGTTCGACAACATGTCCGGCGATCCCGAGCAGGAATACTTCTCCGACGGCATCAGCGAGGACATCATCACCGATCTCTCCAAGATCGGCGGGCTCGTGGTGATCGCCCGGAACTCCAGCTTCGTCTACAAGGGGCGGAGCGTGGACATCCGAGAGGTGGCGAAGGATCTCGGCGTCGGCACGGTGCTCGAGGGCTCGATCCGGCGGGCCGGCAACCGGGTCCGGATCAACGCGCAGCTGATCGAGGCGGCCACGGGCGGCCACCTCTGGGCAGAGCGCTACGACCGCGAGCTTACCGACATCTTCGCCGTGCAGGACGACGTCACGCGGCACATCGTCGAGGCGCTCAAGGTCGAGCTGACCCGCGGCGAGGAAGCGCGGGTCGCGGCGGCACCCACCACGGACCACGAGGCGCACGACCTCTTCCTGCGCGGGCGGGAGCTTTTTCGCGGCGGCGTCTGGGACCGTGCCATCCTTGAGCGCGCGCGTGGCTACTTCCAGCAGGCGATCGACCACGATCCGGCATACGCGGACGCCCATGCCGGGCTCGCGATGAGCTACAATATCGACTTCCAGAACCGGCTGACCGGCGACCCGACGGCGCTCGATACGGCCTGGCGGGTGGCCGAGCAGGCGATCGCCAAGGGCCCGGACGAGCCCTTCCCGCACTGGGTCGCGGCGACCATCGCCATCTGGCGCAAGGACCTGGCGCGCGCCCGGCAGGAGACCGGCCAGGCTCTGGCGCTGAGCCCGAGTTTCGCACTCGCGCACGCGACCCGCGGGCATGCGGAGGTCTATGCCGGCACGCCGCTGGTGGCGATCCCGTATCTCGAGCAGGCGATCCGCCTCGATCCGGCCTTCACCCAGCAATACCTGCACTTCATGGGCTCGGCCTATCTGGCGGCGGGACGCTACGAGGCGGCAGCCGCGAATTTCCGCGAGCGCATCCGGCTGGCGCCCAAGACGGATATCTCGCGCGGCCTCCTCATCGCCGCACTCGGGCATCTGGGCCTGGTCGAGGAGGCGCGGCAGGTCCGGGACGAGCTCCGGCTGGTCAATCCGGACTATTCGTTCGCGGCGCATCTGGCGCGGCTGCCGTTCAGCGATGCGGCCGACGCCGCGCGCATCGAGGAGGGCTACGCCCGGGCCGGCGTGGCGGGCTGAGCCGGCGCTCAGGCCTTGCAGATCTTCCAGGGGCCGATGTCGATATGGAAGTGGTCGCGGTGCGCCCGGTCGTGGTTGGGCGTGAGCACGACGTTGAAGTGACGGCAGGCGGCCTGGGCGAGGTCGTGGAGGAAGAGGCTGGCGCTGCCGCTACGGCGCGGCCAGTCGTCGAGCACGCTGATGTGCTGGCCGTCGGCGGTGGTGAAGCCGGCGATGTCGAGTGCCTCGCCGGTGCTGTGCAGGCTCATGCGCCGCTGGTTGCCGGTCATCCGGCGGCAGCTATAGGAGCCGTAGTGGCGGATCTCGGTGATGCGGCTGCCGAGGCGCTTGTCGGCGATGCGTTGCATCTCCGGCTCGAAGCGCGCCCAGGCGAGCAGCATCGGGCAGCTGGTGCGGAGCGTCGGCTGCATGACGGCGGTCGTATAGGTGGCCTCGACCGGCGCCGGCACGCTGCAGGCGCCGCTGCCCGGGGCGCCGGTCCAGGGGGTGAAGCGGACGGTCTCGGCAACGAGCAGGGCCCGACAGGTGGCGGGGTCGCTCGGCCAGCGCGTGGCCGCCTGGCGGGACGGCGGCGCGCCCGCACAGGCGGTGAGCAGGAGGCCGGCGAGGGTGAGGAGGACGACCCCTTTCGTCAGCCGACCGGCTCCCGCGCCGTCTCGGCGATCGGCAGGTCCGGCTCCTTGACGGCCATCTTGCGCTGCCAGAGGAAGACCGCCCCGCCGAGCCCGATGCCGATGAGGTCGGTGACAAGGCCGCCCTCGATCATGAGGAGGGCCGCGGCGCCGACGACGATGCGGAGCAGGATGTTGGTGCGGCCGAAGAACCAGCCCTGGACGGCGGCGGAGAGGAGGAAGACGCCGACGCAGGCGGTGACGAGGCTCTGGATGATGGCTGGCCAGCTGTCCATCATCAGCAGTGCCGGGCTGTAGAAGAACATGAAGGGCACGATGAAGGCCGCGAGGCCGAGCTTGAAGGCGGTGAGCGAGGTCTCGAGCGCCTTGGAGCCGGCGATGGCCGCGCCCGCATAGGCGGCAAGTGCGACGGGCGGGGTGATCGCCGAGATGACGGCGAAGTAGAAGACGAAGAAATGGGCGACAAGCGGCTCGATGCCGAGGCGGATGAGGCCGGGGGCGACGACCGAGGCGGCGACGGCGTAGGCGGCCGTCGTCGGCATGCCCATGCCGAGCAGGAGCGAGATGCCCATGGCGAAGAGC
This sequence comes from Alphaproteobacteria bacterium, assembly GCA_030431615.1. Taxonomy (GTDB): domain Bacteria; phylum Pseudomonadota; class Alphaproteobacteria; order Geminicoccales; family Geminicoccaceae; genus SLRI01. The sequence continues at coordinate 13,435 of JAUIID010000138.1, forward strand.
AGCGCCAGGAACTGGCTCGTGTCGGCGACGGTGAGCAGCATGGCGGAGAAGCGCAGGCCCACGCCGGTGAGCCCGATGACGCCGACGATGATGCCGGCGCAGGCGCAGACGGCGATGAGCTGGACCGCCATGGTCGCGGTGAGGTTGAGCGCCTTGACGATGCCGAAGGGGCCGAGCCGGTGCGGCGTCAGCCAGCTCACCACGATGGCGGCGACGAGCGAGAGCGTGCCGGCGCGGATCACCGAGTAGCCCATGAAGAGGGCGGCGATGAGGATGACGATCGGGATGAAGAGATAGGCCTGCTTCGCCAGGGCGCCGAAGGCCGGGAGCTGGTTGCGGGGCAGGCCCTTCATGCCGGTGCGCTGCGCCTCGAGGTCGACCATGAAGTAGATCGAGATGAAGTAGAGGGTCGCCGGGATCAGCGCCGCGATGGCGATCTCGGTGTATTTGATGCCGGTGACCTCGGCCATGATGAAGGCGCCGGCCCCCATGATGGGCGGCATGATCTGGCCGCCCGTGGAGGCCGCGGCCTCGATGCCGGCAGCACTCCGGGCACGGTAGCCGACGCGCTTCATGAGCGGGATGGTGAGCGAGCCCGTGGCGACGACGTTGCCGGCCGAGGTGCCGTTGATCATGCCCATGAGGCCGGACGCGAAGACGGCGACCTTGGCCGGGCCGCCCCGCGCGTGGCCGGCGGCGGCGAAGGCGAAGTTGACGAAGTAGTCGCCGACCTTCGACGCCTGGAGGAAGGCGGCGAAGCAGATGAAGAGGATGATGTAGGTGGAGGAGACGGCGGTGGTGGGCCCGAGGATGCCGTTGTCGGTGTAGAGATAGGTGAAGAAGCGGTCTGGGGCGTAGCCGCTATGCGCGAGGAAGCCCGGCAGCCAGGGGCCGATGAAGGCGTAGAGGATGAAGACGATGGAGATGACGACGAGCGCCAGCCCGGCGAGCCTTCGGGTGCATTCGAGGATCAGCGCCACGCCGGCGAGCGTCACCCAGAAGTCGGGCCGGGTCGGCATCACGCCGGCGCGGAACTGCAGGCCCTGGAGGTTGAAGAGGAGGTAGAGGGCGACCGCCACGGCGGCGGCGGCCATGGTCCAGTCGGCCGGGTCGATGCGGCTGGTGTCGGCCGGGGTCAGCCAGGCGAGGAGCATGGCGAGGCCGGTGCCGACGACCAGGGCCGGGGCGGCCATGGTGTAGACCCAGGGCGGCGGGTTTGGCAGGCCGGCGAAGTCGCGGAGCGCGAACGGCGCCACCATGGCGACGAGGGCGAGGCCGACCAGCACCGCGGCGACAAGACGGAGCGGACGGAGGAGCTGCGGCGGCAGGCCGCCGCCGGGGCGCTCCAGCCGCGGCACCGCATGGGTGGCGACGAGGAAGCCGATGCCGAGGCCGCCGGCGACGTGCAGCGTGCGGAAGGCCCAGGTCTCGAGCGGGAAGACATTGAGCACCAGAAGGTGCCATGCCGTGTAGACGACGCAGTACCAGAAGACGAAGTGATAGCTGAAGCCCGTGAGGCTTCGCTGATTGCCGGACGCCGGTTCGTCGTCGACGTCCCGGGCTATGATCACGCCTTCATCCGTGCCATTCGTCATGGGCAGCCTCCCGGGCGGGCCAGCTTGCAACGGGCCTTCTTATAGCAGAAGGGCGGGGCTTGCGC
>JAUIID010000139.1 GCA_030431615.1 Alphaproteobacteria bacterium
AACCAGGCGACGTTCTGCTCGAGCTGCTCGACGGTGCGCGTCCCGGCGCAGAAGGTCGGCACCGCCGGGTGCGCCGTCACGAACTGCAGTGCTGCCGCCGGCAGGGCCACGTCGAATTCGGTGCAGACCGCCTCGATCTTCTTGACCTTGGCCATGATGTCCTCGGGTGCCGGGCTGTAATTGTACTTGGACCCCGGCACGGCCCCGGTCGCGAGGATGCCCGAATTGAACCCGCCGCCGACGATCACCCCGGCACCGCGCTCGGCGCAAAGCGCCAGGAAGGGGTCCAACGACTCCTGCTCCAGGAGCGTGTAGCGGCCGGCCAGCAGGAAGGCGTCGAGGTCGTGGCGCTGGAGCGCATCGTGGCACGGCTGCCACTCGTTGACCCCGAGCCCGACCGCCTTGACGACCCCCTCGTCCCGGAGCCGCAGCAGCGCCTTCGCGGCACCGTTCATCGCCTTCTCGAAGACCTCCGGCAATTCGTCGCCGAAGTTGAACCGGTCGCAGTCGTGGACGAGGGCGATGTCGATCCGCTCGAGCCCGAGCCGCTGCAGCGAATCCTCGATCGAGCGCATCGCCCCGTCATAGGAATAGTCGAAGCGCAGCCTGAACGCGCCGGCATCGACCCATGGGGCGAAGTCGATGGTCTCGCGCCTGGCAGGCTCGAGCAGCCGGCCGACCTTGGAGGAGAGCACATAGTCGTCGCGCCGGCGCCAGCGGAGCGCCGCCCCGAGCCGAAGCTCGCTCAGCCCATGCCCGTAGAGCGGCGAGGTGTCGAAGAGGCGCATCCCGGCATCCCAGGCCGCATCGACCATCGCCTTCGCCACCTCCTCGTCGATGGGCTTGAGGAAATTGCCGATGGGTGCGGCCCCGAAGCTCATCGCCGTCACCTCGAGCCCCGTCCGCCCGAACGGTACCTTGGTCCTTGCCTGCATAGCGCTGCCTCCCCTTCTGCACTGGCCGGTTACTTAGCAGCGCCGGCTTCCGCCGAACAGCGCCGCCTTGACAGGGACGGGTGCGAAAAGTAACCGTCCGGTTACATCAACGATCGGGGACCCGCCATGCCGCCCGTGCTGCTGCCGCGCCACGCGGTCGAGGACTATGCGCAGATCCAGGAGGCGGCCCGCCGCTTCGCCGACGAGGCGGTCCGTCCGCGCGCCCGGGAGCTCGACGAGACCGAGGGGTTCCCCGACGACCTCTACCGCGAGATGGCCGGCCTCGGCCTCTTCGGCATCACCGTGCCCGACGGCATGGGGGGTGTGGGCATGGACGCGCTCGCCTACGCGATCGTCATGGAGGAGCTGTCGCGCGGCTACGCCTCCGTCGCCGACCAGTGCGGCCTGGTCGAGCTGATCGGCACCCTCCTCGCCGTCCACGGCACGGCCGAGCAGCAGCAGCGCTATCTGCCGCCCGTCCTGGGCTTCGAGCAGAAGGTCGCCTACTGCATCACCGAGGCGGGTGCCGGTTCCGACGTCTCCGGCGTCAGGACCACCGCGACCCGGACGGATGGCGGCTGGCGCCTCGACGGCGGCAAGCTCTGGATCCACAACGCGCCCATCGCCGATCTGGGCTTCGTCCTCGCCCGCACCGATCCCAAGGCCGGCCATCGCGGCATGTCGATCTTCATCGTCGACCTGCACAGGCCGGGCGTCGGCCGCGGCCCCAAGGAGCACAAGATGGGTCAGCGCGCCTCGCCCGTGGGTGCGCTCACGTTCGACGGCGTCGAGCTGCCGGCCGACGCCCTCCTCGGCCAGGAGGGCAGGGGCTTCCACATCATGATGTCGGCCCTCGACAAGGGCCGGATCGGCATCGCGTCCCTCGCCGTCGGCATCGCCCAGGCCGGGCTCGAGGCAGCCTTGGGCTACGTGCCCGAGCGGCGCCAGTTCGACCAGGCCATCGCGGACTTCCAGGGCGTGCAGTTCCTGCTCGCCGACATGGCCAAGGACATCGCCGCCGCCCGGGCGCTGACCCACCGTGCCGCCATGCTCCTCGATGCCGGCGAGCCCGCCAGCCGCGCCTGCTCCATCGCCAAGTGCTTCGCCAGCGACACCGCCGTCGCCCGCAGCGCCGACGCGGTCCAGATCTTCGGCGGCAGCGGCTATATCCGCGGTTTCGAGGTCGAGCGCCTCTACCGCGACGCCAAGATCACCCAGATCTACGAGGGCACGAACCAGATCCAGCGGACGATCATCGCCCGCGACCTCCTGAAGAACGGGGCCTAGCACCGGACCAGCCGGAAGAGCGTCTTCACCCGCTCGACATAGGCCAGCCGCTCGGCGTAGTCGCGGGACGGGTGCTCGCTCTCGTCCATCCGAAGGAAGCGGTCGCCCAGCCCGAACGGCCGGGCGGTCACTTCGAACCCTGCCGTGGCGAAGGCGTCTGCATACTGGGCGAGCGAGCGCCCGAAGACCGGCAGGTTGCTCATCTTCGGGATCTCGACGGACCACTCGGGCCAGGCCGGGTTGTCGGTGTGGCAGCCGATGGCGGCGTAGTAGACGCCGCCCGGCACGAGCCGCGCATGGATCGCCCGGGCATGGGCGGCGATGTCCTCGATCAGGTAGGCGACCTCGTGGCTGAAGGCGACGTCGAACACCTCCGCCACCTCGTCCAGCTCCCCCACTACCCGGTAGTCGACCGGCTCGCTCCCGCGGCGGTGCTGCGCGACCTCGACCGCGGCCCTCGCGATGTCGACGCCGAGCCCGTAGGCGAAGGGCTTGCGGGCGTAAAGGAGGCGAAGGAAGGCGCCCTGATTGCAGCCGAAGTCGAGCACCCGTGCGGCACCGAGGTCGGGCTCGGCCACGAGGTCGATCATCCGGTTCCAGTAGAGGTCGTGGCCGTCCTCCATGGCCTGCTCGGCGGCGAGGTCGGCGGTCCAGGTCTGGATCGTCATGCGGCGCGCTCCACGGCAAAGGGCCCGGTTTTCGGTTTCCGGCGCGGCAGCGGGCGGAGCGGCTGGACGACCAGCCCGCCATCTGCCGTCCGGAAGACCTCCGCCTCGACGCCGTAGACCTCCGACAGCATCGCCGGCGTCAGCACCTCGGCGGGGGTGCCGGCGCTGTGCAGGCGCCCCTCCCGCAGGACCAGGACGAGGTCGGCGAAGCGGGCGGCGAGGTTGAGGTCGTGCAGTGCCGCCAGCACGATGGTGCCGTGCGCTTGCGTCACCCGCCCCACATGCGCCAGCACCTCGAGCTGGTGGCGGAGATCGAGGGCGCTGGTCGGCTCGTCGAGGAGCAGCACCTCCGGCCGGCGGACCAGCGCCTGGGCGAGGCTCACCATCTGCGCCTGGCCGCCGGAGAGCTCGTTCAGGCCGCGGCCGGCGAGATGCGCGATGCCGAGATCGACCAGCACCCCCTCGACGAGGGCGAGGTCCGCCTCGCTCACCCGAAGGCTCTCGTCCTGCTTGGCGGCGAGCAGGATCGCCTCGACGACGGAGAGATTGGCACGCCCCGGCAGCTCCTGCGGCAAATAGGCGACGCGGCGGCTGGCCAGGCGGCGGCCGAGGGCGGCGAGGTCCATGCCGCCGAGTCGTGCCGTTCCGGCAAAGCGCATCTGGCCGGCGATGGCGCGCAGCAGGCTCGACTTGCCGGCGGCATTGGGGCCGACCAGCGCCGTCACCGTGCCGGCGGCGAGCGGCGGCAGGTCGATGCCGTGCAGCACGCGTGTGCGGCCATAGGCGAGGGTGATGCCGCCAACTTCCAGCGTCATGAGAAGAACTGCGGTCGCTTGCCGAGGATCAGCGCCAGGAAGACCGGCACGCCGACCAGGGCCGTGATGATGCCGACCGGGAAGATCACCCCGGGCACGATGCTCTTGGCTACGACCGAGGTGAGCGAGAGCAGCGCCGCCCCGGAAAGGGCCGAGGCCGGCAGGAAGAAGCGCTGGTCCTCGCCGGCGAGGATGCGAGCGATGTGCGGCCCGACGAGGCCGATGAAGCCGATCGTGCCAACATGGGCGACGGCGACGGCGGCGAGCAGCGAGACCAGGATCAGCGCCTGCAGGCGCAGCCGCTCGACCGGGACCCCGAGGCTCCTCGCCTTGGCGTCGCCGAGCCGAAGGGCCGTGAGGCCCCAGAGGTCGGTCATGAAGACCGGCAGCACGGCCGCCAGCACCACGACGCAGATGGCGAGCCGCTCCCAGTTCGCCTTGCCGAGATTGCCGAGCGTCCAGAAGACGACCTCCTGCAGCGCCCGCTCGGTGGCGATGAACTGGAGCAGGGCCAGGGCCGCGTTGAAGGCGAAGACGAGGGCGATGCCCAGCAGCACCACGGTCTCCGTCGTGGCCCCGCGCAGCCGGGCGAGGGCGAAGATGGCGAGTGCCGCCGCCATGGCGAAGACGAAGGCGTTGCCGGTGACCAGGAGCGGACCGGCGAAGGGTAGCACGCCGATGCCCAGCACGATGGCGAGTGCGGCGCCGAACCCGGCCGCCGCCGAGATGCCGAGCGTGAACGGGCTCGCCAGGGGGTTGTTCAGGATGGTCTGCATCTCGGCCCCGGCGACCGAGAGCATGGCGCCCACCACGATTGCCATCAGCGCCACCGGCAGGCGGATGTCGAGGATGACCACCCGCGCCGCAGGCTCCGCGCCGGCCGGATCGAGGAGCACGGCGAGTACTTCGCCGATGCCGAGCCCGGCCGGCCCGCTGGTGAGGTCGAGAAGCAGGCTGGCGGCGAGGAGGGCCACGAGCCCCGCGACGACCGCGCGCCGGCGACGGACCAGCCGCCGGTAGGCGAGGGCCGGGCCGCCGATGGCGGCTCCGGCGGGACGAGCGAGAACAGCCACTAGCTCGGCTCAGTTGGTGACGTCGAGGCTCGCGAAATAGCCGCCGTCATAGGGGATCGGCAGGAAGCGCTCGTGGAACGCGGCGAAGGTGGCGTCCGGATCGAGTTCCGCGAAGAGCTCCGGGTGGGTCCACTTGGCGATCGCCTGGAAGGCCGCGAAATTGTAGGGGCTGTTGTAGAACTGGTGCCAGAGGCTGTGCACGCGCCCTTCCTCGACGGCCTTGACGCCGACATAGGCCGGCCGCTCCGTCATCCCGCGCAGCCGCTCCTGCACCAGCGCCGGCTCCGCCCCGGCGCCGTGCGGGATGCCGGCGAACATGGGATTGGCCTTCGACCAGTCGGCGGCGGTGTAGATCACCACGTCGGGGTCGCTGACCCGCACCTGCTCCGGATTGAGCGTGCCGGTGGCACCCGACAGGAAATCCGAGCCGACATTGATGCCGCCGGCGCGCTCCACCATCAGGCCGAAGCTCTCCGAGCCCCAGGTGTTGCAGCAATGGTCGTCGTAGCCGGCGCCGCGCTCGAGGAAGACCCTCGGGCGCTCGCCCTTGAAGCCCGCGAGCGGGCCGTAGACCTGATTCATCGCCGCCAGATAGAAGTCGACGACCTCCTGGGCGCGCTCCTCCTCGCCGAACACACGCCCGAGGAGCAGGGTCGAGGGCACGGTGTTGTCGAGCGGTCGCTCGCGGAAGTCGACGAAGACCGCCGGGATGCCGGCGCCCTCGAGCTGGTCGAGCACGTTGCCGTCGATGGCGGCGCGGTAGACGTCGAGCGGCAGCAGCACGACGTCGGCATCGAGTGCTATCGCCTGCTCGACGCTGAAGCTGCCGTCATTGACCCGGCCGACCTCGGCAATCTGGTCGAGCATCGGGAAGAGCGCGCTGTACGCCTCGAAGGTGCGCGGGTCGAACAGCTTCATGTCGTCCCGCCAGCCGACGACGTTGTCGACCGCTCCGTCCGGCAGCAGCGCCGTGAGCCCGTAGAGCATGCGGCCCTCGCCGAGGATGGCGCGCTCGACCGGCGTCTCGATGGTGACCGAGCGGCCGGCGAGATCGGTGAGGGTGACCGGCTCGGCCATGGCCACGGATGCAACCAGCGTGCCGGCGAGCGTCGTTGTCGCCAGGGCGAGCTTCAGCATGGGGGTGTTTCCTTGTTGTCAGGGGTGCCTCGTCGGTCGAACGCATAGACGGCGACAGTCGATCGTCAATCAATGACCATCTTTATTTGAACTGTTCCGGGCTTACTTTGGTTTTGTTATTAGTTTAGTTCCAGGGAACGGGGCGGTCGGCGGCGGCCGGTAGCCGGGGCAGGGCACCGAGCTTGTTCAGGTTTCGCGCCGCTGCCTCTATGCTCGGCGCAGGGAGGCCGGGCGGCGGATGTCCGCACCGGTGCCAGAGCCTTGAGTGGAGTGCGAGCGACCATGACGACCCTGCGTCTGCCGACCGAGACCGGCACCATCGAGCCATACGCGCTCCAGGGCGAGGCGCTGCCGCCGCCGCACGGCAGGCCGGTCTTCAACCGTGTCGCCATGGCCGCGGCGCATGTCGTCAGCGATCCCATGAGCGCCCTCGAGCCTTCCGCCGGCGGGGCCGTCGACTGGGAGCGCACGCTGGCCTATCGCGATCATCTCTTCGGCCACGGGCTCGCCGTCGCCGAGGCCATGGACACGGCGCAGCGCGGCATGGGCCTCGACTGGCCGACGGCCTTGGAGCTCATCCGCCGCTCGGTCGAGAACGCCAGAGCCCACAAGGGGGCCCTCGTCTTCTCCGGCTGCGGCACCGACCAGCTCGACCCGGCCGACGCCCGCTCGCTCGACGATGTGGTCAACGCCTACCTGACCCAGATGGACGCCATCCAGGCGGTCGGCGGCCGGATCATCCTCATGGCGTCCAGGGCACTCGCCCGGCTGGCCGACGGCCCCGACGACTACGCCCGCGTCTACGGCAAGGTGCTGGCCCATGCCGAGGAGCCGGTCATCCTCCACTGGCTCGGCGACATGTTCGACCCGGCGCTCGCCGGCTACTGGGGCGGCGACGACTTCGACCGCACCATGGAAACCTGCCTTGCCGTCATCAGCGACAACGTCGCCAAGGTCGACGGCATCAAGGTCTCGCTGCTCGATGCCGAGAAGGAGATCGTCATGCGCCGGCGCCTGCCGGAGGGTGTGCGCATGTACTCGGGCGACGACTTCGCCTACCCGACCCTGATCAAGGGCGACGCCCAGGGCCACAGCGACGCGCTGCTCGGCATCTTCGACGCCATCGCCCCGGCCGCCTGCCACGCCCTCGAAGCCCTGGCGAAAGGCGACGGTGACGCCTACGACCGCATCTTCGCACCCACCGTCCCGCTCTCGCGCCTGATCTTCCGGAGCCCCACCCGCTTTTACAAGACCGGCGTCGTCTTCATGGCCTGGCTCAACGGCCACCAGGACCACTTCACCATGCTCGGCGGCCAGCAGGCGATGCGCCCCTTGCCCTATTTCACCGGCATCTTCCGCCTCGCCGACCAGGCCGGCCTGCTGCGCGACCCGCACCTCGCCGTCCGCCGTATGCGCCAGCTCCTCGACCTGCATGGCGTGGAGGCCTGAGCCGGCATGACGAAGCCTCTCCGCGACCTCGCCGACGGCAGCCTCTGCTGCCTGAACACCGCCACGCTCGGGCATCGCGAGCCCATCGACACCGTGATCGACGCGACGGCTCGCGCCGGCTTCGGCGCCATCAGCCCCTGGCGCCGCGACGTCGAGGGCCATGACGTGGCCGCCATCGGCCGGCGCATCCGCGATGCCGGCCTCGTCCTGCCCGGCTATTGCCGCAGCACCTACCTCCCGGCCACCACGTCCGAGGCGTTCCGCGCCCAGGTCGAGGACAACCGCCGCGCCATCACCGATGCCGCTGCTCTCGGCGCCCAGAGCTTCGTCATGGTGGTCGGCGGCGTCGCCGAGGGCTCGAAGGACCTCGAAGGCGCCCGCCGGCAGGTGGAGGAGGGCACGGCACTCCTCCTCGAGCACGGCCGTGCCGTCGGTGTCCGGATCGCCCTCGAGCCCCTGCATCCCATGTATGCCGGCGACCGCTCCTGCCTCAACACCATCGACCAGGCCCTCGACATCTGCGACCGCCTCGACGCGGACCCCGGCCCCGACCCCTGGCTCGGCGTCGCCATCGACTGCTACCACTGCTGGTGGGACCCGACCCGCTCGGCCGCGATCGCCCGCGCCGGTGCCGCCCGGCGCATCCAGGGCTTCCACGTCTGCGACTGGCTGGTGCCGACGAAGGACATGCTCCTCGACCGTGGCATGATGGGCGACGGCGTCATCGACATCCCCGCCATCCGCGCAGAGATCGAGGCCGCCGGCTACGAGGGCCCCGCCGAGGTCGAGGTCTTCTCCGCCAACGACTGGTGGCAGCGCGACCGCGAGGAGATCCTCAGGATCTGCCGCGAGCGCTTAGCGACCGTCACCTGAACCTGAGGAATCCCTATGCGCATCGATATCGTCTCCGACGTCGTCTGCCCCTGGTGCATCATCGGCTACCGCCAGCTCGCCCGCGCACTGGCCGACCGCAAGCTCGAACCCGAGATCCACTGGCACCCGTTCCAGCTCAACCCGCATATTTCAGAGGAGGGTCAGAACCTGCGCGAGCATCTGGCCGCCAAGTACGGCACCACGCCCGAGGCCTCGATCGCGGCCCGCGAACGGCTGACCCGCATGGGTGCGGAGCTCGGCTTCACCTTCGCCTATACCGACGACATGCGGACGTACAACACGTTCCGGGCGCACCAGCTCCTGCACTGGGCCGGCACCCTGGGCCGCGAGCACGAGCTGAAGATGGCGCTCTTCGCCGCCTTCTTCACCCGCCGCGAGAACGTGGGCGATCCGGCCGTGCTGGCCGACGTGGCGGCCGGCATCGGTCTCGACCGGGCCGAGGCGCTGGCCGTGCTCGAGGACGGCCGCTACGCCGACGCCGTGCGCCAGGAAATGCAGTTCTGGGTGGAGCAGGGCATCCAGGGCGTGCCCGCCATCGTTTTCGAGCGCCGCCATCTCGTCTCCGGTGCCCAGGGCGTTGAGCGCTTCGGCGCCATCCTCGACCAGCTCACCGCCCCGGCCTAGGCTGGCCCTTCCGGGGAGCCCTGTGGCAGGCCGAGCCCGGCCAGTCGTTCGAGGAGGGAATCGAGGGGCGGGAACTCGAACGTCGGCATACCTGATCGCACCCGCTCGACCGTCAGCCCGGGATCGAGCAGGCGCGCTTCGTCCACCAGCACCCGCGCCCGGTCGAGGTCGCCCGCGCCTGTGGCGGCGGCGGCCAGGCCCATCACCGGCTTCCAGCCGGAGCCCGGATACTTGCGCGCTTTCTCCAGCACCTCCAGCGCCGCATCGACATCGCCCCGCTGCACGAGGGCCATGCCGATCACCGTGTTCAAGGCCCAGGCGAAGGGGTCGGTCGGACTGAGCCTGAGTGCTTCCCTGGCCGCGGCCAGGGTCCGATCCGGATCGTTGTTCTTCGGCTGGTCCAGGAGACGGCCGGCGAGGAGGAAGAGCGTGGTGAAGCTGCTGGGATTGAGCGCCCGCGCCCGCTCCAGCGCCTCGATCGCCTCGTCGTGGCGACCGGCGATGCTAAGCGCGAAGCCGAGTGCCGCGTGCCCCGCGTCGTTGCGATCATCGGCCGCGATCGCCCGCTCGGCCGCCTCCCGTGCCGCCTGCAGGACCGCCGCCGGATCGGCTGTCCGCCCGCTCATCACCTCCGCGGCTTGCGCACGGGCGATCAGGGCATGGGCCGCGACGATCCCGGGATCAACCGCGATTGCCTGCGCCGCGAGGTCCTTGGTCAGGGCGATCGCTTCGGGCGTGTACTGGAAGTATGCCGCATAGGCCCGCTGGGTCAGCTCCCAGGCGGTGAGGCTCTCTGTCGGCTTCTGCCGTGCGAGGGTCCTCTCGTGCGCGCTGATCTCAGGGGCGACGGCCGTCACGATCGCCCGGGTCAGCTCGTCCTGCAGGTCGAAGAGGTCGGCCATCGTCCGGTCCCAGCGGTCGGCCCAGACATGGCCGCCATCAGTGGCGTCGATGAGCTGGGCCGTGACCCGGAGCCGGTCGCCGGCACGCCGTACCGAGCCCTCGACGACGTAGCGCACGCCGAGCGCGGCCGCGATCTTCCGTACGTCTGTGGCCGTGCCGCGAAAGCTGAAGCTGGAATTGCGGGCGATCACGGTGAGGTCGCGAAAGCGCGAGAGCTCGGTGATCACGTCCTCGACGATGCCGTCAGCCAGGAAATCCTGGTCCGCGTCGCGCGACATGTTGTCGAAGGGCAGGATGGCGATCGAGGGCCTGGCACCCGCCTTGACCGACCGCTCGGCCTCGACGCCTTCGATCTCGACCCGCCAGACCTCGACCGGCTCCGGCAGGTTCTTCACCGCCTGCGGCCCGAGCGGTGTGAGCACCGCATCCAGCTTGCCGCGAACCTGCTCCTGCACGGCGCGCGAGATGCAAATGCCGCCCGCCGGCGCCAGCGTCTCCAGCCGCGCCGCGACATTGACCCCGTCGCCCAGGATGTCGTCGCCATCGATCACGATGTCGCCGAGATTGATGCCGATGCGAAAGCGCAGCCGCTGGTCCTCCGGCCCCGTCTCCTGCTCCGTCATCGCCCGCTGCACCACCAGCGCCATCCGCACCGCCGCCACCGGCGAGGCGAACTCGACGAGCAGCCCGTCACCCATGGTCTTGACGATCCGCCCGCCGGCCTCGGTCAGCGCCGGGTCGACCACCGCCGCCCGCGCCGCCCGCAGCCGCGCGATCACACCCTCCTCGTCGGCCGCCATCAGCCGCGAGTAGCCGACCAGATCGGCGGCGAGAATGGTGGTGAGGCGGCGCTCCAAGATGTGGTCCGATCTGGATGGTCGAAGGACCTCGACGATAGGCCACAAATCTCCGGGACGAAAGGCGGCCGGCATGAGCCGTTTTTAGGCACGCCGTGCATTCTTTTTCATCAGGTTTCGGTCTAACCCGGTGTCGATCGGCCGCCGGGCGGGCGATCGCTGCTTTTGATCGGAGAGACCCCTTGACGACGATGGACGAGAAGCTCGAGGCGATCATGGCCGAGGTCATGCGCCGCAATACGGGCGAGGAGGAATTCATTCAGGCAGTCCGCGAGGTGCTGGAGAGCCTCGGGCGGGTGGTGGCCAAGCGGCCGGACTATATCGACAATGCGCTGATCGAGCGGATCTGCGAGCCCGAGCGGCAGATCATCTTCCGCGTCCCCTGGGTCGACGACCAGGGCCGTGTCTGCATCAATCGCGGCTTTCGCGTGCAGTTCAACTCGGCCCTCGGCCCGTTCAAGGGAGGGCTGCGCTTCCACCCGTCGGTCAATCTCGGCATCGTCAAGTTCCTCGGCTTCGAGCAGACCTTCAAGAACGCCCTGACGGGGCTGCCGATCGGCGGCGGCAAGGGTGGCTCGGACTTCAACCCGCGCGGCCGGTCGGATGGCGAGGTCATGCGCTTCTGCCAGTCCTTCATGACCGAGCTGTCGCGTCATCTTGGCGAGTACACCGACGTCCCGGCCGGCGATATCGGCGTCGGCGCCCGCGAGATCGGCTACATGTTCGGCCAGTACAAGCGGCTGTCCAATCGCTACGAGGCGGCCGTGCTGACCGGCAAGGGCCTGAGCTATGGCGGCTCGCGCGCCCGCAAGGAGGCGACCGGCTACGGTGCCACCTATTTCGTCGAGGCCATGCTCGCCACCAGGGGCACCTCCTTCGACGGCAAGACCTGCGTCGTCTCGGGCTCGGGCAATGTCGCCATCTACACGATGGAGAAGATCCGCGCCCATGGCGGCCGGGTCGTCGCCTGCTCCGACAGCAACGGCTACGTCGTTGACGAGAGCGGCATCGATCTCGACCTGGTGAAGGAGATCAAGGAGGTCCGGCGCGAGCGCATCAGCGAATATGCCCGGCAGAAGGGCACCGGCACGCGCTACATCACCATGGGCTCGATCTGGGACGTGCCCTGCGATGTCGCCATGCCGTCGGCCACCCAGAACGAGCTGACCGGCAAGGATGCCCGGCGGCTGGTCGCGAACGGCGTGCTGGCGGTCGGCGAGGGGGCCAACATGCCCTCCACGCCTGAAGCCATCCGGGTCTTTCAGGAGGCCGGTGTGCTGTTTGCCCCGGGCAAGGCCGCCAATGCCGGCGGGGTCGCCACCTCGGCGCTCGAAATGCAGCAGAATGCGTCCCGCGACAGCTGGACCTTCGAGCAGACCGAACAACGCCTCGCCAGCATCATGCGCCACGTCCATGACACCTGTGCGGCAACCGCCGACGAGTTCGGCGCGCCGGGCAACTATGTGCTGGGCGCCAATATTGCGGGCTTCGTGCGGGTGGCCGAGGCGATGCGGGCGTTCGGCGTGATCTGAGCGCATCCCGGGCCAGCGGCCGGCTGCCGCCGGTCGCTGGTTGGCGCCCGGCGCTCAGACCGGGCCGAAGATCCCGTGGAAGCGGCCGAGGAAGCTGCGCAGGCGCTCGGTCTGCGGGTTGTGCAGGACCTCGTCGGGCGTGCCGGACTGGGCGACGAGGCCGCCATCCATGAAGACCACGCGGGTCGCCACGTCGCGCACGAAGAGCATCTCGTGGCTGACCACCACCATGGTCATGCCGCTCTTCGCCAGGTCCTGCATCACCGCCAGCACCTCGGCGACCAGCTCCGGATCGAGGGCCGAGGTGACCTCGTCGAACAGCATCAGCCTCGGCTCCATCGCCACTGCCCGGGCGATCGCGACGCGCTGCTGCTGGCCGCCGGAGAGCTGGTAGGGGTAGTGCTGGCGCCGGTCGGCGAGGCCGACCCGGTCGAGCCAGTGCCGGGCACGCTCCTGCGCCTCGGCGTTCGACATGCCGCGCACCTTGGTCAGACCGAGCATCACGTTCGCCTCGGCCGTCATGTGCGGGAAGAGGTTGAAGCTCTGGAAGACCATGCCGATCTTCGCCCGCTGCGCCGAGATCTGCCGCTCGCCCAGCTTGCGCCGCCGGCCGTTCGCGCTGTAGCCGATCGACTCGCCCTCGAGCTCGATCCGCCCCTGGTGATACTCCTCGAGCAGGTTGATGCAGCGCAGGAACGTCGTCTTGCCCGAGCCCGAGGCGCCGATCAGCGCCACCACCTGGCCCTGCTCGATGTCGAGGTCGATGCCCTTGAGGACCTCGGTCTCGTCGTACTTCTTGTGGATGTCGCGGGCGCTCAGCAGGACCATCGGTGGCTCCGTCGGGCAGGCACGGCGGCAGGGGTCGGTTCAGTAGCGCAGATACGCATAGCGCCGCTCCAGTGCCGCCGCGGCCTGGGCGATCGAGAAATTGATGATGATGTAGACGATGGTCGCCGCCATGTAGAACTGCAGGATCATGTAGTTGCGGGCGATCGCCTGCTGGTTGGCGAGCAGGAGCTCGACCACGCCGATCACCGAGAGCAGCGTCGTGCCCTTGACGATCTCCAGCGCGGTGTTGACCCAGGGCGGCAGCGCCCGGCGCACCGCCTGCGGCAGGATGATGTAGCGCAGCCGCTGGAAGAAGCGCATGCCGATCGCCATGCCGGCCTCGTGCTGGCCCTGCGGGATCGACTGCACGGCACCCCGCACGTTCTCCGCCACGTGGGAGATGCAGAAGAGCGAGAGGGCGATGACCCCGGCCCAGTAGGGCTTCACCCCGATCTTGAGGATGGCGAGCCCGTAATAGGTGAAGAGGATCAAGACCAGCACCGGGATGCCGCGCATGATGTCGACATAGAGCCGGGCGAGGATGCGGAACGGCAGCATGCCGTAGGTCAGCACCAGGCCCACGGCGAATCCCAGGACCGTGCCGATGATGATCGTCATGACCGAGCTCGAGATGGTCACCATGAGCCCCTCGAGCAGCGACCAGCGCGCCGTCCAGGCCTCGTAGAGGAAGGTGCCCCGCTCCAACTCCATCAGCGCCGGGCCATCGTCAACGCACCACCGCGTAGCGCTTCTCGACCTGCCGGAGCGCGATCGCGATCGCGTAGGCCGTCACCAGATAGAGCGCACTGGCGGTCAGCCAGCACTCGATCACCCGGTAGGTGTTGGCGTTGATCTGCCGCGCCGTGAAGGTCAGCTCCGGCACGGCGATGGCAGCCGCCAGCGAGGTGTCCTTGAAGAGCGAGATCAGGTTGTTCGAGACCGCCGGCAGGGTGATCCGGAACATCACCGGCAGGACGACATAGCGCTGCCGCTGCCAGGGCCGAAGCCCGATCGCCTTCGCCGCTTCGCCATAGGCGCGCGGCATCGAGGCGAGCCCGGCGCGGAAGACCTCGCACATATAGGCCGCGGCATAACCCGAGAGCGTGAGGATGAAGGACTGGATCTTGTCCAGGTTGTAGATGCCGATCTCGGGCAGGCCGAAATAGACGAAGAAGATCAAGAGCAACAACGGCGTGTTGCGGATGAACTCGACATAGGCCCAGGCCGGCCGCGAGATCCAGGGGCTCGGCGACAGCCGGGCATAGGCCAGGAAAAGGCCGATGATCGTGCCGATCAGGAGCGACACGACGGCGAGGCCCAGCCCGAGCGCGAGGGCGGCCATGAACGCGTCCCAATTGCGCCAGATCACGGCCCAATTGAAGTTGTAGGCGATCATCGACGCAGCCTGCGCTCGAGTCCGGGCACTGCCGGATGGATCAGGAGAATTCCTGCGGGAAGCCGACCCGCGGTGTCTCGAGATCGATGCCGAACCACTTCTTGTAGGACGCCTTCATGATGTCGAAGTCGACGCCCAGCATGGCCTCGCGATAGACCGTGTTGACCCAGTTCAGCCAGATCTCGTCACCCTGGCGCACCGCCGAAGCGTAGGAGTTGGGCATCCAGCCATAGTCGAGATTGGCGTAGCGGTCGGGCGTCTGCTGCATCAACCAGCGGATCGCCGACTGGTCGGCCAGATAGGCGTCGACGCGCCGCGCATTCAGCGCCTGCAGCGTCGAGTCCGGGCTGTCGAACTGGTCGACCGACGCCTCGGGCAGGGCGGCATGCACCCAGTCCTCGATGAAGACGTTCTGCATGGCTCCGACCTTGGCCTCGGGGCCGGCGGCGAGCATGTCGTCGAAGGTCGCGTACTTCGCGCCGTCAGCCATGACGAGCAGGCTGATACCCTCGCGGTAGTAAGGCACGGTAAAGGCACACTGCTGCGCCCGGCCCGGGGTGATGGTCATCCACTGGCAGATCACGTCGACCTGGTCCGTGATCAGGCTCGGAATGCGCGCGTCCGAGCCCTGCAGGACGAACTCGACCTTGGTCGGGTCGTCGAACA
>JAUIID010000140.1 GCA_030431615.1 Alphaproteobacteria bacterium
CGTGATTGCCCGCACCCAGGTGCTCCCCCCGTCGTCGGTCCGCAGGATCGTCCCGCCACTTCCAACCGCGACGCCGGTCGTAGCGTCAGTGAACGCCAGTGCGGTGAGGTCAACGTCGATATCAGGGGGCGCAATTCCCTGCGCCCAGTTCTTGCCCCCGTCCTCGCTCCGTAGGATTGAGCCGTGCTCGCCAGCCGCAATGCCGGTCGTTGCGTCAGTGAACGCCAGTGCTGTGAGGCCAGCGTTGAAATCGGGAGGTATGATCGCCCGCACCCAGGTGCTCCCCCCGTCCTCGGTCCGTAGAATTGTGCCGCGTTCGCCGGCAGCGACCGCGGTTGTATCGGTGACAAAGGTCAGGCCTAGCAGAGTAGGTTCGGTCCCGGGGGGCGTGGTTGCCCACGCCCAGCTCTTGCCCCCGTTGTTCGTCCGAAGGATCGTCCCGTCACCCCCGACCGCGACGCCTGTAGTTGCGTCGCTGAACTCCAGCGCCGTGAGACGAGCGCTTTCCGAAGAGGGTGTGACCGCCTGCGCCCAGTTGCTGCCGCCGTCCTCGGTCCATAGGACCGTCCCATCATCCCCAATTGTCACGCCGCTCACTGCGTTTATAAATGACACGGAATAAAGATACGGCGTTGTGTCGAATTCGGTCACCAACTCCCAGTTCTTGCCGCCGTCCTCAGTGCGGAGGATAACACCTCCAATTCCCCCCGCGCTTCCCCCTCTCCCCCCCAAACGAATGATGTTGCTGCCATTCCCAACCGCCACTGCGTTCGTGGCGCTTGTAAAGGCAATATCCTGGAGGTTGAACTGTAAATTGAGAGGAGCATTAGCCCACAGCCAGCTCTTTCCGCCATCCTCCGTTCGCAGGATGGCGGCATCACGCCCCTCCCATCTAATATCTGATGATGCCCCGACCGCGACGCCGGTTTTTGCGTCAGTGAACGCCAACGCTACAAAGCCAGCTTTAAGATCAGGGGGCGTGATCGCCCGCACCCAAGTCTTCCCCCCGTCCTCGGTCCGCAGGATCGTCCCGTCATCTCCGACCGCGACGCCGGTCGTTGCTTCAGTAAACGCCAGCGCTGCGAGGGCAGCGTCGATATCAGCGGGCATGATCGCCCGGACCCAGGTGCTCCCCCCGTCCTCGGTCCGCAGGATCGTCCCGCGTTCGCCGGCAGCCACCGCGGTCGCTGCGCCGATGAACGCCACACTCAGGAGATCGGGGCCAGTCTCGGTCGGCTTGGCCACCCATTGCCAGTTCTTGCCCCCGTCCTCGCTCCGCAGGATCGAGCCCCGCGCGCCAGCCGCAATGCCGGTCGTAGTCCCGGGCTCGTAGACTATTGACCACAGGTGCGGAGAGGGTGGTACGATGGTGTACCATTCATGGACGAACGCGCGGTCGGGTCCAGATTTTGGCGCAGCCTGCGTCGGTATCGATTCAAATGTGAAGCATAGAAGAAGTGCAAACAGGCATAGGAAAGTGATCGCTATGCGACTGTGCAAGAGACAACGAGCCATTTAGCCGACATCCTCCATCTGGAGCCGTCGATCGGGCGAGAATGCATCCACGTACGGATTTAGGCAACCGGCCTTTGTCGCGGCTTCCGGCTGGACTGATCCCGGGCTACGGCGCCGTGCCGCGCAGCCGGGCGCTCCGGCGGCGCAAATATTCCACGGTGGCAAGGAGCGTGGTCGAGAGGACCAGCAGCATGACGGCGACGGCGGCGATCGCCGGGCTGACATATTCGCGCACGCCCGAGAAGATCTGGCGCGGCAAGGTGCGCTGGTCCGGGGCGGCGAGGAAGAGGGCGACGACGATCTCGTCGAAGCTGGTGGCGAAGGCGAAGAGGCCGCCCGTGGCCACACCCGGCAGGATGAGCGGCAGCATGACCCGGCGGAACGCCACGAGCGGCGGGGCGCCGAGGCCGGCGGCGGCGCGCATCAGGAAGGGGTCGAAATTCTCGAGCGTGGCCGCGACCGTGATGACGACAAAGGGGGCGCCGAGCATGGCGTGGGCCAGGATCAGCCCGAGATAGGTGCCGACGAGGCCGATCTGGACGAAGAAGAAGTAGACCGCAACGGCGGTGATCACGATCGGCACGATCATGGGCGAAAGCACGAGCATCATGATCAGGCGCTTGCCCCTAAACGTCGTGCCGGCGAGGCCGAGCGCTGCCGGCACGCCGACGAGGAGGGCGAGGATGGTGGCGAAGAAGCCGACGAAGAGGCTGTTGGCCGCGGCGTCCCGCCAGGCCTGGCTGCCAAGCACCTCAAGGTACCACCGGATCGACCAGCCCGGCATGGGGAAGACGAGCTGCGAGCCGGCGGTCAGCGAGATCGGGATGACGATGAGGATGGGGGCGAGGAGGAAGACGAGGACGAGGCCGGTGATGGCCCGGGCCAGCCAGTGCCAGCCCCGCTCCTCGAGCCTGCGGCGGAAGCCCGCCATCAGCGGCCGACCAGGCGCGTGGCGCCGAGCAGGCGGCCGAGGAGTGCGACGGCGAGCAGCGTGGCGAGGAGGAGGAGGCTGCCGAGGGCGGCGGCCATGCCCCAGTCGCCGGCCTCGTTGAGCTGGTAGGTGACGAACCAGCTCAGCATCTGGTCGGCCGGCCCGCCGACGAGGGCCGGGGTGATGTAGTAGCCGAGCGACATGATGAAGACGAGGAGTGCTCCGGCGCCGACGCCGGGCAGGGTCTGCGGCAGCCAGACGCGGAGGAAGGCGGCGCGCGGGGCGGCACCGAGCGAGAGGGCCGCGCGCATCTGCTCGGCCGGGATGGTCCGCATCACGGCGTAGAGGGGCAGGATCATGAAGGGCAGCTGGACGTGCACCATGGCGGTCAGCGTGCCGCTGCGGTTGAAGATGAGCTGGAGCGGCTCGGCGATCAGCCCGAGCGTCTCGAGGAGCCCGTTCACCGGGCCGTTGCCCTGCAGCAGGATCACCCAGGCGGTGGTCCGGACGAGCAGCGAGGTCCAGAACGGCAGGAGCACGGCGATCAGGAGGAGGTTGGTCGTGCGCTGGGGGAGGACCGCGAGCACGGCGGCGGTCGGGTAGCCCAGCAACAGGCAGAGGGCGGTGACCTGCAAGGCGATGACGAAGGTCCGCCCCAGGAGCATGCGATAGAGCGCCATCTCGGGCGGGACCGCCTCGACCTCGCCGGCGCCGTCGAGCTGCAGGTCGACGGTCGCGAGCAGGTTCGATGGCGTGAGGTTGCCGGATTCGTTGCGCAGGCTCGTCCACCATTCCGGCTCGGCCCACTTGCCGTCGACGGCGACAAGCGTCTCCCGCCAGCTGCCTTCAGGTGCCTCGGGCAGCCGGTTGGCGGTCTTCAGGACGAGGCTGCGATAGCCGACGCGCGCGGCGTTAAGGCGCTTGCCGAGGAGCGCCGCCCGACCGCCCTCGCGAGCGTCGAGCAGGTCGAGGGCGAGGGCGTCGAAGACGGTATCGGGCGGCAGGCCCGTGCGGTCCCAGTGCGCGATCTCCACCACCGTGCGCGGCAGGGTCTCCGGCACGATGGTGTTGTCGACCGCGCGCCAGAGGAAGAGGAGGATCGGCCCGGTGAAGGTGACGAGCACGAAGAGCAGCAGGGGCAGCAGCAGCCCCGCGCGGCGCAGCAGCTGCCGACGTCGCTGGGCGGCGAAGGCGCGGCGGGTCAGCTCGGGATCACGGCGTAGCATGTGATCACCAGCCATGGTATGCCATATCGCTCACCCATGACGCCGGGGCGGCGTGGACCAATCGCGGATGCGGAGATGACGACGAGGCAAACGCCGGACGAGCCGGCCACGGGGCCGTTCCCGGTCCAGCGCCTGCAGCGCGCCACCCTTAACGACGAGGTCTATCACGAGCTCAGGCGGGCGATCATGTCTGGCGCCATCGAGCCCGGCTCGACCATGACCATTCGCGGGCTCGCCGCGTCCTTCGGCATCAGCCTGATGCCGGTGCGCCAGGCCCTGAACCGGCTGGTTGCCGAGCACGTCCTGATGCTCCTGCCGAACCGCTCGGTGGCGCTGCCGCGCATCGATGCGGGGCGATTTCGCGAGATCACCCGCATTCGCGTGGCGCTCGAGGGCCTCGCCGCCGAGGAGGCCGTGGCGCAAGTCGATGCGGCAGCGATCGCTCGCATGGAGGCGGCCAATGCGGCCATCGAGGCCGGGGCGGCACCAGGCGAGGCGCTGGCGCTCAATCGCGAATTCCATTTCACCCTCTATGCCGCCTCGGCGATGCCGACGCTGGTCGCCATGATCGAGACCACCTGGCTGCAGGTCGGGCCCCTGCTGCACGTGCCGATCCGGAAGGTGATGGACGGTGCCACGCCAAGGTCGCTGCCGGAACATCGCCGTGTCATTGCCGGCCTGCGCGCCGGCGATGCGGCCCTGGTGCGGGACGCGATCCGGGCGGATCTCGAGGACGCCGCGGTCGATATCGCCGCCACGCTCGACTGAGGCCGCCCGTTCGGTCAGCAGAGCGCCTGCCGAATCAGGCCGCCCCGGGTCAGGAGGAACTCCTCGAAGGCGGCGAGCAGGCCGTCGACCTCGGCGTCCGAGGTCACCAGCGACAGGTTGCCCAGGATGCGCCGGGTCACGTACTGGCCGGCGGCGAGCAGGTCGAACTGGAAGAGCTTCTTCAGCCCGTCAATCTCCGCCTGGCGGCCGGCTGCATAGGCATCGGCGTCGGCTTCGTTGCGCAGCGGGCCCGCATGGAAGTGCAGGCCGAAGATCGAGCCGACGCCGGTCGCCTGCATCGGCAGGCCGGATCTGGCGATCAGGGCCTGCAGGCCCTCGCGCAGCCGGTCGCCCCGGGCGTTCATGGCGTCCTGGCGCTCGACCGTCAGCACCTTCGAGAGGGCGGCGGAGCCGGCCGCCATGGCGAGCACGTTGTTGTTGAAGGTGCCGCCATGCGGGATGGCGTCGGGGCGGGCGGGATCGAAGCGGTCCATGACGTCGGCGCGGCCGCCGAAGCAGCCGATGGTCAACCCACCGCCGATATACTTGCCAAGCGTGACGAGGTCCGGCTCGAGGCCAAGCCTGCCCTGCAGCCCGCCGCAGCCGAGGCGCGAGGTCATCACCTCGTCGAGGATGAGGAGCACGCCGTGCGCCTCGCAGGCAGCCTGCAGGGCGTGGAGGAACTCGGCCGTGCCGGGCAAAGCACCGGCCGCACCCTGCATCGGCTCGACGATCACGGCAGCGAGCTCGCCCGCATGGGCGCGCAGATCGGCCACCGCCCGTTCGGGGTCGTTGAAGGTCGAGACGACGACGGGGAAGGGGATGTTGATGGGTGAGGCGCCGTGGCCGAAATAGAGCATGCCGCCATGATAGCCGCCGGCGAAGACCATGAGGCCGGGCCGCCCGGTCACGGCGCGCGCCGTGGCGACCGCGAGCAGGTTGGCCTCGGTGCCGGAATTGCAGAAGCGCAGCCGCTCCAGGGCCGCAAAGCGCCGCTGCAGCTCGGCGGCGAGGACCTGGTCGTAGATCGAGGGGGCGCCCAGCACAGTGCCATCGGCGAGGGCGGTCCGGATGGCGTCCTGGATCACAGGCTCGGTGTGGCCGAAGAGCCCGGCCGTGTGCTCGTTGATGAAGTCGACATAGGTGTGGCCGTCGACATCGGTGATGCGGCTGCCGGCGGCCCGGCGGACATGCAGCGGGAAGGGCGAGTAGTGCAGGGTGGTGCGCGTGTTGCCGCCCGGCAGGGAAGCCCTGGCCTGCTCGGCGAGCCGCGCACTTTCCGGATTGGCGGCGACGTAGCCGGCCTCGGCGTCGGCGACGGCCGAGACGAGGTCCGCGTTTGCTTGTGCCGCCGTGACGATGCCGGCCATGCCCCGTCCCTTTCCCGCTGCGGGTTGTCGCCTACTGGCTGGCCCAGGCGTTGAAGCGCTCGGTCAGGGCGGCCTGCCGGTCGACCCAGAAGTCGTCGCTGTAGGCCATGGCCCACTCGCCGCGCTCGGGCGTGGTCGGCAGCTCCGCCTTCACCTCGTCGGACATCAGCGCGTAGGCTTCCTTTGATGGCACGCCGTAGCTCAGATACTTGACCAGTTCGGCCTGGGTCTCGGGGCGGCTGTAGAACTCGATCAGCTGCGCCGCGGGGCCGGGGTTGGGGCCGCCCTCTATCTGCACCCAGTAATCCGTGCCAACCCAGAAGCCGGCCGGCCAGGCGATGGCGAGGTTGCGCTGGTTGTCGCGGGCGGCACCGGTCACCCGGGCATTGAAGTTGACGGTCATCACGACGTCACCGGCGAGCAGGCGCTGCATGCCGTCCGCGGCGCTCTCGGCCCAGAGGAGGTCGGGCTTGATCTCGTCGAGCTTGGCGAAGGCGCGATCGACGCCCTCGGGCGTGCCGAGCACGTCGTAGATCTCGTTGCCGGGCACACCGTCGGCGAGAAGTGCGATCTCCAGCATGATCCGGGCGTCCTTGTAGGCGCCGCGCTTGCCCGGGTAGGTCGCCGTGTCCCAGTAGGCCTGCCAGCTCGATGGGGCAGGGTTCAGCTTGTCGGCGTCGTAGGCGAGCACGGTCGCCCAGACGTCGGAGGCGATACCGCAATCATGGGCGGCGTAGTCGAGCTGGTTGTCGCGGCCGCCGAGCGCATCCCAGTCGAGCGGGACGAAGGCGCCCTCGTCGCAGCCCTGGATCACCTGCGGGCTCTCGAAGGCGGCGAGATCCCAGGTGATCTTGCCGGCCTCGATCTGGGCGGTGAGCTTGGCGTACTCGCCGCCGAACTCTTCCTCGACCACCTTGATGCCGGTCTCCTTGGCGAAGGGCTCGAAGACGGCGGTGCGATAGGCGTCCTGCCAGACGCCGCCCCAGCCGACGACGATCACCTGCTCCTGGGCGGCGGCCGGGCCGGCCGCGAGGCCGGCCATGAGGAAAGTGGCCACGCCGCCGAGAACAACGCTCCTGAGCCGTCCTTGCATCGAACCCTCCTTCTGCCCGAGGATGGGCGTTCCACAGTTTGTGATCACATGCTATGGCACGACAGGCCGTCATGCAAGCACGGCTGACTGCCGATTCAGGTAAGGGAGCGAAGGCGATGGCGACGCCACGGAAGGTGATCATCACCTGTGCGGTGACCGGCTCGGTGCACACGCCCTCGATGTCGCCGCATCTGCCGATCACGCCGGACGAGATCGCGACCGCGTCGATCGAGGCGGCGGAGGCCGGGGCGTCGATCATCCACCTGCATGCGCGCGATCCGAAGGACGGCCGGCCGACGCCTTCGGCCGAGGTCTTCATGCAGTTCCTGCCGCGCATCAAGCAGAGCACCGAGGCCGTCATCAACATCACCACGGGCGGCTCGCTCGGCATGTCGATGGAGGACCGTCTGGCGGCGCCGCTCCGTGCCCGGCCGGAGCTCTGCTCGCTCAACATGGGCTCGATGAACTTCGGCATCTACAAGGTGGCGGAGAAGATCAAGGAGTGGCGCTTCGACTGGGAGCAGGCCTATGTCGAGAAGACGCGCGACGTCATCGTCTCCAACACCTTCGCCCAGATCGAGCGCTTCATCAGGGAGCTCGGCCACGGCCACGGCACGCGCTTCGAGTGTGAGTGCTACGACATCAGCCACCTCTACACTTTAGCCGAGTTCGTCGACCAGAAGCTGCTGGAGCCGCCCTTCTTCATCCAGACGATCTTCGGTATCCTGGGCGGCATCGGCCCCGACCCCGAGGACCTGATGCACGCGCGCCGGACCTGTGATCGCCTGTTCGGCCGCGAGAACTACCAGTGGTCGATCCTCGCCGCCGGGCGCCACCAGATGCGGCTCGGAACGATCGGTGCGGCGATGGGCAGCAATGTCCGCGTCGGGCTCGAGGACAGCATCTATCTCGGGCCGGGCAGGCTGGCGCAGAGCAATGCCGAGCAGGTGCAGAAGATCCGCACCATCGTCGAGACCCTCGACATGGCGGTCGCGACGCCGGCGGAGGCCCGTGCCATGCTGGCGCTGAAGGGTGGCGACCAGGTGGGGTTCTGAGCATGGCGGCCGGGGAAATCGAGACCTATCGCGGCGTCGCCTATCCCTGGCTCTGCGACGCCATGGGGCACGTCAACGTCCAGTTCTACGCCAAGCTCTATGACGGGGCGAGCTGGCACTTCCTGGCCCAGGTGGCGCCCGCGGCCGAGCTCGGGCCGAATGGGCTGGGCTGGGCGGATGTGCGCCAGCTCGTCGAGTACAAGCAGGAGGTCCAGGCTGGAGCACTGCTCGTGGTACGCACGCGGCTCCTGCGCCTCGGCACGAAGTCGGTCGAGTACCGGCACGGGCTCTACGACGCGGAGGATGGCGAGCTGTATTCGACCAATGCGACCGTCACCGTGCTCTTCGACCTCGAGGCGCGGCGGGCAGCCCCCCTGACCGAGGCGATGCGTGCCCGCTGCACGGCCCTGCTGGCGGGCACGGGTGATGGAGGCGCGCCATGAGCGAGCGTGCGGATGTCGTCGTCATCGGTGCCGGCGTGGTGGGGGCGAGCGTCGCCTGGCACCTGGCGCAGGCGGGCAGCAGCGACGTCGTCCTGCTCGAGCGCTCGAAGATCGGCTCCGGCACCACCTGGCACGCCGCCGGCAACATGGAGACCTGGCGCGCCGATCCCCTGCTCGGCGACATGGTCGACTACACCGTCCGCCTCTTTCCCGAGCTCGAGGCCGACAGCGGCGTCGCCTTCGGCTGGCGGCAGACGGGGCGGGTGCATTTCACGGCCGACCCTGAGGTCATGGCGAGCTACCGCGCCATTCCGGCCCGCGCCCGGGCGCGCGGCGTCGAGGTCGAGCTGCTCGATGCCAGGGGCGTTGGCGAAAAGCTGCCGATCCTCTCGACCGAGGGGCTCGAGGGCGGGCTCTGGACGCCCAATGACGGCCGGGTGGATCCCACCAACCTCGCCACCGCCTATGCGCGGGGCGCCACCAAGAGGGGCGTGCGGCTGGTCGAGGACGCGCCGGTTACCCGCATTCTCGTGGCCGACGGCCGGGTCACCGGCGTGGAAACGGCACAGGGTGTGATCCGCTGCGAGGCGGTGGTCCTTGCCGGGGGCTTGTGGTCCACCTCGATCGCCCGAAGCTGCGGGGTGGCGCTGCCGCTGGTGGGCGTGCAGCATTTCTACCTGCTGACCAAGGCCATCGCGGGGCTGTCGCGCGATCTGCCGCTCTTCCTCTCCTATGACGAGCTGCTCTATGGCCGGGAAGACGTGGGCGGGCTGCTGCTCGGCGTCTTCGACAAGAATGCCATTCCTGTCGAGGCGGAGGACCTGCCGGGGGACTTCTCGTTTGCGTTGCTGGACGAGGACTGGGAGCAGATAGCGCCCAATCTCGAGATCCTGCAGCGGCGCTTTCCGCTCCTGGCGACGACCGAAATCCGCACCCACGTCAATGGCCCCGAGAGCTTCACGCCCGACGGCAACATGCTGCTTGGCGAGCTGGACGAACCCAGGGGGCTGCATCTCGCCTGCGGCATGAACTCGAACGGCATAGCGCTCGCCGCTGGTGTCGGGTTTCTGACCGCCGAGCGGGTGCTGGGCCGCCCGCCATCGCTCGATGCGACCCGGCTTGATCCCAGGCGGTTCGCCGGCTTCCAGGGCGGGCGCCGGTACCGGCATGCGCGGATGAGCGAGATTCCGACGGCCGTCTGTATCGGCGAGGACGCGGCCTCGCCGCTGCGCGGCATCCGCCGTTCGCCGCTGCATGCCCGGCATGTCGCGGACGGGGCGGTCTTAGAGGCGGTGGCCGGGCACGAGCGGCCGCTGTGGTTCGCTGGCAATGGCAGCGTTGAGGTTGAGCTCGCCGCCGCCCGGGAAGCTGTGGCGCGCATCGACCGCTCGGCCGACGCCAAGCTCCTGCTCGCTGGCCCGGATGCCGGGGCGATGGTCCGGCGGCTCAGCGGGGCTGCTGGTCTCGACCGCGAGGACGCAGCCGTGCTCGCACCCATGCTGGATGTGCGGGGCGGTGTCGTCGCCTGTCCCTGGGCGGTTCGCCTCGACGCGGCGAGCTGGCTCCTGCTCGCCGACCCGGACGGACTCGGCTGGCTGCGGCGGGCGGTGCGCGCGCTGCCTTCCGAGCGGGTCGCGGTGGTCGATGCGGGAGCGCAGTGGGCGGCACTCGATCTTATGGGCCCGGCCGCCGAAGGGCTGCTGACACGGGTCGCTGACGATGCGCCATTGCCGACAGTCGGCCGGGCGCGGCCGGCCGCGCTGGCGCTGGGCCAGGGCGTAGTTGCGCGCCTCGCGGAGGCGCACTGGCGTCTCCTCGTCCCCGCCGACATGGCGGTGCATGTGGACGAGGTGCTGTGCCGCGAAGGTGCCCGGCCGGCCGGGCACCTGGTCGACGAGACGCTGCGCATCCTGGCCGGCCGGCCGCTTGCCGGCACGGACGCGACCCCGGTCCACGGGGCGCTGGCGGCGGGGTTGGTCGGGTCGCTGGAGCCGGAGCGCGACTTCGTCGGCCGGGCGGCCGTGGCGGGCGAGGCAGACCTTGCACCGGGCACGAGGCTGATCGCGGCACGTGTCGAGGCTCCGGCGATCGAGCCGCTCGAGCCCGTGCTGCGCCAGGGGGAGAACGTCGGCTGGATCAGCTCGGCCGGCCTTGCGGTCGACGGGAGCGTGCCGGTCCTGGCACTCGTGGAGGGGCCGCTCGATGGGCTCGAGACGCTGGCCGCGGGTGAACTGGTGCCCTTGCGCCCGGCGGGTCTCAGCCCATCCAGAAGCCGCCATTGACGTCGAGCGTGGCGCCGGTGATGTAGGAGGCTTCGTCGGAGACGAGGAAGAGGGCAGCCTCGGCAATGTTCCCGGGTTCGGCCAATGCGCCGAGCGGGATGGCGCCCTCGATCCGCACACGCATCTCGGCCGGCATGTTGTCGCGGACGAGGTCGGTGTCGACCACACCGGGGGCGATGGCATTGGCGGTGATGCCGTGCTTCGCCATCTGGCGGGCGAGGGTGCGGGTGAAGCCCAGGATGCCGGCCTTGCTCGTGGCGTAGTGGATGCCCCCATTGAGCGCACCCTGGCGGGCGACGATGGAGGCGAGCGAGAGGACGCGGCCGTAGTGCTTCTCGATCATGAAGGGCAATGCTGACTTCGTGACGAGGAAGACGCTCTTCAGGTTGATCGCCATCAGCCGGTCCCACTCGGCCTCGTCCATCTCGAGGATGGGGAGGGCCTTGTCGGCGCCGGCATTGTTGACGACGATGTCGACCCCGCCCCAGGCGGTGGCGATCGTCTCGAAGATCGAGGCGACGCCGGCGCCGGTCGAGACGTCGCCCGGGGCGCAGAGCGCCTTGCCGCCGAGTCGGGCCACGGCCGCCTCGGCCCGCACCACGTCGATGTCGTTGATGGCGACCTCGGCGCCCTCGCGGATCATCGCCTCGGCGATGGCGAAGCCGATGCCGCGCCCGGCACCGGTGACCAGTGCGCGCCGTCCCAGCAGTCGTGCCAAGTTCGTCTCCTCCTTCAGGCGGTCCAGAGCCGGGCGGCGGCTGCCTCGCCCGCGAAATCGGTGAATGTCGCACGGTCGGGCGCACCGCCGTGGCCGGGGCCCGGCGGCAGCCGCAACCGGCCGTCGGCATCGGGCATGAAGCTCAGGTGGAAGCCGTCGCGCAGCGGGTTGAGCAGGCGGTTCGCCTCGACCAGCGTGACGGTCTCCAGCGCACCGCAGGTCTGCAGCAGGGCGGCGATGCTGGTGGCGGCACCCACGCCGTGCGGGGAGAGGGCGGCCTTGTGCTTTTTGGCGAGTTCGTCGATGGCGAGCAGGCCCGAGACCCCGCCGGCGCGCGTTATATTGGGCTGGAGAATCCTCACTCCGGCTTCCTCGGCGAGCTGGGTGAAGGCCTCGATGGTGAAGAGGTTCTCGCCCGCCGCGATGGGCATCGGCGAGTGGCCGGCGAGCCTGCGCATGTCGGCGAAGGCACCGGGCGGCAGGGGCTCCTCGAGCCAGGCGATGTCGAGCCCGGCGAGCAGGTCGACGAGGCGATGCGCCTGGTCCAGCGTGTAGGCGCAGTTGGCATCCAGCATCAGCGCCATGTCGGCCGGCAGGGCGTCACGGAGGGCCCGGATGTGGGCGGCATCGTCGGTGACGTCGGCGCGGCCGATCTTCAGCTTCACCGCACGAAAGCCGTGATCGAGAAAGGCCCGTGCCGCCTCGACCGTCTGTCCGGGATCGGCCACCAGCGGGACCGGGCTCGCATAGGTCGGGACGGTCGATGCCTCGCCGCCCAGAGTTTCTGTCAGGCTCTGACCGGCGCGCCGCGCCACGAGGTCCCAGAGCGCCATATCGACGCCGCTCAACGCCTCCATGGCCGCACCCTGCGTGTTGCCGAGGGTGATGAAGTAGCGCCGCCAGTCGGCGAGCAGGTCCGCCGGCCGGTCGAGCTCCTGGCCGATCAGTGAGGGGGCGATCAGCTCCTCGATGAGGATGGCGCTCGGGCCGGGGCTCGGCAGGCCGAAGCATTCGCCGAAGCCCTCGTTGCCGGCGTCGTCGGTGACCCGCACGAAGGTGGCGGCCTGGCCCAGGCGCTTGATCCGCTGGAAGTGGCTCGACGGCGAGGCGATGGCAGGCGGCACCTTGTCGGCGCCGCCGAAATGGCGGGCGAAGGAGTAGGTGACCGGCACGGCCACGACGGAGCGGATCTTGGTCATACGTTAGGAGCCTGTCCGAGCAATAGTCATGGCCTGCACGCGCCATCCCCGACTGCGGGTGAGGAGACTGGCCCGCAGCGATGCGGGGCCATCGAAAGGGCCGGTCAACATGGCCCGCAGCCGGGAATGGCGCGCCCTTCGGGTCGTCCCAGGGCAAGCGATGGCGGCGTCACGCCGGCTCGACGATGCCCCGGCATCGCCTTCGCCGCCGTTCCTTGCCCTCGCTTGCCGTGGGACGATGCAGGTCATGACCATTGCTCGGACAGGCTCCTAGTAGCCGAAGAGCCGGGGGACGAAGAGGGTGAAGTCGGGGAAGAGGATGACCAGCGCCAGTACGGCGAAGAGCGGGACGTAGAAGGGCAGCATGGCGCGCACCAGCTCGCCCATCCGGACCTTGGCCACGTCCATCATGATGAAGAGGATCATGCCGAAGGGCGGCGTGGTGACCCCGATGACGAGGTTGAGGACGACGACGATGCCGAAATGGATCGGGTCGATCTGCATCACCTGCATGAGCGGGTAGAGCATCGGCACAGCGATGAGCAGGATGGCCGCCGTCTCCATGACGGCGCCGGCGATCAGGAGGCCGAGATTGATCATCAGGAGGATGACGAGCGGGTCGGCGCTGATCGAGACCAGGGTCTCGGAGAAGAGCTGCGGCAGGTTCTTGATAGCGACGATCCAGCCGAAGGGCACGCCGACCGCGACCAGGAGAAGGATGACGCCGCAGGAGGTGACGGTCTCGGAGAAGGCGGCGAGCAGCCGACCGAGCGTGAACTGTCGGTAGATGGCGCCCAGGAAGAGCGCGTAGATGCAGACCAGCGCCCCGAGTTCGGTCGGCGTCGCCACGCCGAGCAAGAGGCCACCGACGAGGCCGACCGGGGCAAGCAGGGCCGGCAGGGCGCGGACGAAGGCGGTCCAGAGCGAGGGCAGGGTGGCGCGTTTGCTCACCGGGGCGACGATCCGGCCGGTCAGCGCCAGCCAGTAGATCATGGCCATGAGCAGGAGGCCCATGACGAGGCCCGGCAGGATGCCCGCCAGGAACATGTCGCCGATCGAGACCCGGGCCATGACCGCGTAGAGCACCATGATCACGGAAGGCGGGACGATCGGGCCGATGATCGCGGAGGCGGCGGTGATGGCGGCGCTGAAGGGGGCGCTGAAGCCGGCCTTGCGCATGGCCCTGACCTCGATGGCACCCAGCCCGGCCGCATCGGCCGCCGCCACGCCCGACATGCCGGCGAAGATGATGCTGGCGACGACGTTGACATGGGCGAGGCCGCCCCGGATGTGGCCGACCAGCGTGCTGGCGAAGGCGAAGATGCGCGCGGCGATGCCGGCATGGTTGAGGAGGTGGCCAGCCAGGATGAAGAGCGGGATGGCGAGGAGCGGGAAGCTGTGCAGGCCAGGCGCCATGCGCTGCACCATGACCGTCGGCGCGAAGAGGCCGTCGAGGAGGAGGTAGACAGCACCGCTCGCACCCATGGCGAAGGCGATCGGCACTTGCAGTACGACCAGCACGCCGAAGATCAGGAAGAGGGCGGCGATGGTCATTCGGCGCGCACCTTCAGCGCCCGCTCGATCTCTTCGGTCTCGGGATCCTCGTGGTCACCGAACATGCCGAGTACGGGCTCGGGCGGCTCGCCCGCCGGCAGCCGCCCGATGCCAAGCACGAGATAGTAGAGCGACGTCGCCATCATCGAGACGATGCCGATGGTCAGTGGCACCGAGAAGAACCAGTGCCGGGCGATGTCGATCGGCAGGCCGATAGAGGTCGAGCGCGCCTCGATCGCCATGGGCCCCGGCACATGCCAGAGGATGATCAGGGCGAAGGCGATGACCACCGCCTCGGCGAAGAGGATGAGCCAGAGGCGCAGGCGGTCGGAGCGGATGCCGGCGAGCACCGCGATGCGCACGTGGCGCTGCTGCTTGTGGGCGAAGGCGGCGGCCGAGAAGCCGAGCCAGATCAGGAGATAGCTCGCCAGCTCCTCGACCCAGATGAGCGGCACGCCCAGCACGTAGCGCGAGAAGACCTGCGAGCCGATCGTGGCGAGCAAGCCGAGCAGGATGAGGATGGCGAGCGCCAGCTCGATGCAGCCAATGACCGCCAGAGCGCGTCTCGCCCGATGATATCCGGCGCTCATGCGTCGATCGTTCGTCCCGCCGTGGTCAAGAGGGTGCCACGGGCTGGCCGTGGCACCCAGCGTCTCGCTCTCAGGGCTGCTGGCTCAGAGCTTCTGAATATCGGCCCAGAGTCCCGTGCGCCACAGGCCCTCGCCTTCCATCCGGTCGACTGCCTCCTGCGAGCGCTCCTGGAA
>JAUIID010000141.1 GCA_030431615.1 Alphaproteobacteria bacterium
CTTGCTGGCCAGATCCCAGAGATTGCTCTCCATCTCCGCGAATTCGGCGGCGAGCGCGGTCTGGACATCCTCCGGCAGGTTGTTCCACCACTCGACGTTGACCACGTGGGCCTGGACCGAGCCCGAGACGGAGAGCGGCATGAGATGGGTGGTCACCTCCGGCCACTTGCCGGTGTTGGACGAGGTGGCGGAGGTGATGCCGCAGGAAGCGACGCCGCGCTGCAGGGCGGGATAGACCTCGGGGAAGCTGAGCGTCACCGGCGTGGCGCCGAGCCGCTCGATCAGGGTCGACATCGAGGCCGTGAAGGAGCGCACCTTGAGGCCTTCGAGGTCGTCGAGCGTCTCGATCGGCTGGTTGCAGAGGAAGATCTGCGGGCCGAAGGGCCAGATCGCGAGGGCCCGCACGCCGAAGCGTTCCTCGAGCCGCGCGTTGAAGGCGTCGCGATAGGCATCGACCGACTCGCGAAGGGCTTCCATGTTGGTCGAGACGCCGATCAGATCGATGCCTTCGAGAAAGGCGTCGTCCTTGGCTACCTGCCCGACCTGGGTCGAGGCGATGTCGAAGGTGCCGGCGCGCACCAGCCGGAGCGCATCGCCGAGATTGATTCCGAGCGCCTGGAACTCGCTGCGCTCGACAGCGAGATCGAGGCCCTCCTTTGCGGCGATGCTCTCCATCGTGGCCGTTTCGATCGGGAACTGCGTGCTGTTGGCCTGCGACTGGCTCAACCACTTGATGGTGGTCTCCGCCACGGCATCGGTCGCTACGGCAGCAGTGGTCGCCATGAGCGCTGCGGCGAGCAGCGGGGCTGTGCGGCGCATGAGGGATCCTCTCGATTTTGGTTTTTCGCAGCGATCATTGCCGCCATGTGACGGCTGTCAACTGCCAATCCCCAGCATCACGAACCGATGGTGTCTGTCGAGCGTTCGGTTTCGAAAAATGGAAGAAGCCTCTCGAATGGGCACTTCCTGCCGTAATTTGCTGCAACACGAATGTCTCTGACCGAAAGGCCGGACGTGTCCGGCCCGCCGCCCACCACTCAGCTGCCCGACTGGCGCTGCAGCAGCGCGAGGATCTCTGGCTCGACGCCGCTCAGGTCGCGCGGGCCCGGCAGGGCATAGCTGCCGGTCGTCGCTTTCGGCAGGGCGAGGCGGACGAGCTGCTCGGCATGGCCGACACCCGTGGCGATGCCCTCGAGCACCGGGACAGGCACCAGCGACTGCAAACGACGCGGTGCACCCGCCATCACGGTGCCCAGGAGGCAGACCACTTCGGCCATCTCCTGCTCGACCAGCTCGTTGCAGACGGCGGCCAGCCGGGCGTCGATTGCGGATGTGTCGCCCGGCGCGTAGGCCGCGAGGCTGTCGATGGTGCGCCAGCCGCAGACCCGCCGGTCGAGGCCGTAGGACGCCACCAGCTCGCGATAGACCGGCTGGATCCGGGCACCCAGCGTGACGAGCCCGATCCGGCCGCCGACCAGATGGGCGGTGAGCAGTGCTGCCTCCGTGATGCCGACCACCGGCACCGTCAGGAGCTCGCGCAGGGCCGGCAGGGCGGTGTCGTAGGAGACCGCGATCAGCACCGCGTCGACGCCCTCGCTATGCGCCGCCGCGAGCGCGACCATCTCGCGCTGCGCCAGGGCGTTCTCGAATCGCGTGCCGACGATCCTGGCCCCCTTGCGCCCGGTCACCGCCACGATCTCGGTGCCGGGCGACGCAACGCGTCGCGCCTCGGCTGCCGCCGTCTCGGTGACGAAGGCCGTGGTGTTGCCGTTGATCAGGAGAATGCGCATAGGATGGGTCCCGGTGAGAACGTCGCGGAAGCTGGGGCGAGACGAAGCTACGCGATGGCGGCCATCGAGGCGATGGGTTTGCCCGGCCGGCAGCCCGTCGAACTGAACTCTGGCGAAGGAGTGCCAATTGACGGACAAGATCGGACCGCAGACCCGACTCGGCGTGCTCACGCCTTCGTCGAATACCGTGCTCGAACCGCTCACCGCCGCCCTGCTCGCCGGGGTCGATGATGTCACGGCGCATTTCGCCCGATTCCGGGTGCGCGAGATATCGATGCGCGAGGAAGCGCTCGGCCAGTTCGACCTCGAGCCCATCCTGGCTGCCGCCGAGCTGCTGGCCGATGCGAAGGTCGATGCCATCATCTGGTCCGGCACGGCCGCCGGCTGGCGCGGCTTCGCCACCGACGAGGCGCTCTGCCGGCGGATAACCGAGCGAACCGGCATCGCGGCAGGGACCTCGGTCCTGGCGCTGAACGAGATCTTCACCGCCACCGGCGTGCGCCGGTTCGGCCTGGTGACCCCCTATCTCGACGAGATCCAGGCACCGATCGTCGAAAATTATCGAGCCGCCGGCTTCGACTGCGTCGCCGAGCGCCATCTCCTCGATCGCGGCAATTTCTCGTTCGCCCTCTACAGCGAGGCGCTGATCGCCTCGCTCATCCGCGAGGTCGCGGCGGCGAAACCCGACGCGGTCACCGTCTTCTGCACCAATTTTCGCGGCACGAGGCTCGCCGAAGAACTCGAGCAGGAAATCGGCATCCCGATATACGACACCGTCGCGACCGCGGTCTGGAAGGGGCTCCAGCTCACCGGCGTCGATCCTGGTCGCGTCAAGGGCTGGGGCCGCCTCTTCCGCGAGGTCAGTTGATCGCCTGAAGGAAGGATTCGAGGTTCCGGGTGAGTTCCGGACTGAGATAGCCCCCCTCCTGGACCAGAACGGTCGGCAGCCGGAGCGAGGCGCAGCCGGCAGCGATCCTGGCGAAGCCCCCGGTGGTCACCTTCAGACCCCCGAACGGATCGTCTTCGAACGCGTCGAGGCCGGTGGCGAGGATCAGGACGTCGGCGCCGAAAAGGCGGATGCGCTCGCTCGCCTCGGCCAGGGCAGCGAGGAAGCCCTCGTCACCCGTGCCCAGCGCGAGCGGCAAATTGAGGTTGTAGCCATGGCCAGCACCGGTGCCGCGCTCGCCCGCGTGGCCCCAGAAGAACGGATAGAATCGGCTCGGATCAGCGTGGATCGAGACCGTCAGCACGTCGTGCCGCTCGTAGAACACCTGCTGCGTGCCGTTGCCGTGATGCAGGTCAATGTCGAGCACGGCCGGCCGCCTGCCGGCGCGCAGGCAGTGCTCGGCGGCGATAGCGGCGTTGCTCAGGAAGCAGAAGCCGCCGGCCCGGTCGGTCGTCGCATGGTGCCCCGGTGGGCGGCAGAGCGCATAGGCCGCTCCGGCGCCCACGAGCACCGCGTCGGCGGCCGCGACCGCGGTCTGGGCGCTCCAGTAGGCCGACTCCCAGGTGTGCGGACCGATCGGGCAGGCCGTGTCAGCCTGATGATAGCCGGCGAGGCCCGCCGGATGCACCGGATAGACGAGGCTCCGGCCCTCGGGGTGGATGTTGGGCACCACCTCCGGGCCTGCACCCGGCAGCTTTGACCAGCGCTGGTGGATCGTCTGGAGGAAAGAGAGGTAGTCGGTCGAGTGCACGGCGGCGATCGGCGCCATGCCGGCATCGACGGGTGCCTGAACCTCCAGCCCCAGGTTTTGCACGGCCGCCAGCAGGGCGTCGATCCGCGCCGGCTGCTCGGGGCTCGGCCGCAATGTTCCGGCCACGAGGAAATGCTGCGGGTCGTGCCGCCGCTGCGCCTCGTGGAAAAAGACCTTCATGGCACCCCCGTCCGGTCCGGACCTGCCGGCCTGCGGCCTGACCTTGCCGCAGGTCAGCACGCGGCTCAAGCGATGCTGCGCCAGGACTTGCGCGCATAGAGATAGCGTTGGAACGAGCGGAGGTCGGCGCAGCGCAGATGGCGGGCGGCCTCGGCGTCGCCCGCCTCGATTGCCATCACCAGTTCGTCCTGGATGTGCAGGGTGAACTGGTCGAACTCGGGATCGAAGGGCGCGTCCAGCGCCAGCGCCTCGGCGACGAACGGCGCGTAGCGCAGCCGCAACCGACGGATCATCTCGATCAGGATGGGCGAGGCCGAACCATGGGCGAGCGCCAGGTTCCAGCCCATCAGCGATCGCATCGTCGCCTGCAGGTCCGCGCCGAAGCGCATTGCCCGGAGCGTCTCGGTGTAGCGGTAGAGGTCGCGCGCCTCGGCGGGTCGGCGGCGCGCCGCGAAGCGGGCCGCGGCCTCACCCTCGAGGAGGAAGCGCAGGGACCAGATCTCGTCCGCGGTCCGGCGCTCGAGCCGGGGCACGCGGATTGCCTTGCCCGGCGCCGAGCGCAGGGCAGCCGCGTCGATCAAACGTCCGACCGCCTCGCGCACCGGCTGCATGCTGGTGTCCAGCGAAATCGCCAGCGTGCGCAGGCTGACCTTGGTTTCGGGCAGCCACTCACCGTCGAGAATGCGGCCTTCGAGGGTCTCGTAGGCCCGCTGCGCCAGGGTCCGCGCGACGCGCCCCTCGGCGGGCGGTTGGCCCTCGCGAGGGCGTGACTCCTCGCGAGCACCCCTGGCTGTCCCGGCGATCGGGTCGCCCTCCAGCTCCACTCAGTCCCTGGCGAGGCGGGCAAGCTCCGGCGTCATCTCGTCGACGGCGGCGGCGAAGCGATCGACGGCCTGATCACATTCAGCTTTCGTAATGCAGAGCGGCGGCGAGAAGGAGATTACCTCGATGAACGGCAAGCCGCGCACCATGAGCCCGTGGTCGAGCGCCTTGGCGGCCACCAGGCGATGTGGCAGGGCCTCGGTCTTGAACGGCCGACACCTGGCCCGGTCGGCGGTGAACTCGACGCCGATCATCAGCCCCTCGCCACGAATGTCGCCGATGAAGGGATGCTCGCCCAGCCGGTCCTTGAGCCCGGCGAGCAGATGGCTGCCGGCCTCGGCAGCGTTGGCGGCCATGTTCTCGCGTTCCATGATCTCGAGATTGGCGAGACCAACCGCGCAACCCACGGGATGGCCCGAATAGGTGAAGCCGTGCATCACCGGCCCGTGCGTCGGCGAGCCCGCCTCCAGCACCTGCCAGACCCGCTCGGAGACGACCGAGGCCGAGACCGGGAAGTAGGCGCTGGTGACACCCTTGGCGAGCGTCAGGAAATCCGGCTTCAGGTCGTAGAGTCCCGTGGCGAACCACTCGCCGGTGCGGCAGAAACCGGAGATCACCTCGTCGGCGATGAAGAGGATGTCGTGCCGGTTCAGCACGGCCTGCACCCGCTCGAAATAGCCTGCCGGCGGGATCAGGACGCCGCCGGTCCCCATGATAGGCTCGGCGATAAAGCCGCCGATGGTCTCCGGCCCCTCGCGCTCGATCATGGCCTCGAGCTCGGCGATCAGCCGGTCGCAGAACGCCGCCTCGCTCTCGCCAGCTTCCGCGAAGCGGTAGTGGTGCGGGCAGCTCGTGTAGAGGATGTCGACATCCGGCAGGTTCCACGCCTTGTGGTAGGCCTCGATGCCGGTGAGCGCCGAGGAAACCGTGGTGAGGCCGTGATAGCCGCCCTTGCGCGAGATGATCTTCTTCTTCTCGGGCGTGCCCCGGAGCGTCGCCCAGTAGCGGACGAGCTTGTAGTTCGTGTCGTTGGCATCCGAGCCGGAGGTGCCGAAGAAGACTTTCGAGAGGTGTCGGGCCCCGGCCTGCTCGTGCAGCAGCTGCAGGATGCGGTCGGCAAGACGGATGGCGGATTCGTGCGACGACGAGCCGAAGAGGTGCCAATAGTTGAGGTCGAGCATGGCCTGCTTCGCCGCCTCGGCGAGCTCCGGCCGGCCATAGCCGACATTGACGCACCAGAGACCACCCGAACAGTCAACGAGCTCGTTCCCGCCGTGATCACGCAGCGTCGCGCCCCGGCCCCGATCCATGATCAGCGGACCGTTCTTCTGGTGCGCGGCGATCGAGGTGAGCGGGTGGAACAGGCTCTCGCGGTCCATGTCCTCGAGCGAGAAGTTTGGGCGTTCGTCGAGCATCTCTGGTCCTCTGTGATGATGGATCCCCGGGCCGGCAGCGCCCACAACCATCGAACCCTGGTTGCCCGCTCCGGTGACAGCCTCTAGGCTGTGATCACAGATGCAATATCGGCCTTCCCCGGGAAACGCAACCATGCGCCTCGCCTGCGATACTGGCGGAACGTTCACCGATCTCGTGGTCGAGCGCGCGGGCGAGATCCGCCTGTTCAAGGCCTCGACGGTGCCGGCCGATCCGGTCCAGGGCGTGCTCGACGTGCTCGGCCTCGCAGCCGTCGCCTTCGGCCTCGACCGTGCCGCTTTTCTCGCCGAGGCCACCACCTTCATCCACGGCACGACGCGCGCCATCAACGCCATCCTGACGGGCAACACGGCGCGCACCGCCTTCCTCACTACCGAGGGCCATCCCGACGTCCTCGTGATCCGCGAGGGCGGGCGCATCGAACCCTTCAACTTCATGGTCCCCTACCCCGAGCCTTACGTGCCGAAACGGCTGACCTTCGAGGTGCCCGAGCGTATCGACGCGGCAGGCCGGGTCGTCCTGCCGCTGGACGAGGCGGCGATGCTCGCCATCATCGAACGGCTGAAGGAACTCGAGGTCGAGGCCGTCGGCGTCTGCCTCCTCTGGTCGGTGGTCAATGGCGTCCACGAGCGCCGGGTCGGCGAACTCCTCGCCGCGCACCTGCCCGGCGTGGCGGTGACCCTCTCGCACGTCCTCAACCCGACGCTGCGCGAGTACCGCCGCGCCTCGGCGACGGTCATCGACGCCTCGCTCAAGCCGCTCATGTTCGCCTATCTCGACGGCCTCACCGACCGGCTGCGGGAGGCCGGCTTCAGGGGGCGCACCCTGATGGTGACCTCCGGCGGCGGCATCATGGATGCCGAGGATGTGGCACGTTCGCCCATCCATTCGATCAACTCGGGACCGGCCATGGCGCCGGTGGCCGGCCGCTTCTATGCAGATCGCGACTTCGGGAGTGCCATGGCCATCGTCGCCGACACCGGGGGCACCAGCTACGACGTGAGCCTGGTCCGCGACGGCCGGATTCCCTGGACCCGCGAGACTTGGCTCGGCCAGCGCTTCCGCGGCCACATGACCGGCTTCCCCTCGGTCGACGTCAAGAGCATCGGCGCCGGCGGCGGCTCGATCGCCTGGGTGGATTCGGGCGGCCTCCTGCGTGTCGGCCCCGGGAGCGCCGGCTCGACGCCGGGACCGGTCGCCTATGGCAAGGGCGGCACCGAGCCCACCGTCACCGACTGCTCGCTGATCCTTGGCCACATCGACGCCGACTTCTTCCTCGGCGGTGCCATGCCGCTCGACCGCGCGGCGGCGGTGGCGGCGCTCGACACGAAGGTCGCGAGCCGACTCGGCCTCCAGGTCGAGGAGGCGGCGGCAGCCGTGCTGGCGCTGGCCACCGAGAAGATGGTCGGTGCCATCGACGAGATCACCGTCAACCAGGGCATCGATCCGTCTTCGGCGGTGCTGATCGGCGGCGGTGGCGCTGCCGGCCTGAACGCCGTGGCGGTCGGCCGGCGGCTGGGCTGCGCCGGCGTCCTGATTCCCGAGGCCGGGGCCGTGCTCAGCGCCGCTGGCGCCCTCATGTCGGAACTGGCGTCCGACTATGCCCGGATGCTGTTCACGACGAGCCAGACCTTCGCCCATGACGCGGTCGACGCGGTGCTGGCTGAACTCGAAAGACGGTGCGAGGCCTTCGCCCGGGGCCCCGGCGAGGGCGCCCTCGAGACGACGATCGAGTTCTCCGCCGAGGCCCGCTACCCGCACCAGATCTGGGAGATCGAGGTACCGCTGGCCGGCCGGCGCATCGACGGGCCCGAAGCCCTGGCGGCGCTGAAGTCCGCCTTCCACGATACCCACAAGACCATCTTCGAGATCTCGGACCCGGGGTCCGGGGTCGAGTTCGTTACCTGGCGTGCCAGGGTGCGCTGCCGCCTGCGCGCGGCGGGCGCCGGGCGGGTGCCGCCGCCGGCAGGCGGCGCTGACCTGCCGGCCAGTCGCCGCGTCTATGTAGCCGGAACGGGCTGGGTCGAGGCCCGCATCGCCCGCTTCGAGGCGATGCGGCCGGACGAACCGCTGCCGGGGCCAGCCATCGTCGAATCGTCGTTCACGACCGTGGTGGTCGATCCCGGCACGACCGCCGTCCGCACGGCCGGCGGCGGCCT
This sequence comes from Alphaproteobacteria bacterium, assembly GCA_030431615.1. Classification (GTDB taxonomy): domain Bacteria; phylum Pseudomonadota; class Alphaproteobacteria; order Geminicoccales; family Geminicoccaceae; genus SLRI01. The sequence continues at coordinate 8,083 of JAUIID010000141.1, forward strand.
GCGCGTCACCTTCTGAAAGGGCAGCCGATGACCGCCGCCGCAACGCCGACGCCGCATGATGGCATCCGCATGGCGCTCTTCTCGAGCCGGATCGAGAGCGTCGCCCGCAAGATGCAGAACACACTCTTTCGCACGGCACGCTCGGGCATCCTGAACACGGCGCACGATTTCTCGTGCTGCATCCTCACATCCGACTGTCGCCTGCTGGGCGCCGCCGAAAGCCTGCCGATCCACACCCTGATCGGCCCGGACCTGATGTGCGAGGCAGTGAAGCGCCACCACCCGACGCTCCACCGCGGCGACTGCTTCCTGCACAACAGCCCCTATGAGGGCAACTCGCACGCCGCCGACCACTGCCTGATCGTGCCGGTGATGGACGAAGACGACGTGCTGCGGTTCTTCGTACTCGCCAAGGCGCACCAGGCGGATTGCGGCAATGCCCGGCCCTCGACCTATCTCGCTGACGTCGCCGACGTCTATGAGGAGGGCGCACTCATCTTCTCGGCGACCAAAATCCAGACCGACTACCAGGACAACCAGGACATCATCCGCATGTGCCGGGCGCGCATTCGCGTGCCGGACCAGTGGTGGGGCGACTACCTCGCCGCCCTCGGCTCAGTCAGGATCGGCGAACGCGGCCTCCTCGAGCTCGGCCGCGAAGCCGGCTTCGATGCCCTCAACGACTATGCCGAGGCCTGGTTCGACTACTCCGAGCGGAAGATGGTCGAGGCGATCCGCCGCCTGTCCTCGGGCCGCGCAACCGCACGCACCAAGCACGATCCCTTCCCCGGCGTGCCCGACGGCATCCCGATCAAGGTCGAGGTCGAGATTGACGCCGAGGCCGGCCGGATCACCGTCGACCTCAGGGACAACCCCGACTGCCAGCCTTCCGGCCTGAACCTCACCGAGGCCACGGCTGTCAGCGGTGCCATGGTCGGCATCTACAACGGAATAATGGACCACACCGTGCCTGCCAATGCCGGCAGCTTTCGCTGCCTCGACATCAAGGTGCGCGAGAACTGCTGCGTCGGCATCCCGCGCCACCCGCATTCCTGCTCGGTCGCCACCACCAACCTCGCCGACCGCGTGACCAACCCGGTGCAACGGGCGATCGCTGAGATTGCCAGAGGCTTCGGCATGGCCGAGACCGGGCCGATCATGCCACCCGGCATCGCCGTCATCTCCGGCCGGGACCCGCGTCACGATGGTGCTCCCTTCGTCAACCAGCTCCACCTTGCGATCAGCGGCGGCGCCGGCACCCCGGCGAGCGACGGCTTCCTCTCCATCATCCATGCCGGCAATGCCGGCCTCAGCCGCATCGACTGCGTCGAGGTCGACGAGCTGCACCACCCGATCATCGTGAGCACGCGGCGCCTTGTCCCCGACACCGAGGGTGCGGGCGAGCATCGGGGTGCGCTGGCGATCCACGGCGAGTTCGGCCCGATCGAGGACTGCGACCTGCGCGTGCTCTACACCATGGACGGATCGATCAATGCCGCGGCGGGTGCGGCGGGCGGCTCGAGCGGCTCGCCGTCGCGGGCGCTGAGGCGGGGCCGGGACGGCTCGCTTACGGAGCTGCCGGCCTGCCACGGGCTGACCCTTGCCCCGGGCGAGCGGGTGGTCTCATTCTCGGCCGCGGGTGGCGGCTACGGCTCGCCCTTGGACCGCGATCCGGGCCTCGTGCTCCAGGACGTCGCCGAGGGCTGGATCAGCGCCGAGCGGGCTAGAGCGGTTTATGGCGTGGTGATCGAGACGAAGGGGAACGACATGGCGATCGACAATGCAGCCACCCGCGCCCTGCGGCAGGGCTGCGCAACCGGGGAGAATGGAAGTTGAGCACGCCCGGTGCCGTCGACTGGTCGGCGGGTGCGGCCTATATGGATGGCCGCTTCATGCCCCTGGCTGAAGCGAAGATTCCCGTGACCGAATGGGGCTATCGCCGCTCGGACGTCACCTATGACGTGACCGGCGTCTTCTTCGGCGCCTTCTTCCGCCTCGACGACCATATCGCCCGATTTCGGCGTTCGATGGACCGGATGCGGATGCAGCCGAACGAATCCGACGTAGAGATCAGGGAGGTGCTCCTCGACCTTGTCCGCCGGACCGGCCTGCGCGAGGCCTATGTGGCGATGGACTGCCTGCGCAGCCGGCCGCCGCGCGGCATGCCGATGCTGCCGGTCCACGCGCGCGCCTATCTCGTCTGCTTTGCCGTCCCCTGGGTCTGGCTCTTCTCGGAGGAGCAGCAGGCGCGCGGCGTGCATGCGATGATCGCGAAGACGCCGCGCATTCCAGCCGCTTCGGTCGATCCCACGGTCAAGAACTTCCACTGGGGCGACCTCACCAGCGCCCTCTTCGAGGCGCACGACGCGGGCTTCGACACCGCGGTCCTGCTCGACACTGCCGGCAACGTCACCGAGGGGCCGGGCTACAACGTTTTCGCCGTCATCGACGGCACGGTTGTCTCGCCACCCGAGGGTGCCTTGGAAGGCATCACCCGACGCTCCGTCTTCGAGCTCTGCAAGGCACTCGGCATCCCCTGCGAGGTGCGGCCGATCACGGCGCAGGAACTGGAGGACGCCGACGAGATCTTCTTCTCGACGACCGCGGGCGGGGTCATGCCGGTGAGCCGCCTCGGCGGGCGGATCCTCGGCAACGACCGGCCGGGACCCATATCCGCCAGCCTGCGCGAGACCTTCTGGGAAAAGCGCCGGCAGGGCTGGCACGCCACCCCGGTCGACTACGAGGCAGCTTCAGCGCGGCCGTGACCAGTGGGCATACCAGGCCTTGAACTGGTCGAGCTGCGTCCTTGCGAAGTGCTTCTGGCTCGCCGAGAGCTCGTCAGTCTCGACGAAATTGTGCTCGTAGGCAGGATCGCCTTGCAGCGTCATCAAGTACTTGTAGTAGAGGACGAGATCGGTCCCCTCATCGAACCAGGATAGCACCGCCAGGGCGGATTCGAGCTCCTGGGCCTTGCGGCGCGCATCGACGTCGCCTTCGCGCGCCTGCTCGCAGAGGCGGATGAGGTGGAGGACTTCGGCCGGCAGCGCATTGCCGATACCGGTGATGCCGCCCACCGCCCCGCACCTCACGTAGCCGTGGAAGACGCAGGAATCGACCCCGACCATCAGCAGCAAGCCGTCCTCGGCGCCGGTGATGTGCTCGGCCGCGTAGGTCATCGCCTCGGTCCCGCCGAACTCCTTGAAGCCCACGAGGTTCTTGTGATTGCGACGCAACTCGCCAAAGAGGTCGGCGCGCGTGGCGAAGCCGTAATACGGGCTGTTGTAGATGACCGCCGGCAGGTCCGGTGCGGCGGCGAGGATGGCGGAGAAATGCGCCCGCTGGGCGGCTAGCGAACTGCCCCGCGAGAGCACACGGGGAATCATCATGAGGCCCTGGGCGCCGACTTCCTGGGCATGGGCAGCGTGGGCCACAGCGACCTTCGGGCTCTGGGCACCCGTGCCGACAACCACGGGCACGCCTGCCGCGACCAGCCGGGCCACCCCCTCCTGCCGCTCGGCGTCGGTCAGCAGTGGCCAGTCGCCCATCGAGCCGCAATAGACGACCGCCCGCATCCCGGCATCGATAAGCCGGCGGCCACAACCGACGAGGGCGTCGAAGTTCGGGCGTCGGTCAGCCGTGCAGGGTGTCATCAGGGCCGGCATGCAGCCTTTGAAGACGGAGATGTCCATCGCGGTGCTTCCTTTTCGCGCTAAGAGCCGGACGCGGCCCGGTTCGGCCAGGTGTCCGACAATCGATAGCCCTCCGGCCAGGGATCGGCCGGATCGAGCATGTGCTGGTGCGTCCCGGTGATCCAGGCGCGGCCCTGGATGCTCGGCACGATGGCGGCGAGGCTGCCGACCTCCGTTTCCCGCTCGATCCGGCAGTCGAAGACCGAATCGATGATCGAGATGCCACGAAACCGCATGCCCGGACTCATAAGCCCCCGGGCGTGCAGGACCGCCATCCGGGCCGAGCAGCCGGTGCCGCAGGGCGAGCGGTCGAGCTTGCCCGGCTCAATTGCCACCGTGTTGCGGCCGGTCAGGACACCGTCGATCTCCTGGACGGGATTCACGAACTGGCAGAAGGAAATGTGGCGCCAGTCCGGGTTCGAGGGATGCGCGAAGCCGAGTTGCTCGTTGGCGGCCTGCGTAATTCGCATGCCTGTCCGCGAGATGTCGAACGCTTCGTCCGGCCGGAGCTCGAAGCCGGCAGCGGCCGCATCGACGATCACGAAGCTGTCGCCGCCATAGGCCGTGTCGACCTTCAGGCTGCCCAACCCTTCCACCTCGATCATGGCGTCCAGCCGGGCCGCAAAGGAAGGATGATTGACCACCCGGACGGACTCCGCCTTGCCGTTCCGGCAGTTCGCCACCACCTCGACCAGCCCGCCCGGCGCCTCGATGGCGAAGCGAGTCTCCGGCTCCTCCATCGGTACGATGCCGGTATCGAGCAGCACGGTGGAAACGCAGATCGAATTGGAGCCCGACATTTGCGGCGTATGGATTGGCTCCATCACGATCCAGGCGGTCACGGCACGTGGATTCCTTGGCGGAACCAGGAGGTTCACATGCCGGAAGACGCCACCGCGCGGTTCGTTCAGCACGAAGTTGCGCAGGCGCTGGTCTTGGTGAATCCAGCGCGCCTGCTCCCAAAGTGTAGCGCCGGGCGGGGGCGGCACGCCGCCGACGATGACATCGCCCACTTCGCCCTCGGCGTGGCAGCTGACGACATGAACGACCTTCGAGGAGCGCACTTTCGGGTCCTCAGGGAACGGTGAGCAGCGGCTTGCCGAGCACGTCCATTATCGGCTCGATGCCGAGCCCAGGCGCCTCGGCTGGACGCATCCGGCCATCGACACGCCGCGGCGCACCGCGGGCGAAGTCGACCGTGCCGTAGGAATTGAAGTCGGTGGCGGAGAAGGCGAACTCCTCGGGCGTGGACAGGGCCAGATGCGCGATCGAGGCCGTCACGATATCGCCGCCCCAAGTATCCTCGATTGTCATCGGGATGCCGGCAGTGACACAGATGTCGCGCATCAACAGCGCCTTGGTCAGCCCGCCGACCTTCGAAATCTTCAGGTTGATTACGTCCATGGCCCCGTCGGCGATGCCCTGCATCAGGGTGTCGACATCGCCGATCACCTCGTCCAGCACGAACGGCAGGGCCGTGCGCCGCCGGGTCACGAGGCATTCCTTGTAAGTCGGACAGGGCTGCTCGATATAGACGTCGACGTCGCGCACGGCCTGCACGACCCGTGCTGCCTCGTGCATCGTCCAGCCGGTATTGGCATCGGCGACGAGGATGTCGCCCGCCTGCATCAGCTCCGCACAGGCGCGAATGCGCTCGATATCGTCGTCCGCGTTGCCGCCCACCTTGAGCTGGAACTTGGTGTAGCCCTCGGCCCGGTAGCCAGCGATCTTGCGCGCCATCTCCTCCGGCGCCTCCTGCGAGATCGCCCGATAGAGCCGGACATCAGCCTGTGCCGCGCCGCCGAGCAGCTGGTAGACCGGCAGATCGGCGGCCTGGCCGAGGATGTCCCAGCAGGCGACGTCGATCGCCGACTTGACGTAGGGATGGCCGCGCAGCACCGCATCCATGTGCCGGTTCAGGACGCGCAGGTCGCGCGGGTCCATGCCGATCACCTGCGGCGCCAGTTCTTTGAGCCCGGAGCGCACGCCCAGCGCATAGGCTGGCAGATAGGCGGAGCCGAGCGGGCAGCATTCGCCATAGCCGCGCAGGCCCGAATCCGTCTCGACCTCGACGACCGTCGAATCGAAGACCTCGACGAAATTGCCGTTCGACCAGCTGTAGCGGCCTTCCTTCAGCGGCAGGTCGACCTGGTAGACGCGAATGGCCGCGATCTTCATGGCGCTGTCCTCGATGCGTGGCGGATGGTCAAAGGACGGAACCCAGGAATTCCGCCGTCTCGGGGCGCTCCGGCTGCTCGAAGATCTGCTTCGGTGTGCCGATTTCGTGAATCAGCCCGTCCTTGAAGAACGCGACCCGATTCGACACCTCCCGCGCGAAGCCCATCTCGTGGGTAACGACGATCATGGTCATGCCCTCATCCGCCAAGAGTCGCATGGTGTCGAGCACCTCGCCGACGAGTTGCGGGTCGAGCGCCGACGTGACCTCGTCGAAGAGCATGTAGCTCGGGCTCATCGCCAGAGCTCTGGCAATTGCCATGCGCTGCTGCTGCCCGCCCGAGAGCTTACCTGGAAAGACCTTGAGCTTGTCCTGCAGGCCGACATGCTCGAGCTGCCGGATGGCGATGGCGTCGGCCTCCGCGCGCGGCTTGCCGAGCACCTTGCGCAGGGCCAGCGTCGTGTTCTCGAGGACGGTGAGGTGCGGAAAGGCGTTCCATTGCTGGAACACGATGCCGATCTTGCGGCGCAGCTTGTTGAGATCCGTCGACTTGGCGTGCACCTCGACACCATCGACCAGGATGCGCCCGGAATCGATGGGTTCGAGGCCGTTGATGCACATGAGCAGCGTCGACTTGCCCGAGCCTGAGCCGCCGATCACAGAGACGACCTCGCCCCGATCGACGGTCAGCGACACGCCCTTGAGGACCTCGAGTGGGCCGAAGCTTTTGCGGACGTTCTCGATCTCAATCATTTTCGCGCCACTTCCGCTCGAGCCTAGCTCCCAGCCGGGAGATCGGGAAACTGATCAGGAAGTAGATCAGCCCGGCAATGCCGAGAATGAACAAGGGTTCGCT
>JAUIID010000142.1 GCA_030431615.1 Alphaproteobacteria bacterium
GTCTTCCTCGGCGGCACGCTCTGGACGGTCGTCTATTCCTTCACCGATTCCAAGCTGCTGCCGCGGCTGAACTTCGTCGGCCTCGACCAGTACGAGCGCCTCTGGACAACGCGGCGCTGGCTGGTGTCGATCGAGAACCTCGCGATCTACGGCATCCTGTCGCTGGTCTTCAGCCTCGTCATCGGCTTCGTGCTCGCGGCCCTGCTCGACCAGAAGATCCGGTTCGAGAACACGTTCCGCACCATCTTCCTCTACCCGTTCGCCCTTTCCTTCATCGTCACGGGCCTGGTCTGGCAGTGGATCCTGAACCCGGATTTCGGCATCCAGCACATCGTCCGCAGCGTGGGCTTCGAGAGCTTCACCTTCGATCCGCTCTACGACGCCGACATCGTCATCTACGGCCTCCTCATCGCCGGGCTCTGGCAGGGCACCGGCCTCGTCATGTGCCTGATGCTCGCCGGGCTGCGCGGCATCGACGAGGACATCTGGAAGGCGGCGCGGGTCGACGGGATTCCCATGTGGAAGACCTATCTTCTCGTGGTCATCCCGATGATGCGGCCCGTCTTCATCACCACGCTGGTGATCATCACGTCGGGGATCGTCAAGCTCTATGACCTCGTCGTGGCGCAGACCGGCGGCGGGCCGGGCATCGCCTCGGAGGTGCCGGCAAAGTATGTCTACGAGCTGATGTTCCGCTCGCAGAATCTGGGCCAGGGCTTCGCCGCCTCGACCATGATGCTGCTGAGCGTTGCCATCGTCGTCCTACCCTGGGCCTATCTCGAGTTCGGCGGCAGGAAGCATGGCTGAGACCGCCCTGCCCGCCCCCCAGCCGAGCGGCGCCCGGCCGCGGCCCCTCCTCTCACGCCGCAACCTCGCGCTCTACGGCATCCTGATCCTCCTGGCGCTCTTCTACCTGCTGCCGCTCTACGTGATGGTCGTGACGTCGCTGAAGGACATGGCCGAGATCCGGGTCGGCAACATCTTCGCACCCCCGGTCCAGATCACCTTCGAGCCATGGGTCAAGGCCTGGGCCGAGGCCTGCACCGGCCTCAATTGCGACGGGCTCAGCCGGGGCTTCTGGAACTCAGTGCGGATCGCCGTGCCCTCGGTCCTGCTCTCGATCTTCATCGCTTCCGTCAACGGGTACGCGCTCGCCAACTGGCGCTTTCGGGGCTCCGAGGTCTTCTTCGCCATCCTGATCTTCGGCGCCTTCATCCCCTATCAGGTGATGCTCTATCCGGTGGTCATCATCCTGCGCACGATCGGGCTCTACGGCACGCTGACCGGGCTCGTCATCGTGCATTCGATCTTCGGCATGCCGATCCTGACGCTGCTCTTCCGCAACTACTTCGTCTCGGTGCCCGAGGAGCTGTTCAAGGCCGCCCGGGTCGACGGCGCCGGGTTCTGGGGCATCTACCTCAAGATCATGCTGCCGATGTCGCTGCCGATCTTCGTCGTCGCCATCATCCTGCAAGTCACCGGCATCTGGAACGACTTCCTCTTCGGGGTCGTCTACGCCAAGCCCGAGGTCTATCCGATGACCGTCCAGCTCAACAACATCGTCAATTCGGTGCAGGGCGTGAAGGAATACAACGTCAACATGGCCGCCACCATCCTCACAGGGCTGGTGCCGCTGGTCATCTACTTCCTCTCCGGCAAGCTCTTCGTCCGCGGCATCGCCGCCGGCGCGGTGAAGGGTTAAGGCGCCATGGCCAGCATCGTCGTCAAGGATCTGACGCTGGCCTATGGCTCGGTCAACGTCCTGAACCGGCTTAACCTGGACGTCGCCGAGGGCGAGTTCATCGTGCTGCTCGGGCCGTCCGGCTGCGGCAAGTCCACCTTGCTCAACTGCATCGCCGGCCTGATCGACATCACCGACGGCCAGATCTTCATCAAGGACCGGAACGTCACCTGGGAGGAGCCCAAGGACCGCGGCATCGGCATGGTGTTCCAGTCCTACGCGCTCTATCCGCAGATGACGGTGCGCGGCAACCTGACCTTCGGGCTGAAGAACGCACGCGTCCCCCGGGCCGAGATCGACCGGCGGGTCCGGCGGGCGGCGGAGATGCTGCAGATCGAGCCCTTCCTCGACCGCAAGCCCGCCGCCCTCTCCGGCGGCCAGCGGCAGCGCGTGGCGATCGGCCGGGCGCTGGTGCGCGACGCCGATGTCTTCCTCTTCGACGAGCCGCTCTCCAACCTCGATGCCAAGCTGCGCGCCGAGCTTCGGGTGGAGCTCAAGCGCCTCCACCACAACCTCGAGAGCAACACCATAGTCTACGTCACCCATGACCAGATCGAGGCCCTGACCCTGGCAGACCGCATCGCCGTCATGCGCGGCGGCATCATCCAGCAGCTCGACGTGCCGCAGACGATCTACAACAAGCCCGCCAACCTCTTCGTGGCCGGGTTCATCGGCTCGCCGGCGATGACCTTCCTCGACGGCCGGGTGGTCGATACACCGGGCGGCAAGGCGTTCGCGATGGGCGGAACCAGGGTGCCGCTCGACCTCTATGACGGCGAGGTGCCGACCGCCTCGGACCGGCCGGCAATCCTCGGCGTGCGGCCCGAGCATGTCACCGTCGGCACGGAAGGCTCGCCGGGCATCCCCGCCACCATGGACCTCGACGAGCCGATGGGTGCGGATAACCTGCTCTGGCTGACCATGGAAGGCCAGCAGATCAGGGCCCGGGCCACGGCCGACCACGGTCTCAGGCGCGGCCAGCCGGTCAGCCTGCTGCTCGACATTGCCAAGGCCTCGCTCTTCGATCAGGAGAGCGAGCAGCGCCTCTGACCTCAGCCAACGACATTCGAACTCCACTGCCGGGCCGTGCCCGAAAGGACCAGATGACCAGCATCTCCTACCAGCTCTACTCGTCACGCAAGGACCCGAACCCGGCCGGCGTGCTGCCGGCCTTGGCGGCACTCGGCTATGAGCGGGTCGAGGGCTATGGCGGGCTCTTCGAGGACCAGGCCCAGCTCGCCCGGCTCAAGGCGGACCTCGCCAGCACCGGGCTCGCCATGCCGACTGCCCATTTCGGTATCGAGATGGTCGAGAACGAGCCCGACCGGGTCGTCGAGATCGCCCGCTCGCTCGGCATCGAGACGGTCTATTGCCCCTACCTCGCGGCCGCCCAGCGCCCGACGACCGGGGCCGGCTATGCGGAGCTCGGCAGGCGGCTGCAGGCTGCCGGAGCACCGCTTCGCGACGCCGGCCTCGGCTTCGGCTGGCACAACCACGACTTCGAGCTGAAGACGCTGGCCGATGGCGCCGTGCCGCTGGCGGCGCTCTTCGAGGGCGGGCCGGACCTCGAATGGGAGGCTGACATCGCCTGGGTCATCAGGGGCGGCGGCGATCCCTTTCACTGGCTCCGCACCCTGGGCTCGCGCCTGACGGCCGTCCATCTCAAGGACATCGCCCCTGCGGGCGAGAACCAGGATGAGGATGGCTGGGCCGATCTCGGCCAGGGCACCGTCGACTGGCCGGCGCTGATGGTGGCCGTCAGGCAAACGCCCGCCCGCTACCTCGTGCTGGAGCACGACAACCCCTCTGACCCCGCCCGTTTCGCCAGAATTTCGCTCGCCGCGGCGCAGAAGCTCTGAGAAAGGTACCTAACATGACCGAACCGCTCGGCGTCGGCATCATCGGCTGCGGCAACATCTCCGACACCTATCTGCGCCTCGCCCCGCTCTTCAGGGGCATCGAGGTCCGGGCCTGCGCCGACCGGGTCGAGGCCGCGGCCCAGGCCCGGGCTCAGGAGTTCGGTGTGCGCGCCATGTCGGTCGACGCGCTCCTGGCGAGCGACGACATTGCCGTCATCGTCAACCTGACCATCCCCGAGGCCCATTTCGAGGTGTCCCGCACCGCCCTCGAGGCGGGCAAGCATGTCTATTCCGAGAAGCCCTTCGTGCTGAGCGTCGAGGACGGGCTGCGCCTCAAGGCCATGGCAGATGAGAAGAACCTCCGCGTCGGCTCGGCGCCGGACACGTTCCTCGGCGGCGTCCACCAGCTGGCCCGGCAGCTGATCGACGAAGGGGCGGTCGGCCGGATCACCTCCGGCACGGCCCACGTGATGTCGCGCGGCATGGAGAGTTGGCATCCCAATCCCGACTTCTTCTTCCTGCCGGGCGCCGGCCCGGTGCTGGATGTCGGCCCCTACTATGTCGCCAACCTGATCAACCTGATCGGCCCGGTGAAGCGGGTCGCGGCCCTCGCCAACACCGCGCGTCCGACCCGGACCATCGGGGCGGCCGGGCCGCGCCAGGGAGAGACGATCCCGGTCCGCACGCCGACGACGATCCAGGCGGTGCTCGAGTTCGCCAGCGGTGCGGTCGTGACGCTCGGGGCGAGCTGGGACGTCCTGGCGCATCGCCATGGCCACATGGAGCTCTACGGCAGCGAGGGCACGCTCTATCTGCCCGACCCCAACTGGTTCGGCGGCGTCCTCGAGGTGACCAGCGCCGACGGCACGACGCGCACGCCCGGCCATGCCGACCACCCGTTCTCGCTGCCGAACCACGGCAAGCCCGAGCCCACCCTCGCCAACTACCGGACCGCCGGCCTCGCCGACATGGCGCTCGCCATCATCGAGGGTCGCGAGGCACGCTGCGGGCTCGAGCAGGCGCTGCACGGCATCGAGGTGATGACGTCGATCCTGAAGTCGGCCGAGAGCGGCGCCTTCGTGGACCTGCAGACCACCTGCAGCCGCCCGGCCCCGCTCGATGCCGAGGCCGCCCGCGCCCTGCTCGCCTGAGCGCTCCGTCGAAGCCTTGGAAAAGCCCCGCCTTACCTGCCGGGAGCAACACGGCATTCTCCGTCCCAGAGACCAACCCCGACCTGACGGAGATCGAAGATGCCGACGAAGACCATCGCCACCGCCGCCCTGACCCTCGCCCTCCTCGCCGCCACGAGCTTCGGCGGTGCCGCCATGGCGCAGCAGGGCGGCGTCGAGGTCGGGGGCAACCTGACCAACACCACGCTCGTCAACCAGAGCACCAACGCCGCCATCGGCCTCGGCGCCAGCGCCAATACCCGCGTCGGCAGCGTCCAGAGCACCACGGTCGGCGGCAACCTGACCAACACCACCCTCGTCAACCGTAACACCAACGCCGCCATCGGCCTCGGCGCCCGGGCCACCACCCATCTCGGCACCATCACCGGCTCCGACGTCGGCGGCAATCTCACCAACACCACACTCGTCAACCAGAACACCAACGCCGCCATCGGCCTCAATGCCCGGGCCGGCACGGCCATCGGCACCGTCACCAACGCCACCATCGGCGGCAATCTGACCAACACCACCCTCGTCAACCGGAACACCAATGCCGCCATCGGCCTCAATGCGGTGGCCTGCACCGAGATCGGCACTATCGGCAAGTCCGACGTCTGCGGCTGACGCCGCCCCTTTTCCCGCCCTTGCCTCCTGCCTACGCCGGCCGCTCCCCGGAGCGCGCCGGCGGCTTTTTGCTTCCGGCAATGTAGGATTTATAGCCTATCTCGACCTCGCTGTCCAGCGCCCCCGGGTTCATTCGGCATATTTCGGATTCCGGTCCGGCCGGCGTCGGAGAAAGACTGCATCGCGAGCGAAAATGTCATTCGTTACAACGATTTGGTGGCGCTCGGGTTCATTCGCAGGAGCCTGGGTTCGTTCGTCGAATCCCCGGGTTCGATCGTCGATTCGGTGGGTTCGCTCGTCGATTCCCCGGGTTCGATCGTCGGCAACTGTCGCATATAACGCGACAGTTCGAGCCAGGTGTCGCGCTATATGCGACATCACGATGGCTACTGTCGCATTATACGCGACAGCGAACCCAAGACTGTCGCGTATAATGCGACACCCCGAGCGAAACTGTCGCGTATAACGCGACAACCCGAGGCGGTTTCGGGCACCGGGAGGCTGCCGGCAGTCGCTTCACGGGCCAGCCGGCGGGGCGCTCCCGAGCAGCCCGTCCATGAGCCGGCGGTGCGTGCGGGCATCGGTACCGGCGCAATAGACGACCGGGGCACTCGCGCGGGCCTCTCCGGGCAGGTTTTCCGGCAGGCCGACGAGCAGGGCCGGCGGATCGTGGAACCAGAGATTCCAGAGCACGTCGTCGGGGGCCACCCAGGCCAGCGCCTCGGCGCAGTCGAGGAGGCGCGGCTCGACCAGGTAGGCACCGGCCAGGAGATCGAACGGGTAGAAGCCCGGCCGCCCGATCTCGTCCTGCCAGTGGGCCAGCCAGCCGCGCGCCCGCCCTGCCACCCAGGCCGCGGCACCACCCTGCCCTTCCAGCGCGAGAAAGTCGCCGCCGTCGAGGTCGATCTCCCGGGCGGCGTCGTAGGGCACGAGCGTCATCGGCAGCCGTATGGCGAGGACGCGGGCGGCGGCGGGAGGGTCCATGGCGAAATTGAAGTCGCGAAAGACCGGCCCGTGACCGAGGAGGATGCCGTCGCCGGCGCCTTCCGCCGGATGGAAGATGTGGCCAGGGCGCCGGCCCATCACCGCCACCAGCCGGCTGACCCGGGCCTGGAGGTCCGTCCGGCCACGGAGGGCCGCCTCGACATTGGTCAGCGAACCCAGCGCCAGCACCGTCAGCGGCCCCTCCTCGAGGGCGCGGCGGAGCGCGGCGTGGGCCGGCTCCGGCGGCTTCGGCGTGCTGCCGTCCAGCGGCTCACCGGAGCCCCGCTGGACTGCCGGCAGATCGGCGCCGGCAGCCTCGAGCCGTGCCACGAGATCGCGCGTCGTGCGGTCCGCGACATCCAGGGGTGCATTGCCGAAGACCGTCGAAATGCCGGCGATCTCGATCCCGGGCGATCGCGCGAGCAGCAGCAGGGCGAGGCAATCGTCCGGGTCCGCCCTGCGGTCGTGGCCGCAGGCAGCGTCGGTATCGATCCACACCCGTCCCGCCATGGGAACCAGGGGGCCGCCCTCGACCACCGGCAGAGGTGGCGCCGGCAGCTCGCCGGTCCGCCAGGCCGGAATGGGCAGGGCCAGGGCAAGAACGGCGAGAAGCACCACCGTGCCCACGGTCGCCACGACGATCCCGCCGATTCGCCAGGTCTTTCGTTGGAGCCGGGAAACACCGCCTCTTCGTCTCATCGCCCAACACCAGGCAACGCGGACCTCGCCCGAGGCTGCAGAGGGGACGGAGCCCTCGAGCTTCAGGGCCGGCCGAAGCTAGCAAACTCCTGAGGAAGCCGCGATGGCCGCGATGCGTTCAGCCCTGGAGGGTCGCCAAGAGCGCAGCGATGTCGAGGGTGGCGATGGTGGTGGACCTGTCGCAGATCGCGTAGGGCACGATGAGGCGTTCGCCCCGGCGCATGGCGCCGCAGGTGTAGACGACGTTCGGGACGTAGCCGTCCCGCTCGGCGCGCTCGGGCCGGATCAGCGGCTCGTCGGAACGGGCGAGGACGCGGGCGGGGTCGGTCTTGTCGAGCAGGACGGCGCCGATCGCGTATTCGCGCATCGGGCCGACGCCGTGCGTGAGCAGGAGCCAGCCTTCATCGAGCTCGATCGGCGAGCCGCAATTGCCGATCTGCACGATCTCCCAGGCGAAGCGCGGTCGCAGGATGACCTGGCCCTCCTCCCAGTGGTGGAGGTCGTCCGAGCGGATCAGATAGAGGCTTTCATTGTCCTGCCGGCCAATCATGGCGAAGGCGCCGTCGAGCCGGCGCGGGAAGAGCGCCATGCCCTTGTTCCTCGCGGCAGGGCCGGTCAGGGGGGTCATGCGGAAGGAGCGGAAGTCGTCGGTCCGGAGCAGCTCGGACCTGATCGACCTGCCGCTATAGGCCGTATAGGTGGCGTACCAGGTTCGCCTGCCGTCATCGTCGAACTCGACGAAGCGGGCATCCTCGATGCCGTGCGCCTGCGCGTCGGTGACCGGGAAGATCACGCGCTCGCCGAGCTCGGTGTCGGGCGCGAACTCGACCTCGGCAACGCCGCGCGCGGCGTTCGGTGCCTTCCGCCGCAGGACGGCGGGGGACGCGAAGCGTGCGGCAGGGTCGACGGTGACGCTGCCGTCGCCGGCGATGCGCCCGGTGCGGAAGGTCAGGGACGAGATGTGGCCCTCGCCGATCGCGCGCAGGCTGAGAACGATCCGCTGCTCGCCCTGGGCGAGGCCGGTCTGGTCCGGATGGCTGACGATGCTCGGGTTGCACAGGGCCGCCGCCTCGAAGGCGTATTCGAGCACGAAGCAGGCGCCGACCAGGCGGCGCTGGGTCGGCGTGAACATCACGTGCGCGGCGAAGGCACCTTCCATCGTGTCGGCGCGGGCCTCGATCAGCGCCAGGAGATGAGGGTGGCGGTCCGCGAAGCTCTCGAGGACCTCGGCCAGCCGCCTCGCGGCCTCTGCGGGCCCGAGCGCCAGCACCCGGTCGACGATATGGTTGGCGCGCGACTTGTCGATCGGATTGAGCTGGCGCGGCTCGGTGGCGGGCTTGAACGCCCGGGCCACGACACGCGCCGGATCGGGGCGCAGGCTGACGGCCTGTCGCTGCAGCAAGGGTCGGTCTGTCGACATATCGAGGGCCTATCGGACGGCGTGGCAGGACTCGAGGTGCAGGCTGCCCTGGGCGGGGGCAGTGCCGGAATGGCGGTGGTGCCGGCGCATCTCGGCGAGGCAGAGGAGATAGGAGACGACCGATTCGCCGCCCCGGTTCTCGTTCGGACGATCTTCGTGCAGACCGTCGCGGGTGCTGCCGGTCGCCGGGTCGACCAGCGGCGTCGTCAGGTCGTTCGCCCCCTGAAACCAGGCGAGCGCGCGATGCGCTTCGACCGTCCAGGCGGGATCCCCATCGGCGCGCCAGGCCGCAAGGCAGGCCGAGATCGCGGCCGCCGCTTCCAGCGGCTGCTGGTCGAACGCCCTGGGCGGCTTCAGTCGGTCGCCGAAACCGTCCGTGCCGACCGGCCGGAAATGCCCGGCCGGCGTCGTCTGCAACCCGGTCAGCCAGCGCAGCGTGCGCAGGCCGGCCTCGAGCCAGGCGGTCGTGCCGCTCGCCGAGCCGGTGACGATGAGCGCCTGGCAGAGCCTGGCGTTGTCGTAGGCGAGGCCCTCCTCGAACCAGACCCAGTCCGGCGTCTCGACGGCCCGAAGGAGCGCCATCAGCCGCTCCGCCAGGACCTCCCGCAGGCGGTCGGTGCCGGTGTCGGCGACGACCTCGCGGTAGGCGTCCAGGCCGAGCAGGGTGAAGGCCCAGGCGCGCGGCGAGCGGAAGCTCTCGACGGCGGGCAGCGCCTCGGCGAAGAGCTCCCTCGCCCATCGTCGGCGCGACGGGCTGGCGTCCTTGCCGACGCAGGTGCCGAGCGCCCAGAGCGTGCGCCCGTGGCTGTCCTCCGAGCCGCTCGGCTCGAGCCAGCGCCGCTCGAAGCTCATGAAGTTGCGGAACCGCCTGGTATCCGGGTTCCAGGCGTGCTGGACGAAGGCTGCGAAGCGCGCCGTCAGCGTGTCGTCGAGGGGCTGCTCGCCCGGGCCGTTGAGCGCGCAGGCCAGGAGCAGGGCCCGGGCGTTGTCGTCGACGCAGTAGCCATGCGATCGATCCGGCACCGAATGGACGGCGTGCTGGAACAAGCCCGTGTCGATCGCACATCGAGAGGAAATGCCCGATCCGCATCGGCGGCGGGGCCGAGAGGGTGCTGGCCGCCTCGTCCTCCGGACGGCGGGCGCTCAGCACCGGGCCTGGCACGCGCCGGACCGGGCGTCCTCGAAGACATCGACATAGCGTTGGGCGACGCGCTGCCAGATCGTCGAGCGGCTGCTGGCATAGGCGCGCCGGCTCATCGACCGCCGCCGCCCGCCGTCGAGCAGGAGCTGCCCGATGGCCCTGGCCGTGGCGTCGGGGTCGGCGAACGGGACGAGGACGCCGCGCCCACCGGCGAGCAGCTCCTTCGCGTGCCAGTAGGGTGTGGAGACGACCGCCTTGCCGAGGCCGAAGCTGTAGGCCAGCGTGCCCGAGGTCATCTGCGCCTCATCGAGATAGGGGGTCACGTAGACATCGCACATCGAGATGGCGTCGAGCAGCGTCGCCTTGTCGACGAACCCGTCCAGGAAGACGACGTGGTCGGCGATGCCGAGCGCCTGTGCCCGCGCGGCGAGGCCCCTTCGATAGGTCTCGCCCCGCTCGCGGACGAGGTTCGGGTGCGTGGCGCCGAGCACGACATAGACGGCGGCGGGGCACCGCCTCAGGATCGCCGGCATGGCGTCGATGACGATCTCGATGCCCTTGTTGGGCGAGAGCAGGCCGAAAGTGAGGATGACCGGGCGCCCGGCGAAGCCGAAGGTGGCCTTGGCCTCGTCCGGCTCGACGAACGGGAAATCGTGAATGCCGTGGGGAATGACCTCGATCTTGCCGTCCGGCACGAGATGGTTGTCGTGCAGCAGCTCGCGGCCCTTTTCGGCCATGACCACGACCCGGGTCGAGCGGGCCAGGATCCGGTCGAGGACCTGGCGTTCCGCCGGGGACGGGGCGTCGAGCACGGTGTGCAGTGTGGTGACGATCGGCATGGTCAGCCGTTCGAGGAGCTGCATGACGTGCGCGCCGGCCTCGCCGCCGAAGATGCCGAACTCGTGCTGGAGCGAGACCACATCGACAGCACTATAGTTCAGCATGTCCGCCGCGCGCGCGTAGTCGCCGATCGTCTGGTCGCCGATCTCCATGAGAACGTCCGGCGGGTAGTCGTAGCTGCACCCGTGATCGGTCATCGCCACGGTGACGACGTCGAGGTCGCGGCGGAGGGCAGCGATGGCCTGATGGAGGTCGGTGGTGAAGGTGGCGATGCCGCAGCGCCGCGGCAGCGCGTTGCCGATCAGCGCCACGTGCTTCAGCGCCGATGGAGACGTGTCTCCACCGGCCCGATCGCGCAGCGATTGGACGACGTCAAGAATCGTGCTTTTCCTTCAGGGGTAAAGCGGATCAGAGAGCGAATTTTTCGGGATATTCGACGCTGAGAATAAAATGTGCCGCAAGGCGGACCAATTCAAGTAGAGGCCAAAAATATGGCAAGTTTCAGCAGGCGGCGCGGATCGCGGCAGTCGAGCCCTCCCTTGGTGCCGTCACCCGCCGACCATCAGCCTCACGATCTCGTTGTGGTCGGTCTCGGCGGGGCGGCGTTCGCCGGCCTTGATGCCGCGGCGCAGCACCATGATCCGGTCGGCAACGTCCCGCGCGAAATTGTTGCATCGGATGCACCAACCAACTGACCGAGATTGGCCCGGTTGAGCAACCAGTTCAGGAACCGCAGGTCGATCGCGGCAGAGCCTTGCGCGATGCGAAAACAAAGCATAACCTAAACGATTGACGGCCAGCTTATCGGGAACCTTCCCGGGGCCAAAAAATGGAGACCCAGCGATGACATCGTTTGCACGATCGTCTTGGGTTGCCGGCCTCGCTCTAGGGATGGGCAGCGCATTTGTGGCGATCGGCGCAGAGGAGCACGCGTCGTTGCCGCAGGGTTGGTCGAACGATCTGAAGGAGGCGTTTTACTTCACGCCGCAGGGATCACACCTGGTTCCCTACGCATGGGCCATCGCGCTTGAAGTCCCAGGCAGCAGGCAGCCCTTCTTCGCTCCCGCGCACATGCGGAAGTTCGGGTACCTGCCGCCGCCGGCCCCATCCAGTGAGCTCAATCCGGATGGCCTGCCGATCGGCTTCACCCGCGAGCCCGCCCCTGGCTCCCCCGAGGGAGACTGGCTCGGCATGAACTGCGCCGCTTGCCATACGGGCGAGGTGGTCTTTGGCGACGTGCGTATCCGGGTCGATGGCGCACCTGCCCTCGCCGACTTCCAGCGCTTCATGGACGGCCTGGTGGCGGCATACAATGCGTTGCTGAGCGAGCCGGGCAAGTTCGATCGGTTCGCGCAGCAGGTCGAGGCGGCCGGCACTGCGAGGCCAGTCCCCCTTCGTGAAGAGGTTGAATCGTACGCCGCCGGGCTGCGCCAGCTGGTGGCCTCGAACTGGACCGCCGAGCCCTACGGGTTCGGCCGCCTCGATGCGTTCGGCCACATCCTGAATGCGGTCGCCGGCGGGGCTCTCGCCGAGCCCGAGAACTACCGCAGCCCGGACGCACCGGTCAGCTACCCGTTCCTCTGGACCACGCCTCAGCAACGCTACGTTCAGTGGAATGGCGTCGTCGGCAACCCGATCGGCCGCAATACCGGCCAGGTGCTCGGCGTCTTCGGCAAGATGGAGCTACGGGCGAGCGAGTCCGACCGCTTCAGAACCACGGTGCTGGCTGAACGCCTCCTCGAGATCGAGCAATGGGTGGCGGTGCTCGAAGCGCCGCCTTGGGACGAGGGTTTGCTGGGCGAGATCGACCCCGATCTGGCCGCACGTGGCGCCGAACTCTACGCCGAGCATTGCCAGGCTTGCCATCGAGATCAGGCGTATGCGTACGACGAAACCGATCATCGACTGCTCGAGGTCACGATGGTCGGGAAGGAGGAAATCGGCACCGATCCAACGATGCTCGAGAGCTTCGACGGCCGGAGGGTTCTCCCCGGTCCGTTCACCGAACTGGCCGCCAACGGGAATGCGGATCGCGTTCGGGCGGACGCACTCTTGTCGCACGTCGTCGGTGGCGTGGTCAGAAAGGACTTCGTCGACCGCCAGATTCCGCGGGAAGAGCAGGTCCTCTATTTCGGCGGCCGGCTCACCGCCGAAGGAAAACCGTTCGACGGCTGGACCAAGGGGCCATCGTACAAGGCGGGACCGCTCGCTGGGGTCTGGGCGACCGCGCCCTTCCTTCACAACGGATCGGTGCCGACACTTTATGATCTGCTCTCGCCGGAAGACGAGCGCCCAACGACGTTCTGGGTCGGCAGCACCACCTTCGACCCGATCGCAGTCGGCTTCCTCTCGGCACACGATGACCTCACCAACGCGGAGAGGGCGCGTCTCTTTCACTTCGATACCCGCCGACCAGGCAATGCCAATACCGGTCATATCTACCCGAAGAACGCGGGACTCAGCCACGATCAACGGCTGGCACTAATCGAATACGTGAAAACTCTTCGGGGACCCGGACCAGCGGCTCAAGAGTGATTGGCTCTAGGAGGAGCAAAACCATGTCAACATCACGCTTCGCCCGTCTCAGATTAGGCGGCCTTGGCGCGGCGGCGATCGCCGCGCTGATGATCTCGGCCGGTGGGTTCGGCGCCGGCGCCGAGGAGGCGACGGAGACGCTGGAGAGTATCCCGCCCGGCGAGGCAGAGCAGAGCCGGGAGGTGAGCAAGTTGACGACGGAGGCGCAGACCAAACGCGCCGAGCATGTCCCAGAGCAGCACGGCCAAATTTTGCGCGGCGTCCATCCGAAGTCGCACGGCTGCGTTCGCGCGACCTTTATGGTCGATGAGCACCTCGATCCTACCTATCAGGTCGGTCTGTTCGCCACCCCTGGCAGAACCTACGAGGCCTGGCTCCGCTACTCCAACGCAGCAGTCCTCCGCGAGGACGACCTGGAGGCCGACGATCCGGCGCAGCCCGACCTTCGCAGCAACGGCAGCCGCGGCATGGCGATCAAGCTGCTCGACGTCGACGGCGAAATCCTGAACCAGGATCAAGGCCACTCGAACCAAGACTTCCTGATGATCAATACGCCCCAGTTCGCCTTCGCCAACGTTCGTGACTATCTGCGCTTGAACCGAGCGCTGATGCTGTCGGAAACGGCCGATTCGGGCGCAGCCTTCTTTCTACCGTTGAAACTGAAGAGCGAGGGTCAACCGCTGCCGAAGGGGAGCGATCCCGTTTTCGGCGACCTCTTCCTGGATTTCGATGAGGCCGTCGATCTCGCGAACACCAAGCGCACCCTGGATGTAATCAATAAGGAGATCAAAACCCGGACCGTGCGCAATCCCCTTGAGGTGCAGTACTTTGGGGCCGCACCATTCGGCTTCGGACCGGACCGGGCCATGAAGGTCTCAGCAGCGCCGTGTATGCCGCGGGAGCAGGAACCCTTCGCAACGGTGGTGAAGGGAGATCCGTCGCCCAACTATCTGCAGGAAGCACTCACTGCGACGATGCTGGGCAACGACGAAGTCTGCTTTGATTTTATGATCCAAGTGCGGAGCGGCGCAGATCTCGAGGTCGAGCACATCGAGAACGCGACCACCCTATGGCCGGACGAGGCCGAGAACTACCAGCGGGTCGCGCGGATCATCATTCCTGTACCCCAGGATCCGACGGCGGCGGACGTTGTGGAGCAGTGTGAGGCGATGGCCTTCAGCCCCTGGAACGCGCTCGCCGCCCACCAGCCCCTCGGCGGCATCAATCGCCTCCGGCAGCCGGTCTATATCGAATCCGCCCGACATCGCGGCGCTCTAGGTACTTATTGACACCCGACAGCCAGCGCGCCGATGTGCGTCGTTCCCAAAGGCGTTCGTAATCACCCGCCGACCATGAGCCGGACGATCTCGTTGTGGTCGGTCTCGGCGGGGCGGCGTTCGCCGGCCTTGATGCCGCGGCGGAGCACCATGATGCGGTCGGCGACGTCGAAGATGTCGACGAGGTTGTGGCTGATGAAGAGGATGGCGACACCCTGCGCCTTGAGGCGGAGGATGAGCTCCTTGACCTTGCGCTGCTCGGGCACGCCGAGGGCGGCGGTCGGCTCGTCCATGATCAGGAGCTCGGCCTTCCAGTAGATGGCGCGGCCGATGGCGACG
>JAUIID010000143.1 GCA_030431615.1 Alphaproteobacteria bacterium
GCGCCATGCCGGGTCTCACCGGGCCCATGGCCATGGCGCTGCTGCTCGGCATCGCCTACACGATGCAGACCGAGTACTCGATCCTCGCCATGATGCTGATCTACATGGGCGGGGTTTATGGCGGCAGCCTCTCGGCCATCCTCCTCAACATCCCGGGTGCCCCGGCCTCGGCCGCTACGGCGATCGACGGCTACGAGCTCGCCAAGCAGGGCAAGGCCGGAAGGGCCATTGCCCTCACCACCATCGCTTCCTGCATCGGCACGCTGATCGCCATCGGCTTCCTCGCCTTCCTCACCCCATGGCTGGTCAAGGTCTCCCTGCTGTTCACGTCCTGGGAGCTGCTGCTGCTCGTGCTGATCGGGGTGATGATGGCCGGCTCCCTCACCGGCGACGATCCGATCAAGGGCTGGATCGCCGGCATGGCCGGCCTCCTGATCGCGCAGGTGGGGCTCGATGACCTGCACATGCACCCGCGCTTCTCCTTCGGCTCGCACTACCTCGAGGCCGGGGTCGGGCTGGTGGCGGCCATCGTCGGGCTCTTCGGCATCAGCCAGGTCGTGGTGGCGATGCGCGACCGCGACGTCGACCTGCAGCCGGTGACCCACAAGATCGGCCGGATCATGCCCACGCTCGAGGATCTGAAGGGGCGGGTCCGCGTGGTGCTGCAGTCGGGCACGATCGGCAGCATCGTCGGCATCCTGCCCGGGCTCGGCGCCGACATGGGGGCCTGGATCTCCTACGTCCTCGCCAAGCGCACCAGCCGCAACCCGGATCTCTACGGCAAGGGCTCGACCGAGGGCGTCATCGCCGCCGAGACTGGCAACAACGCGGTGGTGCCATCCTCGCTGATCCCGGTGATCGCGCTCGGCCTGCCGGGCAGCGGCGGCGCGGCGATCATCATGGCCGCCCTCTTCGTCCACGGGCTGACGCCCGGGCCGATGTTCCTCTTCGAGAACCTCGACCTCTTCGAGTACATGGTGATCGGGCTGCTCTTCGGCGTGGTCGCCATGCTGATCGTCGGCCTCGCCCTGGCCCACGTCATCATCCACGTGCTGCTGATCCCGCGCGAGAACATCATGGCCGTGGTCATCGCCATGGGCGTGATGGGTGCCTACGCCTCGAAGCTGCAATACGGCGATGTCTGGATGATGCTGGCCTTCGGGGCACTCGCCTATGTCATGCGTCGGCTGGACTTCCCGCTCGCTCCCATGGTGCTCGGCATCGTGCTCGGCAGCCTGCTCGACGAGTTCCTGCGCAATGCCATGATCATCGGCGACGGCGATCTCTCGCCGCTCGTGACGCGACCGATCGCCCTCGGCCTGCTTATCGTTCTGATCCTCACCCTGGCCGGCAGCCTGCCGGTGCTCCGTCGCTCGGTGACCCGCCTCATCGCCGGTGCCCGACGGCCGGCAGCACCGGCCGAATGACCAGCCTTGCCCGCAAGCTGCGGCGCCAGGGCACGCGTCGGCCGGCCCCGCGCCCGGCACCGCCCGTGGTCGTGCCAGTGGGCCAGCCCGATCTCGACGCCATGGTGCGGCTCGAGGGCGGCGAGTTCCGCATGGGCTCGGACCGCCACTACCTGGAGGAGGCGCCGTCGCGCAGGGTCCGCGTCGATGCCTTCTGGATCGACCCATACCCCGTCACCAATGCCGACTTCGCCCGCTTCGTTGCCGCTACGGGCTATGTCACCGAGGCCGAGCGGCCGATCGATCCGGCTCTCTATCCAGGGATCGATCCCGGTCTGTTGAAGCCCGGTGCGCTCGTCTTCCGCCCGACGAAGGGGCCGGTGGACCTCAAGGATTTTCGCCAGTGGTGGGACTACGTGCCCGGCGCCTGCTGGCGCCGGCCGGAGGGACCGGGTTCCGAAGCCCAGGCCGAACACCCCGTGGTCCACGTCACCGTCGAGGACGCGCTGACTTATGCCCGCTGGTGCGGCAAAACGCTGCCCACCGAGGCGATGTGGGAGTTCGCGGCCCGCGGTGGGCTCGAGGACGCCGACTACTGCTGGGGCGACGAATTCGAGCCCGAGGGGCGATCCATGGCCAAGACGTGGCATGGCCGCTTTCCCTACGAGAACACCGCCCCTGACGACCGCAAGCTGTCCTCGCCCGTGGGCTCATACCCGCCCAATGGCTATGGGCTCTACGACATGGCGGGCAATGTCTGGGAGTGGACCACGGACTGGTACACCGACAAGCACGCGCCCGATGCTGACAAGCCCTGCTGCGTGCCGAGCAACCCGAAGGGCGGCACCCGCGAGGGCAGCCTCGACCCGTTCGCGCCGCATCTCCGGATACCGCGCAAGGTGGTCAAGGGCGGCTCCTTTCTCTGCACGGACGAGTACTGCCTGCGCTATCGACCGGCGGCGCGGCAGGGCCAGGCGATCGACACCGCCATCCGCCATCTGGGTTTTCGTTGCGTCGTGCCGGCAATTGATGGGGACTTGGCGAGATGAGTGAAGGCGAATTTGCCGGCAAGGTGGCGATCGTCACGGGTGCCACCAGAGGCATTGGCAAAGCAACGGCCTGGCGCCTCGCGAAATCGGGCGCCTCGGTCGTGATCTGCTCGTCGAACGAGAAGGACGTGGCGGCGACCCTGGCCGAAGCCGAGGCCGCCGGCCTCTCCATGGCCGGGATGGCACTGGATCTGGCCGAGTCCGCCAGTGCCGAGCGGCTGACGAAGCTGGCGGTGGATCGCTTCGGCGGGCTCGACATCCTGGTCGCCAATGCCGGCGTCGGCACGTTTGGTGGCGCGGTCGAGGTCGCCGAGGAAGACTGGCGGCGGGTCATGGCGATCAATCTCGACGCGGTGATGCTCGGCGCCAAGCACGGCATCCCGGAGATGAAGAAGCGCGGTGGCGGTGCCATCGTCGTCGTCGCCTCGGTCCACTCCTTCGCCACGCTCGGCGAACGGCTCGCCTACGTGACCACGAAGACGGCGCTGCTCGGCATGACCCGCGGCATGGCGCTCAATCACGGGGCGGACGGGATCCGGGTCAACGCGGTCTGCCCCGGCCCGATCGACACGCCGCTCCTGCGGAAGTCCTGGGACGAGATGTTCCCGGACCGTGGCGGCGACGCGGTGCTGACCGAGCAGGCGGGCCGCCTGCCGCTCGGCCGGCTTGGCCAGCCGGACGACATTGCCGAGGCGATCGCCTTCCTCGCCGGGCCGCGGTCCGCCTGGATCACGGGCGTCGACCTCAAGGTCGACGGCGGCCTCCTCGCCACGCTGGCGATGACGCCGCCCCCGCCACGCGGCTGACGCCTGCCGCTCAGGCGGCCGCTTCGGCGGTCGTCAGGCGATCGGCTTCGACCCGGTCGAACCAGTCCTCGAGCCTCGCCTGCATCCGTGCCACCCGGTCCGGATGCAGGGCGGCGAGGTCGTGCTGCTCGCCGGGGTCGCTGGCAAGATCGTAGAGCTCGAGCGGCTCGGGCGAGGGCAGGCAGAGGCGCGGCACCGGCACGAGCTCCTGAATCGCGAGCGGGTCCTTTTTGTGCGCGATATCCGCCGCGACGAACGCCTTGGCGAGGGCAGCGTCGTCGGGCGTCGCGTAGAGCTCGGGACTGAAGAAGCGCGTGCCCGCCATCATCGGCCGGACCAGCTTCCAGGAGCCGTCCCGCATCGCCGCGTTGGTGCCGATGCAGGGCATGTAGAAGTTCCACTGCCAGAACTGCTGGTCCGGGAGGTCGGCGGGCTGGCCCATCAGGCAGGCCGAGACGTCGCTGCCGTCGAGCGGTGGTGCATCCATCGCCGGTAGCCCGGCCAGCCGCATCAGGGTCGGCACCCAGTCGACGAACTGGATGAGGTCGTCATTGGCGGTCCCGGCCGGAATCCGCGCGGGATAGCGAAGGAGCATCGGCACCCGGATACCGCCCTCGTAGATCCAGCCCTTGCTGCCCCTGAGGCCCGCATTGAATCGCTCGTTGAACGTGTCCTCGCCGGGCTCGAGCATGTAGGGCGGGTTGAAGAAGGCAGGGCCATTGTCGCTCGTGAAGAGGACGATCGTCTGCTCGGCCAGCCCCTCGGCGTCGAGCTTGTCGAGCAACCGGCCGATGCCCTCGTCCATCCGCTCGATCATGGCGTAGGTCGTGGCGACGATCCGGTTCAGGCCCTTCTCCTGATGCGGCTCGGCCATGCCGGCGGGTGCCTGGAAGGGCGAGTGCGGTGCGCTGTAGGCGAGATGCAGGAAGAAGGGCTCTCGCTTGTGGCGTTCGACGAAGCCCACGGCTTCCTCGGTCAGCACGTCGGTCATGTACTCGCCGTCCGAGCGGCGCGTGCTCTCGTCGACCCGGAGCGTGTAGTCGAAATAGTCGACCCAGCCGCCGCAGAACCCGACGAACTCCTGAAAGCCGCGGGCATTGGGCTCGTAGCGCCGGTCGAACGTACCGTTGTGCCACTTGCCGACTAGCCCGGTGGCGTAGCCGGCATGGCGGAAGCGATCGGCGAGCGTGACCTCGCGAAGCGCTATGCGGTCGAGGCCGTGGATCTCGTGCTGGGTGATGGCACCGGTGCGGTGGTTGTAGCGTCCGGTGAGCAGGGCCGCGCGTGACGGCGCGCAGATCGGCGAGGCGGCATAATGCTGTCGGCAGGTGACGCCTTCACGGACCAGCCGGTCGAGATTGGGCGTCGCTACGCGCCCTTCGTTGAAGGCGCCGATATCGCCGTAGCCCAGGTCATCGGCGACGATCAGGATCACGTTGGGCCTTCGGGCCGATGCCATAGGATTCTCCCTTCTGCTCCCGGTTCGACGGCAACCAGCCGACGACATTTGTCTTGACGATGACAGCCCGCTGCGACAAGCACTAACCGACAAGTCAGCAATAACCGACGGTTATCGACGGCGCATCGGCCCGATACCGGGCGGACAGCCGTTCAGCAGGGAGGCGGTTTGGGCTTCTCACCAAGGCAGGCGCCAGTTTTCCTGGCGGCAATCTTCGCGCCGTCGATCCTGCTCGTCGGCCTTTTCATCGTCTATCCGGTGGTCAACAGTGTCGGCCTCGCCTTCACTGACGCCAGCCCGCTGAGCTCCGGCCGGTCCTTCGTCGGGTTCGAGAACTTCGTCTATCTCCTCGAGGACGGCGAGTTCTGGGAAGTGCTGTGGAACACGGTCTTCATCGTGGGCGCCGCCACCATCATCGCCACGGCCGGCGGGTATGGCCTGGCCACGCTGCTGATTTCCGGGATCCGCGGGGCCGCCATCTTTCGCGCCGCCATCTTCCAGGTCTGGGTGGTGCCCTGGATCGTCATCGCCATCCTCTGGGGCTGGCTGTTCAGCCAGGACTACGGCCTCGTCAACTATCTGCTCATGCAGGTCGGGCTGATCGAGGCACCGGTCAAGTGGATGTTCGACCAGAACGCCTCGCAATGGGCGATCATCAGCGGCTACGCCTGGCGGGCCATCCCCTTCATCATGGTCATCTGTCTTGCCGC
This sequence comes from Alphaproteobacteria bacterium, assembly GCA_030431615.1. Classification (GTDB taxonomy): domain Bacteria; phylum Pseudomonadota; class Alphaproteobacteria; order Geminicoccales; family Geminicoccaceae; genus SLRI01. Next base: position 5,431 of record JAUIID010000143.1, read on the forward strand.
TCTGCAGGGCATCCCGTCCGAGCTGGTCGAGTCCGCGGCCATTGACGGGGCAAGCTTCCTGCAACGGCAGCGCTACGTCATCCTGCCCCTGATGCAGAACATCATCCTGGTGGCAGCCCTCCTGCAGGCCGTCCGCTTTTTCCAGGAAATGACGATGATCTTCGTCCTCACCCAGGGCGGGCCGGTCAACGCGACGATGGTGCTCTCGCTCTACACCTACAAGACGGCCTTCGAGGACTGGGATTTCGGCCTCGCCTCGGCCATCGGCACCATCTGGCTCATCCTCCTGATGGCGTTCGCGCTCTTCTACGTGCGCGTCGCCCTGCGCCGGAATCTGGCATGAACACCGAGGTCCTGCGCACGGGATCGAAGCCGCTGCCGCGCCAGCGCAGTGCGGTCGTTTACAAGCTGTCGCGCCTGGCGACGAGCTTCAGTATGCACGCTTTGGTCGTGGCGTCCCTCGCGATCCTGCTCCTGCCGATCGTCTGGATGGTCTCGACCTCGTTCAAGCCCCTGGCCGATGTTTTCAGCTATCCGCCGCAGTTCATCCCGCGGAACCCGACGGTCGAGGCGTACACCACCCAGTTCACGGGCCTGCTCGGCAGGTACTTCCTCAACAGCGTGATCGTCGGCCTGCTCTCCGCGGTCCTCGCGACCGGGGCCGGTGCCCTCGCGGCCTATGGCCTCTCGCGCTACCGGCTGCCCGGCCGCAACGCCATCCTCATGTTCTTCATGGCGTCCCTGGCCTTTCCGATCCCGCTCTTGATGATCTCGATGTACCTGATGTTCGTGCAGCTCGGCCTGCTGAACAGCTATATCGGGCTGGTCATCGGCCATACCGTGATCACCCTGCCGGTCTGTGTGTGGCTCTTGAAGAACTTCTTCGACCAGCTGCCGGTCGAGGTCGAGGAGGCGGCGTTCGTGGATGGCGCCAGCCGTGCCTACACGCTCTTTCGCATCGTCCTGCCGATGGCGCGTCCGGCCCTCGGGGCATCCGCGATCTTCGTCTTCGTCACCTCCTGGAACGAGCTGCTCTTCGGGCTGACCTTCGTCTCCTCGACCAGCATGCGACCGCTCCCGGCCGGCATCTCGATGTCGTTCCTGACGGAGTTCGAGGGTGCCTGGTCCGAGATGATGGCGCTCTCGGTCATGGTTTCGCTGCCGATCTTCCTGCTCTTTACCGTTTTCCAACGAACCTTCATGAGTGGCGTCACGGCCGGCGCCGTGAAGGGCTGAACCACGAGAAAAAAGGAGGCTTCCGGATGCTCAACAGGAAAATGGCCACGCTCGCCGCGGCTGTGGCGCTCGCCGCCACCGGGGCGGCGGCCCAGGACAAGACCGAGCTGAACTACAGCGGCTGGATCAATCTGTATCCGCATCACGCGGCGGCTGTCAGTGCCATCGAGACCGGATTCGAGGAGAAGTTCCCGGACGTCGACTGGATCCTCAACGACGTGCCGTTCGACCAGGCTCTCAAGCAGGCGACCGTCGCCTCGCTCGCCGGCAACGCGCCCGACAACATCCACCTCATCGCGGGCTGGATTCCGGCTCTCAACGACATTGGCGCGCTCGAGCCGCTGAACGACTACTTCACGGCCGAAGAGTGGGCCCAGATCCCGCAGTCCTCGCTCGACTCGGTGACCTTCGACGGCCAGATCATGGCCATGCCCTGGGTCCCCGGGCCGATCATCATGTTCTACAACCGCAACCTGATGGAGCAGGCCGGACTCGACCCCGACGCCCCGCCGCAGACCTGGCCCGAGCTGCTCGAGGCCGCGAAGGCGATCTGCGCGCTGCCCGACGTTGATGGCGCCCCCATCTACGGCATTGCGCTGCGCACCGCGCGCAACCCCAACTCCGCCCAGTGGACCATCCCGATCATCTACGGCCAGGGCGGCGACATCGTCGATGCCGAAGGCAACGTCACGTTCGACACGCCCGAGGCGGCCGCTGCCTATGAGTGGGTCAAGGAGCTCACCGATTCGGAATGCGCGCCTTCCGGCTTCACCATCGACGAGACGCGCAACACGATGGCCGCCGGCCGCGCCGGCTTCATCTTCGAGGGCCCCTGGGGCCGCGGCCTCTTCAACAACCTCTCGGGCGGCAAGCTCACCACCGCCGCCGATGGCGACATCTGGGCTGCACCGATGCCCATGGACCCGTCGGGCAAGCGGCGCACCATCGGCAACCCGCACGAGATCACCATCTCTGCCGGCTCCGAGCACAAGGACCTGGCGGCCGAGTTCATCCGCCACGTGATCTTCGATCCCGAGATCACGACGGCCTATTTCGAAGCCTCGAGCCAGCTCTCGACCGGCAGCATGCCGCTCCTGACCAGCGGTGCCATGGGCGACGACGCCTATACCCAGGTCTTCGTCCAGGCCCTGCCGGACACCAACGACAATCCCATCAAGAGCCCGAAGTTCTATGCGGTGATGGATGAGCTCGTCGTGGCCCTGCAGTCGATCATCCAGGGTGGCGACATCCAGGACGAGCTGGCCGACGCCCAGCGCAAGGCCGAACGGACGATGAGCCGCTGAGGCTCTAGTTGCCCAATCGGTCGATCCGGTCGATCCGGTAGCCGTCGCCATCCTCCTGGCGGCGAGACCAGCCGACCAGCGCGTCGTGCAGGAGCGCGGCGGAAGCGGGGCCCGAAAGGGCCTCGCCCGTCGGGCCCTGCCATGAAACGACGATGATCCGGGCGTCCGGGGCTGCATGGACGTCGATCCAGGCGGCCAGCCGGGCGATCTCGTCCGGGATCATGAAGTAGAGCACCTCCGAGAGCATGATCAGGTCGGGGGCGAGGTCGGGCAGGTCGTCCGGTGCGACGCCAGCCGTCAGCCGGACATGCGGCTGCCCGGCGAGGCGCTGGCGGGCTGCGTCTACCGCGCGCGCCACGCAGTCGATGCCGAAGAGTGCATCGCAGTGCGGTGCCAGGAGCTCGGTCAGAACGCCGATGCCGCAGCCGATCTCGACCGCCTGCCGATAGTGGCGCCCGTCCAGCGCAGCGATGGTCCGAGCGAACTTCGCCTGTTCGTAGGCACGCGTTGCGTGGCCCCAGGGATCGGGGTTCTGCCGGTAAAGGTGGCAGAGATGCCGGGTGGTTCGATCAAGCGGCAAGATAGATCTCGGGATGCTCGACGAAGTGCTCCTGCATCCACTTGGGCATCACGAAGCCTTCGGGATCGTCAGGGATCAGCCTCGACATCTGGGTCCGGTGGCAGGCGAGGGCGCGGCGCTTGCGGGCCCTGGCCTCGGTGTCACCCGTGACGAGGAGTGCCCGATCGAATCCCGGCCTGGGATCGCGGTCGAGAAAGCGGCCCCAGATCGGGTAGTGGAACAGTCGCGCCGGATGGTCGGGGCCGCGCGCTGCCTCGACCAGGCGGGTGGTGCTCGCATGATCGCCATGCGGATCATGCGGCCAGGTCGTCAGGATCAGGGCGTCGTGCCGCTGCGGCAGGTGCCGGGCCAGTCGGGCGCTGGCCGCGGCGAGCGCCGGGCCGTCGGTCGGCAGCCCGGTATCGGGGTAGCCGAGCCAAACCACCGTGGCGGCCGGTGCCAGGCAACGCACCGCCCGGGTCAGCTCCAGTCGCCTCTCTGCGGCCAGTCGCTCGGCTGGCCAGGCAACAGAGCCCGGGTGGGACCGGCTGCCGTCGGTCATGCAGACGATAGTAATGGGCAGGTCGCGTTCCGCCGCCGCCAGCAGCAGCAGGCCGCAACCGAGCGTCTCGTCATCGGGGTGAGGTGCCACCACGCAGAGGGACGCCACGCCATCCAGCAAATCTGCGGCAGCACCCGCCTGCTGACCATGCAGGGCCGCGAGCAGCGGGTATTGGCTGTGTGCGTTCATCCGATGCCCCAGCGCCTGCGCTCCTCGTCATCCTCGAGGATGCGTTCCATGGCACGTTGCCCCATGCCGTCGGGGTCCGCCTGGCGCAGATAGAGCTGGAGATCGCGGCGCACCCGCTCGGCCGGGTGCGAGAGCGCGAAGGAGGCCGCACCCATGGCCTCGTCGGCGAGCTGGAGGAGGCGGGCGGCTTCCTCGGCAACCTTGAGCCGGGCGAGGACCGCCACCCGGGCCGTGGCGGGCCTGGCCGCCGGCGCTTCCGTCGCCAGCGCCGCCGACGCGACCCAGAGATGCGCGGTCTCGCACGCCGTCACCATCTGCCTGAGCCGGGCCGCCTGAAGGGGGGCCGTCGCCTGCCGGCGGGCCCGGAGCTGATCTGCCGCGTGGCCGGTAATGGCGTACATGCCGCCGAGCTGCACCGCGGCATAGCGCCAGACGCCGCCCTCGAACCAGGGCTCGCGGAAATAGGTGTCCGGCCCGCCGAGCAGGTCGCTAGGGGCGATGCGAACGCCATCGAGGTTGCAGCGTCCCGAAGCCGTGGCCTTCATGCCCGAGACCGACCACTCGGCCGGAAAGAGGCGCCCGGTGAGCGTCGCGGTCGGCAGGGCGATCAGCAGGGTCCGGTTGTCCGCATCCCTTGCGGTCACGATGGCGACGTCGACCGTATCGGTGCCGGAGGCGAAGAGCTTCTCGCCAGTGAGCTCGAGCCGGCCATCCTGGGCGGCCCTGAGCCGGACAGGGTGGCGTCCCTCGGCACCCCAGACGCCGAAGAGGCCGCCGTCGCGCGCCAGGGAGAGCAGCTTCCGCCGCGCTTCGCCCTCGGCGTGGAGGGCCACGAGCTTGAGTGCATTGACGTGACCCTCGAGGAGGCGCCCCGCCGAGAGATTGGCCTGGCCGATCCGGGTCAGCATCCGCACCAGTCGAAGCGGGTCCTCCGGCTCGTGTGCCAGGCCGAGGCCGCCATCGGTGGCCGGCACCGCCGCGGCCAGCAAGCCGTGGCGGCGCAGCTCGGCGACCATGGGTGATGCCGGGCATTCCTGCTCCGCCGGTGGCGAGAGACGCCGGATGGCATCGGCGCAGCGGTCGAGATCGGCGTCGAAGGTGAGGCCCGGCTTCAGCGGGTGTCGTAGAGCGCTTACCGTCATCGTCCGATCTCCGCCGCCCATTGCATCAGTGCCGGCTCGATCTCGAAGCTGAGCAGCCGACCCAGGCGCGGGAGTTCCCTGCCCGCGGTACTTGCCGCAAGTGGCGGTTCGACGACCGACCGCTGCCACTCGTTCTCCATATGGGCGTGATACGCGGCTGTTGACGCGCTCCGCCCGTCGGTAGCCGTCCTGTGGGCAGCGGCCCGAAGTGCGTTGGTCCAGCGGCTGCGCAGGCCTGCGGCCGATCGGAGCCGCTGGTCGAGCTTGGGGGCCGCATCGACCAGCCGGCGGCTCAAGGTCGCCGCCAACCCCCCGGGCGCCCGCCCGTCGAGGCGGCCGGAGGTCTGCACAGGTGCCCGCTCGGTGTAGCAGATCCGGGCACCGGCCAGCTCGGCTGCCCGGACAAGTGCCCGATCCTCGCTGCAGGCGACCGGCGGCAGACCGCCAAGCCTGCGATAGAGCCCGGCGGTGAGGGCGATATTGGCGCCGGCTTCGACATAGTGCGGGCAGGCGCCACCGACCGGCTGCCGGCCGATCACCTGATCGCAGGCATGCTGGACCCGGTTCTGCAGTGCGGCGTAGCGGGCCTCCATTCGCCAGAGCGGATGACGCTGCAGGCCGCGCACCTCCGGCGCCGGGTCCTCGATCTCGAAATCGCCGCAGATGAGGTCGAAGCCCCCGGCGAGAAGTCTGGTGAGTTCGCGCACCCACCCGTCGCCAACCCGCGTGTCGGCATCGGTCGTCAGGATCGCGCAGTCCGGGGCGCCCAGTCCCAGGGCGATGTCCATGGCCATGCGCCGGGCAATGCCGACATGCGCATGCGGCCGCCGCAACCGGCCTTCGACGAGGATCAGGGGGACGCCCAGTGTCGGCGCCAGAGCGGTGACGGCGGGCGCCGTGCCGTCGTCGCAGTTGTTGGCGAAGAGGACGACGGCGGCAGGGGTCGGGCTCGCGGCCAGGGCGCGTTGCAACCCTGCCAGGAGTGCCCGGATGCTGCCGGCCTCGTTCCGCGCCGGGACCGTGACCAGGGCACCCAAGGTTTCCGGGATCGCGCCGAAGCACTGCACCTCGAGGGAGCCGACCAGCCCCCGCGCGACATAGCCGGCGCCGATCTCGGCGGCGATGGCGGACCAGCCCGCCTCGTCGTGTCGCGAGGTCGCGGCGACCGGCAGAGGCGGCATGGGCTCACTGAAGAGAAAGGGCGGCAGGCGCACTGCCGGAAGTGTCGGCACGTCGAGCGCCGTCGACGTCTGGATTGGCGGTGCAGCAGTGATGACTGACATCGGGCGGTGTCCGACCTGAAGCGGAGGAGCGATGGGGCGCTCATGAACGCTTCGCTGTCGGACCCGGTTCCCCGATGCCTCAAGGGGGAGCCGCCCCGGAAGGCGGCTCCTAGGTCATGGTGACCGTCTCGAGCTTGAAGGTGACCCGATACTGCCGGCTGGCACCGGGGTCGAGATCGGCACTCGGGTCCGGGACGCTTCGCCCGTCGGACGAGCGGTCGGTGTTGGCCGGCTCGACGCCGATCAGGTTCATGCCCGCCCGGAAGTCCTCGAGGACCTGCAGGAAGGGCAGGGTGTCGGTGGCAAAGGCCAGCTCGAGACGGATGCCCGGCCAGTTGTCCATGGGCGGGGCGGCAAGGCTGCAGCGTGCCCAGCCATCGTCCGATGGCGCCGGGCGGCAGGTGACGCGGGGCTTGGCATCCGGATCGGGCTCGGCCGGCGGGCGAAGCAGCCCGGTGCCGTTGCAGTCGAAGCTGCAGCCGGGGCGGAGCAGCGGGTAGCCGAGATTGAAATGGTAGAGGATCGGCTGCGGCCGGGTCTCGCGCGAGCGGTTGGTGACGGTGTCGGTGAGGCGGATGGTGCTGCCGCCGATCGGTGCCTCGATCCGGCGCCGCAGCAGCCAGTTCTCGCCGCCGGCGATAGCGTCGACCACCTCCGCCTCGGCGTACAGGCAGGGTTCGGGGGCGCTCCAGTCCTCGCCCGCCGCGATCAGCCGGGCGGGCGTGAAGGGCAGGCGGCCGTGCAGCGGGTAGCCGTCCTTGGGCTGGCGGGTGTGGCCGAGGCCGCAGGTGACGAGCAGGCCGGAATAGGCCCGCCGGAACCCCTGTCCCTGATCGCTCTCGGCCGGGTGCAGCCCCGGCCGGGCGAAGCCGCCGGGCCCCTGCCAGGCGCAGTTGAGGCCGAGCCAGGAGAGCGTCGCCAGATCGAGGGCGCGACCCTCGAGCGCCCAGAAGGCGAGGCCGCCGCCGGTGTCGAAGGCGAGTGCCCGGACCCCGGCCTCGGCACCGTCCTCGAGCGTGATGCGCCGGAGCGAGGCGAGCTGGCGGATGTCGCCGGTGCGCGCCCAGATCTCGGTGACGTCGACGGGGGAGGGGCTCATGCCGCGGCTCCCTCGCGACGGCGGCGCACGGCCTCGCTCTGGGCGATGACCAGGATATTGAAGACGACGATCAGCATGGCGAGCGCATTCAGCTTGGGTGAGAGGTCGAAACGGCAGTCGGCGGCGATCGGCACGGCGAGCGATTGCTGCCGGCCGCTGGTGAAATAGGTGACGCCGTCCCTGCCAATTGTCGAGCCAGCCTGATCGACGGGTTCCGGTACAGGAGCCGCGCATTGCTCTAGGATTTATACCCTAGGAGCGAGGCTGGAGCAAGCGCTGTCTCGGGTCCGTTCGGCAAAACAGGCCTGGCGGGATCGGTCCCGGGAGAAAGGGTGCGAATCTGGCGGCCCGGGGGTCGCGAACGAACCCGCCAGACCGACGAACGAACCCACCAGACGGCACATTCTGTGGGTTCGTTCGTCGATTCCTCCGGTTCGTTCGTCGTCCACTGTCGCGTATAACGCGACAGCGAATCCGAACTGTCGCGGAATCTGCGACATCACGATTGCTTATGTCGCGTTATACGCGACAGTTGGGCCTCGCCTGTCGCGTATAACGCGACAGTTTGGGTTCAGCTGTCGCATATAGCGCGACAGTTGCGGGGTCGGTGGGGTCGTTTGCGGGCCAGCAAGTGTCGTCCGGTGATCCGGGCCGCGCTGGTCATAACGATTCGTGATGGCCCTCGGGGCGCGGGGGAAGGGCATTGAAAGGAAAGTGCGGAACCTTCCAGCCATGGAAGGATGTTTGCCTGTCGAACGCGAACTGCTTCAGGCGAAGGAGGATTTCGACATGGCAGCGCAGACAGGCAAGGCCGACCTCTACCGGATGGTGATGGAGGACCACTTGTGCCCCTTCGGGCTCAAGGCCAAGTCGTTGCTCGAGCGCAAGGGTTTCACCGTCGAGGATCACCCCTTGCGGTCGCGCGCGGAGACGGAGGCGTTCCAGCGCGAGCACGGGGTCGAGACGACGCCGCAGGTCTTCATCGGTGGCGAGCGGATCGGCGGCTATGACGACCTGCGCGAGCATCTGGGCCAGCACGTGCAGAAGGAAGGCGAGACGAGCTACCAGCCCGTTATCGCGATCTTCGCCACCGCGTTCCTGATGGCGCTGGCGGTGAGCTGGGCGGCTTTCGGGACGATCCTCACCGTGCGGGCGCTCGAGTGGTTCATCGCCATCTCGATGTGCTTCCTCGGCGTGCAGAAGCTGCAGGACCTCGAGAGCTTCAGCACGATGTTCCTGAATTACGACCTCCTGGCCCGGCGCGAGGTGCGCTACGCCTATCTCTACCCCTTCGGCGAGACGCTGGCGGGTGTCCTGATGATCGCCGGTGCCCTGATCTGGCTCGCGGCACCCGTGGCGCTCTTCATCGGCACGGTGGGTGCCATCTCGGTCTTCAAGGCGGTCTATGTCGACAAGCGCGAGCTCAAATGCGCCTGCGTCGGCGGCAAGAGCAACGTGCCGCTCGGCTTCGTCTCGCTCACCGAGAACGTCATGATGGTGGCGATGGCGATCTGGATGCTGGTCAGGCCCTGAGGGCTCAGCGCTCGACCTTCTGCCAGCTCCCCGTCTCGGAGGAGCGGACGCAGGCGTCGATGAAGTGGAGGGTGTCGAGGCCGGTCGCGGCGTCGGGGATGGTGG
>JAUIID010000313.1 GCA_030431615.1 Alphaproteobacteria bacterium
TGGCACGCTCCATGACCTCCTCGACGGTGCGGTGCGGCTGGGCCAGGATCAGCGTCTGCAGCCGCACCGAGCCGATCAGGCGGCGCTCGGCATCGACTACGTAGGCGCGGTAGATGGTCTCCTTATCGGGTGCCTCGAGGCGCAGCTTGCCTATGGCTTGATGGACTGTCAGGCCGGGCGCCAGCGTCGCGTAGTCCGAGGTCATGATGGCCCCGGCCGTCCCCTCCCGGTGGGCGGCGAGCCGGCGGATATCCTCACGCTCGGCCTGGGCGAGGCCCGGCAGGAGCGCTTCCTGCTGCTCGGGCGTGAGACGGTTGTAGAGATCGGCGCGGTCGTCGCCGTTCATCTCGGTGACGATCGCGGCGAGCTCGCCGCGGCTCAGAACTCGGGCCAGCGCCACCTGAACCTCAGGCGGGAGATAGCCGAAGGTCTCGCCACCGTGGCCGAGCGGCAGGGCGAGCAGCGCCACGCGCGCCGCCTCGGGGGCCATCTCCTCGAGCAGCTCGGCGAGATCGGCCGGATGGCTCGCGGCCGTGAAAGGCACCAGCGCCGGGCGCTCGCCGTCGTTCGGATCGTCGTGCATGGTCCCTCGCCTTCCGGCAACGCGGCCGCACCACGGGCTGCTGCCCGAGGCGATGTCCAGCGGCTCAATGCTTTTCGAGGATCTGGTGGTCCGGGAGGCACACAGCCGAGTTGCGGCGGGACCACCTCTGCGGGTATGGCAAATCCCGCTGTGGCGATCAAGCCGCGCCCCGCCGCGGCGGGCCAGGCTACCGGGACCCCGATAGAAGCATGGATCTGCTCAACCTGCTCGTGCTCGCGGTCGTCCAGGGCATCACCGAATTTCTGCCGATCAGCTCTTCCGCGCACCTCATCCTCGTGCCCGTCATCTTCGGCTGGCCGGACCAGGGGCTGGCGATCGACATCGCCGTGCATGTCGGCACGCTGGCCGCCGTGCTGCTCTACTTCCACCGCGACGTGCTGGACCTCGTGGCCGGGCTCTGGCTGGCGATCACGGGACGCCCCGACCACCGCTCACGGCTGGTCTTGCATCTCATCGTCGCCACCCTCCCGATCGTCCTCGCCGGCCTCCTCGCCAAGGACCTGGTCGGCACGACCTTCCGGAGCGGCCTGCTCATCGCAACGACGACGATCGTCTTCGGCATCGTCCTCTGGTTCGCCGATCGCGGCGCCGAGCGTCACGATCGCGGGCTGGACCAGATGACGCTGCGCGACGCCATCGTGATCGGGCTCGCCCAGGTGCTGGCAATCCTGCCCGGAACCAGCCGCTCGGGTATCACCATGACGGCAGCGCTCTTCCTGCATTTCAGCCGAACCGAGAGCGCCCGGTTCTCGATGCTGCTCTCGATTCCGACGATCGCCGCCGCCGGCCTCCTCGCCACGCTCGACCTGTTGCAGAGCGGCGACGCGACGCTGCAGGCGGACGCGCTCTGGGCAGCGCTCCTCGCCTTCGTCGCCGCGCTCTGCGCCATCTGGGGCCTGATGAAGTGGCTCCAGACGTCCAGCTTCACGCCATTCGTGATCTACCGCCTGGTGCTGGGTGTGTTCCTGCTCTTCTGGCTGCTGTAACGGTCAGCTGTCGAGCGTGCGGAGCGTCAGGTCGAAGGCATCGGCCGCCTTGCTCACCATCTCGTCGACCTCCGCCTCGCTGACGATCAGCGGCGGTGAGAGCACCATGCCATCGCGGATCGCGCGCATGACGAGGCCGTTGTCGAAGCAGTGCTCGCGGCAGGTGAGCCCCACCTTGCGGGCCGCCGGCCAGGGCCGGCGCGCCGCCTTGTCCTCGACGAGCTCGACGCAGGCGAGAAGGCCGCAGGTGCGAACCTCGCCGACCAGCGGATGGTCGGCCAGCGTCATCAACCGGTCCCGGAAATAGGTCCCGATCGGGCCGGATGCCCGGGTGTCGAGCCCCTCCTCCTGCATGATCCGGATGGTCTCGAGCGCCACCCGGGATGCCACCGGATGACCGTGATAGGTGACGCCATGGGCATACTCGGTGCCCGAGGCGGCGAGCACGTCGGCGATCCGGTCGTGGAAGGCCACGGCGGCGATCGGCTGGTAGCCCGAGGAGAGACCCTTGGCCATCGGGATGATGTCGGGGGCGATGTCCAACGTCGTCGAGCCCCACCAGTTGCCGGTCCGCCCGAAGCCGCAGATCACCTCGTCGGCAACCAGGAGCACGTCGTACTGCCGGCAAATGCCCTGCACCTCGGCCCAGTAGGTCGCTGGCGGGATGATGACGCCGCCGGCACCCTGGATCGGCTCGGCGACGAAGGCCGCCACGTTGTCGGGGCCAATCTCCAGGATCTTCGCCTCGAGCCAACCTGCGGCGACCTTGCCGAATGCGTCAGGGTCGAGATCGCCGCCCTCGGCGAACCAGTAGGGATTGCCGATATGGGCGAAGCGCTCCAGCGGCAGATCGAACGGGTCGTGCATGAAGCGCATGCCGGTGAGGCTGGCGGAGCCCAGCCCGACCCCGTGATAGCCGAGCGTGCGACTGATGAAGGTCTTCTTGGCGGGCTTGCCCATCAGGTTCCAGTAGTACCAGACGGACTTGATCACCGTGTCGTTCGCCTCCGAGCCCGATGAGGCAAAGAAGACGCGCTCGAAGCCGTCGGGCAGGATCTC
>JAUIID010000144.1 GCA_030431615.1 Alphaproteobacteria bacterium
CTTTTTCTCGAACAGCTTCTGAACGGCGTGCAGCTCGGCATGACGCTCTTCATGATGGCGGCCGGGCTGACGCTGGTGTTCGGCGTCATGAACTTCATCAACCTGGCGCATGGCTCGCTCTTCATGGCGGGCGCCTATGTGGCGGCCGCGGTGGTCGGGGCGACGGGCTCGTTCCTGCTCGGGCTGGTGGCGGGGGTCGCCGCAGCCGCGCTCTTCGGCGTCGTGCTCGACCGGGTGATCGTGCGGCCGCTGGCGGGCCGCGGGCATCTCGACCAGGTGCTCGCCACCTTCGCCGTGATCCTGATCGCCAACGAGACCGTGCGCCTCGTCTTCGGCCGGCAGCCTCTGGCCCTCGACCCGCCCGACTGGCTTGCCGGCACGGTCGAGATCCTGCCGGGTGCGCCCTATCCGCTCTACCGCCTCGCGGTGATCCTGGTCGGCCTCCTCGTCATGGTCGGGCTCTGGTTCCTCGTGATGCGCACGCGGGTCGGCATGTGGGTGCGGGCGGGGGCCACGCATCCCGAGATGATCCAGTTGCTCGGCGTCGATATCGGCCGGCTGAACGGGCTGATCTTCGCACTGGGCGCGGCGCTGGCCGGGCTCGCCGGCATCGTTGCCGGGCCGTTCATCGCCATCCAGTCCGGCATGGGCGAGGCAATCCTGATCCTCGCTTTCGTCGTCGTCGTGATCGGCGGCATCGGCTCGGTGCTGGGCGCCGCGATCGGAGCACTCCTCGTCGGGGTCGGCGACACGCTGGGCCGGGCGTATCTGCCGACGCTCGTCCACGAGCTGGCGCCGGCGGGCACGGCGGAGGGGCTCGGCCCGGCGCTCGCCTCGATGGGCATCTATCTCCTGATGGCCCTGGTGCTGGCACTTCGGCCCAAGGGGCTGCTCGGGCGATGAGCCGGGCCTGGCCGCTCCTCCTCGCCATGGGCGCGCTGGCGCTCGCCGGGCTCTATGTCGAGCTCTCGGGCGAGCGCTATCTCTGGACCGTGCTGACCAAGATCGCGATCTACGGGCTCGCCGCCTCGGGGCTCAACCTCGTGCTCGGCATGGGCGGGCTCGTCAGCTTCGGCCATGCGGCCTTCTTCGGGCTCGGCGCCTATGTGGTCGGCATCCTCTCGCTGCACGCCTTCGACGAGGCGCCGCTCCTCGGCCTCTTCGCCAGCAACGCGGCGCTGGTGGCCTGGCCGCTGGCGGTGGTCGGGAGTGCCCTTGCCGGACTGCTGATCGGCCTCGTTACCTTGCGTACCGGCGGCGCCTATTTCATCATGATCACGCTCGCCTTCGCGCAGATGCTCTATTTCGGCTTCGTCTCGGCCGAGCGCTATGGCGGCGAGGACGGGCTCTCGCTCTGGTGGGGGCGAAACGAGCTTCTGGGTCTCTCGCTCGACGACCGGCGGGCCTTCTTCATCGCCGTCTGGCTGATCCTCGGTGCCTGGAGCCTGCTGAAGCTGCGCCTGATGGCGGCTCCCTTCGGCCGGGCGCTCGCCGCGAGCCGGATGAACCCGGAGCGCCTCGCAGCGCTCGGCGTCGACGTCTTCCGGCTGCGGCTCGCCGCCTTCGTGCTCTCGGCCGCGGTCACCGGGCTCGCCGGGGCGCTGCTCGCCAACCTCACCAGCTTCGTCAGCCCGGCGAGCCTCGCCTGGCCGGTCTCGGGCGAGCTCATCGTGATGTGCGTGCTGGGCGGACTCGGCACCATCGCCGGGCCGATCCTCGGGGCCGCGGCGCTGATCCTGCTCGAGGAGACGCTGGTCTCGTTCACCGAGCACTGGCAGCTCTTCGTCGGCCTCGTCCTGCTCGCCATCGTGCTGGCCTCGCGCCGCGGCGTCAGCGGCCTTCTTGGCCTGCGCCGTGGCTGAAGGCACTCTCCTGGAGGCGAGGGGGCTCGCCAAGGCCTATGGCGGCGTCTTCGCCGTGCAGAACGTTTCGCTCGATCTCGAGGCGGGCGAGATCCACGCGCTGATCGGGCCGAACGGCGCCGGCAAGAGCACGCTGATCGGCCTCCTGCACGGCGCCATCCCGGCCGATGCGGGCACGGTCGCGTTCGCGGGCAGCAGGCTCGACGGGCGGGGGCCGGCGGGGCGGGCGCGGGCGGGGCTCGCCCGCTCGTTCCAGCGGACGGCGCTCTTTTCGGAGCTTTCGGTCGCCGAGCATGTCGCCCTCGCCGTCCGGGCGGCGGCCGGCGGGAGCTTCGGCTGGTGGCGCAAGGTACCCCGCCCGGACCTTGCCGTGCTCGACGAGCTCGGCCTCGGCGACGATGCCGACCGGCCGGCGGGCGAGCTGGCGCATGGCCGGCAGCGGCTGGTCGAGCTCGCCATGGTGGTGGCCGCCCGGCCGCGGGCGATCCTCATGGACGAGCCCTTCGCCGGCCTCGCCCCGGACGACCGGCCGGCGTTGGCCGCACGGCTGGCCGCGCTCAAGTCGCGTCACGCCTTGCTGCTCGTCGAGCACGACATGGACGTGGTCTTCCGGCTCGCCGACCGGATCTCCGTCCTCGTGGCGGGGCAGGTCATCAAGAGCGGTGCGCCCGAGGCGATCCGCGCCGACCCCGAGGTGCAGCAGGCCTATCTCAGGGATGAGGACTGATGCTGGCGGTTCGTGACCTTGCGGCCGCCTATGGTGCCACCCAGGTGCTCTTCGGCGTGTCGCTCGACGTCGGGGAGGGGCGGATCGTCGGCCTGCTCGGCCGCAACGGCATGGGCAAGACGACGCTGATCCGCTCGCTCTTCAACCTGACCAGGCGGCTCGGCGGCAGCGTGCGCTTCGCCGGGGAGGACATGACAGCACTACCGCCCCATGCCGTCGCCAGGCGGGGGATGGCGCTGGTGCCGGAGGGCCGGCAGATCTTCCCCGGCCTCAGCGTCGAGGAGAACCTGGTGGCGACGGCGCGGCCCGGCGAATGGCGCGCGGGGCGGGTGTTCGAGCTTTTTCCCAGGCTCGCCGAGCGGCGGCGGAACCCGGGCGGGTCGCTGTCGGGCGGCGAGCAGCAGATGCTGGCGATCGGCCGCGCCCTGCTCACCAATCCCCGGCTGCTGGTGCTCGACGAGGCGACCGAGGGGCTGGCACCGGCGGTGCGCCGCGAGATCTGGCAGTGCATCCGTACGCTGAAGGCGACCGGCATCGCCATCCTGCTGGTCGACCCGCATCTCGGCCGGCTGCTCGAGCTGACCGACACGAACGTCATCGTCGAGAACGGGCGGAGCGTCTGGCAGGGCAGCTCGATGGAGCTCGCCGCCCACCCGGAGCTGCAGCGCCGCTATCTCGCCGTTTGAGCCGGCGGCGGACCGCCGGCCGGACTCAGACGGCTTCGCGGTGGGCTTCCTGGAGGAGGCCGCGCATGTCGTCGGCGGCGCGCTGGAGGAAGTTCAGCACCCGGGCGTCGCCGTAGTCGTAGAAGAGGTCGTTCGGGTTCGTCGAGGTCTGCCCGCGGAAGCGGCCGAGCGCCAGCTCCAGCACCGCATGGATCGAATCGAGCGTGCGGGCCGGCGTGGCGAGCAGCTCGTTCTCGAGCTCCTCGATCCGCTGGTCGAGCTGCTCGGTCTCCCGCTCCAGCTCGTCGAGCCCGGCGTCGCTCTCGACCCGGCTCATCTCCTGCATCATGCCGCGGATCTCGGCCGACGACATGCCGGCGAGCTGCAGGGGCGCAAAGGCCCATTCGGGCAAGGTGCGCCGCAGCTGGTCCTGGCGCTCGACGAGGATCTCGCGCCGCCGCTGAAGATCGCTGATGCGCCGCACCAGCAGGGTCGAATTGTTGATGACGTTCATTGTTCTCGATCCTCCGCTCGCCGGTCGGCCCTCGACAGTGCGCGATGCACGTCATGTGGATGACCGACTAACGAGGTCCAAATAACGACGGTGTCTGGGGCATGTCAACCGTATTTAAATAAAAGGTTAATCGATTATTTAAGAAAAAAGAAGATAAAATTTTAGGGAAATTTTATTACTGTTTCTCTCGAATGATGCACAAGACGACGGTCGGGCCGGCGGCCGGAAGGCGGGGCGCTCGGCACGGTCGCGCACGGGCCCCGGGGCTGCTAACCTTCGGGCCATCGGTGGCGATGGCGGGGATGTGCCGTGGCGGGCAGCAAGGACGGCCGGCGGCGGCGGCCGGCGGGCGAGGGTGGCGGCGAGGGCACGGTGCGGGCGCCATCGCTGCTCGCGAGGCTGCGCACCTATCTCTTTGCCGGCATCGTCGTCACCGCACCGGTCAGCATCACCTTCTTCATCGTCTGGCAGATCCTCGACCTGCTCGACCGGACGGCGAGCGGCCTGATCCCCGACCGCTACCACCCGGCCAACTACCTGCCGTTCGGCATTCCGGGGCTCGGCCTTCTGGTGATGCTGCTGCTGCTGATCTTCATCGGCTGGTTCGCCGCCGGCTTCGTCGGCCGCTCGCTGATGCGCGCCGGCGAGCGGGTGCTCGACCGGATGCCGGTCGTGCGCTCGATCTACGGCACGCTCAAGCAGATCTTCGAGACGGTGCTGGCGCAGTCCTCGCGTTCGTTCCGCGAGGTCGTGCTGGTCGAATGGCCGCGGCGCGGGCTCTGGGTGATCGGCTTCGTCACCGGCCCCACCTCGGGCGAGATCGGCAGCCGCTTCGACGGCGACTTCGTCAACATCTTCCTGCCGACGACGCCGAACCCGACCTCGGGCTTCCTCGTCTTCGTCCCGGCGCGCGACCTGATCCACCTCGACATGACGGTCGAGGAAGGCATCAAGCTGGTCATCTCCGGCGGCATCGTCGCCCCGGGACGGGATCGGGACGTGCCGCCGGCCGCACCGTAGGCCGGGCAACGGCCCGGGGCCTCAGACGGCGACGACCTCCGCCTCGGTGATCAGGGGCTCGACCGTGAAGAGGGCGTCGTTGAAGTCGCGGTCGCTGCCGTTCAGCGGCTTGTCCTCGAAGGCGACCGTGAAGGCGCCGTCGAGCAGGCCCGAGGTGACCTGGCCCGTGCCGTCCGGGTTGAGGCTGTTGGAGAGCGGGTTGGCCGAGCCGGCGTCGATGCTGTGCAGGATGTTGCCGAGCACCAGCGTCTCGCCGCCGCCGGCAGCGACATGGAACAGCTCCGGCACGTTGTCGGTCACGGTGGCCGACCCGCCATTCGAGCGGAACTCGAGGCTGCCGCCCTCGAAGATCGCGGCGTCATTGCGCGCCCAGCCATCGGCCACGAGGAAGAGGCCGAAGCCGGTGCCGGGGGTGAGGTCGGCGGCATCGAAGAGCTCGCTGAGCTGCACGGCGTCGCCCGTCTCGAGCGGGCCGCCGCCGGGGCGGGCCGAGGCCGACGCATCGGCGCTGGCCTCCGCGTGCTCGATCCGCTCGAAGACCCAGCGCGTCGCGCCGATCGTGCCTTCCGGTCCCACCAGATAGACGCCGAGGCTGCTCTGGTAGGCGGCGACCTCGTCGACGAAGGCGATCTCCGCATCGCCCGATGGGCCGACCAGGAAGAGCGGGGCGCCATGGATCTCGCTGTCGGGCAACGGCACCTTCTCGGCCAGAGGCGGCAGGGGCTGCACCGGTGGCGGCGGTTCGGCGTTCAGCTCGAAGGCGCCGATATCGGGGGTGGCGTCGCGGAGATAGCCGCGCTGGTCGGTGGGCGGTGCGTCGTCCGGATCGGCGCTGTCGAGGGCGGGATTGTCGGGGCTGTCGAGCAGGGCCACGGTCTGGGTCGGCCCGCCGTTGTCGGCGAGGACGCCGGCGAGGTCACCGCCGGATCCGACCGCTTTCGTCTGGGCGAAGACCTCGTCCGCCGTCACGCCGAGCCGATCGCCGGCAACGGCACCGTCGACTGTCGCATCGCGGAAGGTGTTGGCGCCGTTGCTGACCAGTGTGCCCGGGCCGGCGACAGCATCGTCGATGATGCTGTTGGCGAGCGTCGCCGACGCATTCGATGCAAGATAAAGACCCGTCGATGGAAAGGTCTGCGCGGGGATGGTCGTTCCTTCCTCGCTGGTCCCGGTGATCGTCGAGTTGACGATCTCCGCCGTGCTGCCTTCCGCGACGTAGATCGCGGCATCGACGGTGCGCGGAAAGCTGCCGAGAAACACGTCCGCCACCGTGCTGTTGACGAGCTTCAGGTCGCCGCGGATCGAGATGCCGCTCCCGTCCTGCCCGCCACCGATATTGGCGATCGTGCTGTCCTCGATCGAGGCGGTGCCGGTGATGCTAACGCCATTGGCGCGAAAGCCCGTGCCGATCGAGTCGATGCTGCTGCGGATCAGATTGAGCGTGCCGTCTCCAATCACGCCGGAGGCAACATCACCCGAGACATCCGTGATACGGCTGTCGACGATCGTGGCCACGGTTCCGCGGTTCAGATCGACGCCGGCACCGTAGATGACCTCGCTGATCAGCGTATCGCGCATTTCCAGGCTGCCGCCGTAGAGCCACAAGCCAGACCCGGCGCCACCGGCGCCGATGCCCTTGATGGCGACGTCGCTCAGCGAGACATCCGCATCGTCGCCTCGGACAGCCGCGTCCAAGCTGTTCTCGAGCGTCAGATCCTCCAGATGCAGGGCCACGCCGTCAGCTTCGAAGATGCTGGATTTGAGGCGGAAGTCGCTGCCACCATCGATCCGAATTGCATCGGCACCGCGGTCGCCTGGATCGCCGTCGACCACGAGATCACTCGTAACCGACAGCGAGCCGAGCAGCGGGTCGAGCGCGATCGTTCCACCCAGCAGGTCTGCCGCGAAGGTGATCGTGTCGCCGCCCGGCGCGTCGTTGGCGAGGCCGACCGCCTCGCGCAGGCTGAGCAGGCCGTCGGTGGCGTCGACGACGTCGTCGAGGGTGGAGACGACAAGGGTCGCCTGCGGCGCGCTCACCAGCGCCAGCGGTGCTACGGCGATCTTGGTGCTGCTGGTCGAGAGGACCTCGTGTCGCGTGATGCCAAAACGGTCGGAATCGTCGAGTGGCGTGTCGCGCATTGTTCCCCCCTGACCCACGTTATAAGCTTACGATAATGCAGGCTGCCATATGGCCTCTTTTTGCATAAGAGTAGGTTGCAGATATTCCATCCATCGACAAGCCTGAACTTGGGGTGATTGGAATTCAACCAATGGGGGGAATTCTCTTGTCTGACTTGTCAGGTATTCGTGACCGGTGGCCGACGTCGCGGCCATGACCACCCGCCTGCATTTCATCTCCGGCCTGCCGCGCTCGGGCTCGACCCTGCTCGCCGGCATTCTCCGGCAGAATCCGCGTTTCCACGCGGCAATGACGAGTCCGGTGGGGACGTTGTTCAGCGCCATGCTGAATGCCATGAGCCGGGGCAACGAGACCGCGCTGTTCATCGATGAGGCGCAGCGCAAGGACCTGCTGGGCGCCCTCTTCGAGAGCTACTACCGGCCGCAGGAGGGCAGGGCTGTCGTCTTCGACACCAATCGCGTCTGGTGCGCGCGGCTGCCGGCGCTGCTCTCGATCTTTCCGGAGTCCAGGGTGATCTGCTGCGTGCGCAGCGTCGCCTGGATCATGGACAGCATCGAGCGGCTGGTGCGCAGCAACGCCTTCGAGCCGTCCGGGCTCTTCGCCACGCCCGAGGAGCGCGCCACCGTCTTCAGCCGGGTCGAGGCGCTGGCGCATCGCGACCGCATGGTCGGTTTCGCCTGGTCGGCCCTGAAGGAGGCCTATTACGGCGAGTTCGGCCGCTCGCTCCTGATCCTCGAATACGACATCCTGGCGCAGCGGCCGGCGGAGACGCTGCAGCTGATCTACGAATTCCTGGGCGAGGCGCCGTTCACCCATGACTTCGAGGCGGTCGACTATGCCGAGCCGGCGTTCGATGCGCAGCTCGCGACCCCGGGCCTGCACACGGTGAAACGCAAGGTGGAGTTCGAGCCACGCCGCACGGTGCTGCCGCCGGATCTCTTCGAGAAATACGCGAGGCTCTCGTTCTGGCGCGATCCGCAGGGCTCGCAGGCCTTTCGCATCACCATGCAACCCGAGCCGCCCGCCGCAGCCTGAGGCGTATCAGACGGCGACGACCTCGGCCTCGGTGATCAGGGGCTCGACCGTGAAGAGGGCGTCGTTGAAGTCGCGGTCGCTGCCGTTCAGTGGCTGGTCCTCGAAGGCGACGGTGAAGGCACCGTCGCGCAGGCCCGAGGTGACCTGGGCGGTGCCACCGGGGTTGAGGCTGTTGGCGAGCGGATCGCCGGCGTCGACCGTGTGCAGGATGTCGCCCTCGATCACGCGCTCGACCCCGTTCTCGGCGATGTGGACGAGCTCCGGCACGCGATCGGTGATCGATGCGGCATCACCGTCGGAGCGGAAGGCGAGGCTGCCGCCGTCGAAGACGACGAACGGGTTCAGCGCCGCGCCGTCGGCGACCAGGAAGAGCCCGAAACCGGTGCCGGGCTGCAGCTCCGCCGGATCGAAGAGGTCGCTCAGGAGAACGGTGTCGCCGGGCGTCAGCGGCCCACCGCCCGGCCGGGCGGTGGGGGAGGCGAGGGGATCCGGCTCGCTGTGCTCGATGCGCTCGAAGGCCCAGCGTGTCGCACCGATCGTGCCGTCCGGTGCCACGAGATAGACGCCGAGGCTGCTCTGGTAGGCGGCGACCTCGTCGACGAAGGCGATCCCGGCATCGTCAGCGGGGCCGACCAGGAAGAGCGGCGCACCGTGGATCTCGCTGTCGGCGAGCGGCATGTCCTCCGCCAGGGGCGGCAGGGGCGGTGCCGGCGGCGGGGGCGTGCCGGCGAGCTCGAAGGCGCCGATGTCGGGCGTGGCGTCGCGCTGATAGCCGCGCTGGTCGGCGGCCGGGGAATCTGCCGGATCGGCCGCGTCCAGTGCGGGATTGTCCGGGCTGTCGAGCAAGGCGATCGTCCGCGTCGGGCCGCCATTGTCGGCGAGGACCCCGGCGAGCACTCCGTCCGGCCCGATGGGTTTCGTCAGCGCGAACAGGTGGTCCGCCGTCACCCCGAGCCGGTCGGTCGGCTTTGCCCCATCGACGGATGCATCGGCGAAGGTGTTGGCGCCGTTGCTCACCAGTGTCCCGGTCACGATGCCGTCGACGATGCTGTTGCCGACGATCACGCTGGCGCCGTCCTCGACCAGGAGGCCGGGTCTCGGGACGAAAGGCTCGCCGGGAGCGACGCTGAAGGAGGTGCCGCTGATCGTCGTGCTGACGATCTCTGCGGCCCCGCCCGCCCGGATCAGCACCGCCGCTGCGGGCAGGGCGAAATCCGAGCCGGCGGCGATGTCGGCAATCGTGCTGTTGACCAGCCGGAGACTGCCGTCGACCCGCACGCCGCTGCCGGCCTGGTAGCCGGTGACGTCGGCAATGGTGCTGCGCTCGATCGTGACGTCACCGGTGACAGCGACGCCAGCGGTGCTCAAGCCGGTGAGCCCCTCGATCGTGCTGTCCTCGAGCAGGAGCGTGCCGGTGCCGACGATGCCGAAGTTCTGATCGGCGCAGTTGTCACCTATCCGGCTGTCGCTGATCCTGACGTCCGCTCCGCCCGGGAAGTAGACGCCACCGGCATAGCTCGAGGAGTCCAGGTTGGTGATGGACGATGCGCGCATGTCGAGGCTGCCGCCGTCCAGGAGCCAGACGGCGATGCCGGCGCCGCCACTGATATCGTCGATCGCCACCCTTTCGAGCGAGAGGTCGGCGTTCTCGCCGCGGACTCCGGCATCGAAGGCGCGCTCGACGGTCAGGTCCTCGAGGTGGAGTGCCGCATCCCTGGCGAGCAGCAGGCCCTCGATGGCGGGATCGTCATTGCCGCTGAGCCGCAGGCTCCCGGGGCCGCCATTGCCGGCGTCGCCGTCGATGGCGAGATCGCCCGTGACCGACAGCGAGCCGAGCAGCGGGTCGAGCCTGATCGTGCCGCCCAGCAGGTCCGCCGCGAAGGTGATCGTGTCGCCGCCCGGCGCGTCGTTGGCGAGGCTGATCGCCTCGCGCAACGACAGGAACCCGTCGCTGGCGTCGAGGTTGTCGTCGAGGGTGGTGACGACATGGGTCGCCTGCGGTGCGCTCGCGTACCTCGCCTGCGTTGCGACAGTGCTGGTCGAAAGGAGTTCATGGCGCGAAGCGCCGAAGCGGTCCGGATCGTCGAGTGGCGCGTGGCGCATTGCTACTCCCTGGCCGGCATGACCCTGCAGTAGTCCATTCTGTCGTCCGGTGTGCATTTTTCAAGTATGCGCTGCGGATTATTTATGAACTGGACAGAAAATGCCTTCGCTTGATTAATCAATCAACCAAGAGATGAACAATTCATGTTGGTCTTGTCGAGTAATTGTGGCCGCGGGCCGGCTACGCGCTGCTGGCGCAGCCCCGCCCTGACGGCATCGGCAGGCGTGGCCAAATCCCGGCGAGGCTTCTAGTGTCCGGCGCGTTCATCACGAGGATTGCCATGCCCGACGTCGACGCCACGAATCTGCTCGTCCGGATTGCCGAAGCCCTGGAGCGGCAGAGCCCGCCGCCGGCCGCCTCGCTCGGGCTGGGTACCGCCCGCGCCTATGTGTTCGACGCCCCGACCCGGGCGCTTCGCCCGGTGCCGCGGGTGGCGCGCATCGACTTCGAGCTGCTCTGCGGCATCGACCACGTGGCCGCCATCCTGCTCGACAATACCCGCCGTTTCGCCCGGGGCCTGCCGGCCAACAACGCGCTGCTCTGGGGTGCCCGGGGCATGGGCAAGTCGAGCCTGGTCAAGGCGGTGCACGGGCTGGTCGAGCGGGAAGGGGCGGACCTCATCCTGATCGAGATCCACCGCGAGGACATCGACGAGCTGCCGCTGCTCCTGCACGATCTCGCCCGCCAGCCGGACCGCTTCCTGCTCTTCTGCGACGACCTCTCCTTCGATGCCGGCGAGAGCAGCTACAAGTCCCTGAAGGCGGTGCTGGAAGGCGGGCTCGAGGGGCGGCCGCAGAACGTGCTCTTCTATGCCACCTCGAACCGGCGGCACCTGATGCCGCGGCAGATGATCGACAACGAGCGCAGCACGGCGATCAACCCGGGCGAGGCGGTCGAGGAGAAGGTCTCGCTCTCCGACCGCTTCGGTCTCTGGCTCGGCTTTCATCCCTGCAACCAGGAAACCTACCTCGCCATGGTCGACCGCTATGCCGGGCATTTCGGCCTGGAGGTCGAGCCCGGCGAGTTGAAGCGCCAGGCGCTGGAATGGTCGACCACGCGCGGCAGTCGCTCGGGCCGCGTCGCCTTCCAGTTCATCCAGGACCTGGCGGGGCGCCTCGGCAAGCAGCTGGGCCAGGGGGCTTCAGGCCCAGCCGAGGGCACGTAGCGACTGGACGTCGTTCCAGATCTTGGTCATGTGGCGGATCCGGTCGCCGTCGAATTGCATCACGTAGACGTAGTCGGCGGCGACCGCCTTGCCGGTCGGCGGCACGGGCCCGCCGTCGCCCGTATGGGTGCCCTTGAAGACGGCGAAGGCGGTCACCGCCTGGCGCTCGGGATCGGCGGCGAAGGCCTTCAGCTCGTAGCGGCCGTCGGGCATGATCCCGAGCAGCCCCTTCATCCATTCGGTGTAGCCTTCGAGCGTGGTGGTGTCCGCCAGCGCATCGGCCTGACAGGCAAAGGTCGCCCCGTCGTGGCACCAGGCCCTGCAGGCACTCCAGCCCTGACCGGTCTCGCACGCCTCGAAGAACTCGCGGGCATTGTTCGCGATCGTCATGACAACGCCTCCCTCTTGCTGCCCGGCCGCTGGCGCGGACGGTGCTGTTGTGGCGAGCTGGCATTCTGCGCTTCTACCGGTTGCCCTGTCGAGGCATCGTCGGCGCGCATGACCACGGCGCGTTTCAGGCGCTCACGCCAGCCAGGCCGAGAGGTCGCGGCCGAGCAGCTGCTGCAGGGCTTCGATGTCCGGTCGGTAGAGGTCCACGAGCTGGCGGCGGAGAAGGGGCGCCAGTGGCGGCTTGGTGAGGTTCCGGCTGCGCCAGGCCTCGACCCGCACCAAAGCTCGTTGGCCCACGGACCTCGGCAGCATGCGCCGCACGCTGCGGCTCAGCCTGGTCTTGCGCATGAAGGGCCGCAGCAGCCGCGACTTCGCCATGCCGGACGCATTGTGACGGACCGACGTGTCCGGCACGAAGTCCGGGTCGATGTCGAGGAAGCGGAAGATGTCGCGCATGACGCCCGCCGGGTCGGCCTCGAGGTCCTCGAAGAGGTGGCAGGCGAGCCGGTCGGGCCCGAACCGGTCCCAGTACGGTTCCAGGTGACGGGCGTAGAAGCCGGTTGCGAGGTAGGTGTCGGTGCCCTGCCGCCAGGACCGGTCGCCGGCCGCCTCCCGCTCCTCCTGGATCGCGGTCTCGAAGGAGCGGCGCTCGCGCTTGTCGCGGACGCGCATCCAGTACTCGGAGTAGGCGCGCTCGACCGGGTTGCGCACCAGGGCGATCAGGCGGGCATCGGGAATCAACCGGTCGATCTCTGCCGGGACGGCCGGGTCGGTGGCATAGAGCGGCGAGGCTTCGCCAATCGCCTTCCGGCCGGCGCCGGGCGCGAAGACGGCACCATACGCCTCCGGATCGGTGAAGCCGCTTGTCAGCCTAGGATCGATCTGCGGCTGCTCGACGATCGACGAGAAGAAGTTGAGCTCCTTCCGCGGGCTGACGAACACGTCCGGATGCTGCGCCAGGTAGTGGTAGACGGAAGTGGTCCCAGCCTTCTGGAACCCGACGACCAGGAAGTTCGGCAAAACCATTGAGAATCCAGGGGGAAGCGCGCGCCACGCCGGACGCCATCGAACTCAACTGCCAAGCTGACAGGCGCCTTGTGGGCACCAATCGTCAGTTGCAAGTGAGGCCATGTATGGCGTCCGGGGCGGCTGGCAACCGTCCCCGGCACGATCCCGGGCGGTGTCGCGGGAACTGCTTCAGTCGACGAAGGCGTCGACCAGGAAGCTCTGCGTGTGGCGGGCGCTGCGCAGCCGCCACTCGAGGATCCGCCGGGAGAGGTCCTGCCGGGTCGCCTGGTGCGCCGGCGCATCCCAGAGGTTCTCGATCTCGTCGGGGTCGGCCTCGAGGTCGAAGAGCTGCCCCTCGTCCGAGTCCAGGTAGTGCACGAGCTTCCATCGGCCGGTGCGGATCATGGTGATGAACGGGCAGTGCTGCTGGATCATGTCGTCGGCGAGCTCGGCGAAGACCGTGTCGCGCGCCGGGTCGGTGTCCCGGTCGAAATACGGCACGAGGCTTTGCGCCTCCATCCAGAGGGGCGGGGTGACGCCGGCGAGCTCGAGGATGGTGGGACCCAGGTCGAAGAGCGAGGTCAGGTCGTCGATGCGCCGCCCCCCGTCCTTTCGCCTGGGGTCGTGCATGACGCAGGGGACCCGGACCGAGCTCTCGAACATGCTCCATTTCTGCGAATGGCCATGGTCGTTCAGGCTGTCGCCGTGGTCCGAGGTGAAGATGATGATGGTGTTGTCGAGCACACCCCGGGCCTCGAGCGCCGCCTTCAGATGGCCGAGCTGCTCGTCGATCATGGTGACGTTGGCGGCATAGTGGGCGCGCTGGCGCTGCATCTGCTCGACCGTCGGATCGGCCAGGTGCACGACGGCGTCGTGGTCGTTTTCCATGTGGTTGCGGCGCAGCTCGCGCATGGCGGTGGGCTGGCTCTCCAGGTCGTAATTGCGGATCGGCGCCGGGAACTCGACGCCGTCATAGAGGGCCAGCGCCTCGGCGGTCGGATCGTAGGGCGGGTGCGGGCCCGGGATGCCGACCTGCAGGAAGAAGGGCTCCTTGCCCTTGTAGGATTCGAGCCAGTGGACGGCGCTCTGGGCGACGAAGACGTCGGGGTGCAGCTTCTCCGGCAGTTCCCAGACAAAGGCGCCGAGGCGATCCTTGTAGTCGTCGCGGTGGCAGTAGGTCTGGCGCGACGGCTTGGTGTAGCCGGCGGCCCAGAGCGCCTTGTCCCAATTGTCGAGGTAGAAGGGCAGGTTCGGGTGCGCCCGGTCCTTGTTCTCGGTGACATGGCGCTCGTGGAAGCCGAACGGCTCCTCGAACGGGTGGGTGTGCATCTTGCCGACATTGACGCAGCGATAGCCCGCCTCGGCCAGGAGGTGGACCCAGGTGTAGGGCCAGCGCTCGTCGTTGCGCATGACGCCCGAGCTGTGCGGGTAGAGCCCGCTGAAGAGCGAGGCGCGCGACGGCGAGCAGACCGGCGAGGTGCAGTACATCTGCGTGAAGGCGACGCCCTCCTCGACCATCCGGTCGAGGTTCGGCGTGATCATGTGGTCGTGGCCGAGTGCCTTGATCGTGTCGTGCCGCTGCTGGTCGGTGATGATGAAGACGATGTTCGGCTTGGCCATGGCACGATCCGCATGCTGGAAGGAGAGGGCGTTCCGTCAGCCGGCGGTCGTCACCGGCTCTGGTGCCTTGCTAATGCATGGGCGGCCGGGCCGCCATGCATTCCGGCGCCCGGATTCACCTTCTGGGATCCGGAATTACAGCGTATG
>JAUIID010000145.1 GCA_030431615.1 Alphaproteobacteria bacterium
CGCCCCGAGACGATGCTGGGCGACACCGGCGTCGCGGTCCACCCGGAGGACGAGCGCTACCGGGACCTGATCGGCCGGCACGTCGTGCTGCCTTTGGTCGGGCGTCGCATCCCGATCGTCGCCGACAGCTACTCGGACCCCGAGAAGGGCACGGGTGCCGTGAAGATCACGCCGGCGCACGACTTCAACGATTTCGAGGTCGGCCGCCGCCACGGGCTCGAGGCGATCGCCATCCTCGATGCCGCCGGCCGGATCAACGACGCCGCCCCCGAGGCCTATCGCGGCCTCGACCGCTTCGAGGCGCGCAAGCGCGTCGTCGCCGACCTGGAGGCGGCGGGCCGGCTCGCCAGGGTCGAGAAGCACCGCCATGCCGTGCCGCACGGCGACCGCTCGGGCACGCCGCTCGAGCCCTACCTGACCGACCAGTGGTACTGCGATGCGGCCACGCTGGCGAAGCCGGCGATCGCGGCGGTCGAGACCGGCCGGACGGTCTTCGTCCCCGCCCAGTGGCAGAACACCTATTTCGAGTGGATGCGCAACATCCAGCCCTGGTGCATCAGCCGCCAGCTCTGGTGGGGCCACCGGATCCCCGCCTGGTACGGCCCCGACGGCCACATCGTCGTGGCCGAGACGGAAGCCGAGGCCGAGGCCGCGGCGGAACGGCACTATGGCCGGAAGGTCGAGCTCACCCGCGACCCCGACGTCCTCGACACCTGGTTCTCGTCGGGCCTCTGGCCCTTCTCGACCCTCGGCTGGCCGGAGGAGACGCCCGATCTCGCCCGCTTCTACCCGGGCACGGTGCTGGTCACCGGCTTCGACATCATCTTCTTCTGGGTCGCCCGGATGATGATGCAGGGCCTGCACTTCATGGGCGACGTGCCCTTCGAGGCGGTCCACATCCATGGCCTCGTCCGTGACGAGAAGGGCCAGAAGATGTCGAAGACCAAGGGCAACGTGGTCGATCCCCTAGGTCTCGTCGACAGCTACGGCGCCGATGCGCTCCGCCTTTCGCTCCTCGCCAGCACGGCGCACGGCCGGGACATCCGCTTCGGGGCGTCACGCGTCGAGGGCTATCGCAACTTCGTCACCAAGCTCTGGAACGCCGCCCGCTTCGCCGAGCTCAACGGTGCTGCACTCCAGGCCGATTTCCGCCCCGACGCCACGACGCTGACGCTCAATCGCTGGATCGTCGGCGCCGCCGCCAGGGTGGCCGAGGCCACCACCGCGGCGGTCGACGCCTACCGCTTCAACGACGCGACGCTCGGCCTCTACCATTTCGTCTGGAACGATTTCTGCGACTGGTACATTGAGCTGGCGAAGCCCCTGCTGCTCGGCGAGGACGAGGCGGCCAGGGCCGAGACGCAGGCGACGCTGGGCTGGGTCCTGGCACGCATCCTCCATCTCCTCCACCCCTTCGCCCCGTTCGTCACCGAGGCCCTCTGGCGGGATCTCTTCGAGGCACCAGGCGGCATGGTGATCGAGGCCGACTGGCCGGGCGACGATGCCACGGGTCAGGTCGATGCGGCGGCCGGGGCGGAGATCGACTGGCTGATCCGCCTGGTCGGCGCCATCCGCGCTGCGCGCAACGAGGTCAACGTGCCGGCCGGTGCCAAGCTGCAGCTCAGGGTCCAGGGTGCCGGGCCCCAGACGCTTGAGCGGCTCGCCACTCATGACGAGGCGCTGCGCCGCCTCGCCCGGCTCGCCGCGGTCGAGCCACAGGCCAGCGGGGCCGCCGCGAAGAGCCTGCAGCTCGTCGTCGACGAGGCGACCTTTGCGCTACCCGTGGGCGAGGTGATCGATCTCGACGTCGAACGCCAGCGCCTCGCCCGCGAGGTGCAGAAGCTGCAGGGCGAGGCGAAGAAGCTCCAGGGCAAGCTCGCCAACGAGGCCTTCCTCGCCCGGGCCCCCGCCGAGATCGTCGAGGAGCAGCGCGAGCGTCTGGCCGAGACCGAGGCGACGAGTGCCAGGCTCGAAGCCGCCCTCGCCCGCATCGCCTGAGCGCCCAGCCCCGGAATTTCTGAGCTTGAGCCGGAGACCCACCATGCTCGCCTGCTTCGCCCCCAGTGCCGGCGCCAACGCCATGCCCGTCCGGCTCGTCGCTACCGCCGGCTTCGCCGCCTGGCGGGACGCAGCCCCGAAAACCGCCCAGGCCTGGCTCGAGGCCACGGGCTTCCGCCCCAAGCCCCATCGCCTGGCGCTGCTGCCGGATGGCGAGGGCGGCATTGCCGGGGCGGTCTTCGTGGTCGAGAGCTCCGGGGGTGCGGCCGATGCCGCGGCTCTGGCGGCCGCCCTGCCGGTGGGCGAGCGTCCCTGGCGCATCGACGATCAGGAGGGCCTGCTCGGCACCTTCGACCTGCACTATGGCTGGGCGCTCGCCGGCTACCGCTTCGACCGCTACGTCAAGGGCGAAGCCGGCAATGGCGGCAATGGCACCGCGCGCCTTGCCACGGACGACCCGGCGACCGCGGAACGGGCCGGCCAGCTCGCACTCTCCGTCTTTCTCGCCCGCAACCTCGTCAACACCCCGGCCAACGATCTCGGCCCCGCCGAGCTCGAGGCGGCGATCCGGGAGGTCGCCCGGGAATTCGGCGCCACCTGCACCAGCATAGAGGGCGACGACCTGCTCGCCGCCAACTATCCCATGATCCATGCCGTCGGCCGGGCCAGCAGCCGCCCGCCCCGGCTCATCGACCTTTCCTGGGGTGCCGCCGACGCGCCCAGGCTCACGCTCGTCGGCAAGGGGGTCTGCTTCGATTCCGGCGGACTCGACATCAAGCCCGCCGCCGGCATGCGGCTGATGAAGAAGGACATGGGCGGTGCCGCGGTGATGACCGGCCTCGCCCGCATGGTCATGGCGGCCGGCCTCGACGTGCGCCTGCGCCTGCTCGTCCCGGCAGTCGAGAACAGCATCGGCGCTTCCGCCTTCCGCCCGGGCGACGTTTTCCCGACAAGGAAGGGGCTCACGGTGGAGGTCGGCAATACCGACGCCGAGGGCCGGCTGATCCTCGCCGACGCGCTGGCCGAGGCGGCCAGCGAGCAGCCGGCGCTCCTGCTCGATGCGGCGACGCTGACCGGAGCCGCACGCGTCGCCGTCGGCACGGACCTGCCCGCCCTCTTCACCCCCGACGAAGGCCTCGCCGCCGAGCTGCTCCAGGCCGGCACCGACGTCGCCGAGCCGCTCTGGCGCCTGCCGCTGCACCCGGGCTATCGCGACCTCCTGAAGAGCCCGGTCGCCGACCTCTCGAGCACCGGCAGCAAGCCCTATGCCGGGGCGATCACCGCGGCCCTCTTCCTCGAGCGCTTCGTCGAGCCCGGCACCCCCTGGGCGCATCTCGACATCTTCGCCTGGAACGAGGATGTGCGCCCGGGCCGGAGCAAGGGCGGCGACGCCACGGCACTGCGCGCCCTCTTCACCCTCCTCGAGCGCCGCTTCCCGAAGGCCTGAACCAAATGTCGAGCCACGACCGGCCGCCGCCCCCGACGCGCGACGTCTTTCCCTTCTTCGCCACCATCACCACGCGCTGGGCGGACAACGACGTCTACGGCCACGCCAACAACGTGGTCTATTACAGCTATTTCGACACGGCGATCGCCCAGCTCCTGATCGGCCAGGGCGGGCTCGATCCGAACGCCAGCGAGGTCATCGGCCTCGCCGTCGAGAACGGCTGCCGGTTCCACAGCTCCATCGGCTTTCCGGACGTCGTCCATGCCGGCGTGGGCATAGCACGGCTCGGCAGCTCCTCGGTCCGCTACCAAATCGGCATCTTCAGGAACGACGAGACCACCGCCGCCGCGGACGGGCATTTCGTCCATGTCTTCGTCGACCGCCAGACCCAGCGCCCGACGCCCATCCCGCCCGGCATTCGCGCCGTGCTCAGGGCGCACGCCATCGACTGAGCCCGGCTGAGCCCCGCTCAGCTTGTGGAAGAACCGCCGATGGCGTAGGAAGGCCGGAAGTTCCACGAAAGGTACCGGCCTTGAGCGAGCGGACGCGGGTGCGGATCAATCTGACTCAGGCCGAGATCGAGGTCGAGGGCAGCGAGAGCTTCGTCGAAAGCTTCCGCCCGCAGCTCGAGGCCCTGCTCGACCGGCTGCCCAGGGAGCCGGCAGCGCCGCCCGTGGCCGACCAGGCGCCGGCCGCCCCGCCCGCCGCCAGGGCGAAGACCGAGCTCGGCCCGTTCGGCGAGTTTCTCCACCATCTCCCGGCGAGTGCGACCGAGGTCGATCGCATGCTGGCGGCCGGCTACTACCTGCAGCAACTCTCGGGCGACGACAGCTTCGCCACGGGCGATGCCAACAAGCGGCTCGCCGAGCACGGCATCAAGATCGGTAACCCCTCACAATGCGTGCGCCAGTCGCTGACGGCAAGGCGCGTCTTCGCGGTCGCCCGCGGCCGCTTTCGCGTGTCGCAGACGGGTCGCGCCTACCTTCGCCAGCTCACCAATGGTGCCGTACCCGAGTAGGTGCGAACCTGCATGGCGCCGCACCCGCCTTGACGCGCCCATCGGGCGGCGCTATCGGGTCCTCATGATGAGCATCCGCCAGGTGATTCGAATTAGGCTCCCGGTCTCGATCTGAGGCCGGGTCTTCGACCTATTTCGTGCCATCACCTGTCGAAAGCTGCCGTCATGTCCACGTTCTGCTTCTCCGTCCATTCGGACGCCGAGCCCGGTGCCCTGCCCCGCGTGCTCGAGGTCTTCGCGCTCCACGGCTTCGTCCCCGACCAGTGCCATGCCACACGCTGCGGCGATGGCGGCGGTGAGCTCGTGGTCGATCTGCAGTTGCAGGGTCTCGACCACGCCGCCGCCGCACTCCTGGCCAAGCGGCTCGGCCGCGTGGTCGCCGTGAGCACGGTGCTGTTCTCCGAGAAATGGCAGCAGTGCGCCGCCGCCTGACCGGACTGCTGACGGCGCTTGGCCTCACCCTCTGGGTCACCGGGCCGGGCGCTGCCCGTGCCGACACGGACGGATGCGCGCCATTGACCGTACCTGACGAGCTCGGCCTCGTCTGCCGCACCGACCCTACCGGCACGGGCGAGGTCCTGGTGGTCGAGCCGGAAGGCGGAACCTTCCAGGCGCTCAGCCGGCTGACGCTCCGCGAGCTCGATCCCGCGGCCGACAGGCTCGCCTGGAGCGAGCCCGAGGTCTGGCTCGAGCGGCAGATGGTCGTCGATGTGGGCGCCCTCTCGGCGGCCCTCGACGAGGTCGGCGGCGATCCCGACAGCCCCTTCGGCAGCGAGATGGTCAAGAACGGCATCGCCATGCTGGTCGACGGCCTCGAGGAGCTGAGCCGGCTGCCGCTCTCCGCCTGCGGCGGGGCAGCGACCGAGGAGGAGATCGACTGCCGCTTCGGCATCGAGCCCTTCCTGCTCTTCATGCGCGTAGCGCTGGTCGCCCGGGACGAGGCGCGCTTCGCCTTCAACATCCGCACCTTCAACGAGCAGCGGCTGCGCCACTTCACCGCGATCGCCAACTCGTTCGATCCGGCCAGCCCTACACCCTGAGGGCAAACTTGCTGTCGCGGGGCGCTCAGCCGTCGCGGCCGCTGAACTCCCCGTCTTCGTCCGTCTCGTCATCGCCTTCGACCGCCGGCACCGCATAGGCGCCGGAGAACCATCTGCCGAGATCGATGTCGCGGCAGCGGGCCGAGCAGAAGGGGCGAAAACGCGGCTCCGCCGAAGCACCGCAGAGCGGGCAGCGGCGCTGGCGCGGCTTCCTGGCCGACGCGTCGGGCCGCGCTCCGTCGCTCATGAGCCCGCTGCCGTCCGGCCGCTGCCGCTGCAGGCCGGGCAGACCCGGCTCGCCGCCTGAAGCGGGCTGGCGCCGCGGCGGGCGCGGCTGATCTGGACGACGCCCAAGGGCGACATGGGGAAGGTCTGGACCGGCAGGGGATCGCCACGAAAGGCCCGGCGCACCGCGTCGTCGAGCCGCTGGCGTTGCGCCTTGCCGGCAAGGTCGACGAAATCGACGATCAGCGTGCCGCCCAGATTGCGCAGCCGGGCCAGCCGGCCGATCTCGGCGGCAGCCGCGAGGTTCACCTCGAGCGCCGGCCGTCCGCCGCCGTCGACATCGATGGCGACGCAGGCCGCCGTCTCCTGGATCAGGAGCCGTCCGCCCCCTTCGAGCGCCACCTCGCCCGCCAGCGCCTCGGCGATGGCCTCGTCGACCCCCGTCCTGGCGAAGGCGGAGCTACCCGAATCGAAAAGCTCGAGCTCTGGCCGGGCGGTCTCGGGCAGCACCTCGACCAGCCGTCGCGCTTCGGCCTTCAGCGCATCGTCGGCAACCGTCAGCGAGACCGGCGCCAGATCGAGCGCCCGCCAGAGGAGCCGGGCGAGCGCGCTCGGGCCGGCATCGAGCGGGCCGGCCCGGCGCTCCGGCGCACTGGCGAGCCGGTCGAGCTTCGCCCAGAGGGCGCCGAGCCGACCGAGATCCTGGGCAAGCGCCGCATCGTCCGCCTCGATGGCGAGCCGGCGGAGCACCAGCCCGCCCGGCAGCTTTGCCTGCTCGAGCAGCCCGGCACCCCTGAGCGCCATGGCCTCGCGTTCACGGGCGGCGATGCCGCGGCCGAGCTGGATGTCGCTGCCATGCGGCCGGTAGACGAGGCCCGCCGCGGCAAGGCGGATGTCGGTGGTCAGCCGTGCACCCTTGTCGCCTTCGGCGGCCCGCATGCCCTGGACGACCAGCCATTCGCCGACCTCGACCGTGCGGCCGATCGAAGCGCCCTTGGCGAGCCCCCGGCGATGACGCGCATCCTTGCCCGCGAGGAAGCCGGGCCGGCCGGCGCCATGGTCGAGAAAGGCGCCGTCGACGGCCGGCTCGATGCCGATCACGCGGGCGAGGAAGAGCCGGTCCTCGACCGCCTCCGGCCCGCCGCCCTGGGTCCAGAGATCGACGAGCAAGTCGTTCTCAACCACCGCCAGCGCCACGGCGTCACCCAGCCGGTCGAGGATCAGCTCCACCGTCATGGCGCCTGCCACCCGAGCCCCTCGAGGAGGGCCAGCGTCTCGACCAGCGGCAGGCCCACGACATTGGCGTAGGAGCCGTTGATCCATGGCACGAACCGCGCGGCGCGGCCCTGGATCGCATAGCCGCCGGCCTTGCCCTGCCACTCGGCCGAGGCGAGATAGGCCAGGATCTCGGCCTCTGCCAGCCGCCTGAAGCGAACCTGGGTCGTGACGAGACGGCTCGCCAGCCGCCCATCGGGCGCCCGCACGGCAACCCCGCCATGCACCCGGTGGCGGCGGCCGCTCAGGAGGTCGAGGCAGCGCCGGGCGGTCGCCTCGTCCGCCACCTTCGGCAGGATGCGCCGGCCGCAGGCGACCACCGTGTCGGCGGCGACGACGAAGGCCGGGTCTGCCAGCCGGCCGGCCACGGCCGTGGCCTTCTCGATGGCGAGGCGAAGCGCATGCTGGCGCGGCAATTCGCGCGGGTGCTCTGCCTCGTCGATCGCCGGGTCCATCACCCGGTCGGGCTCGATGCCGACCTGGCGCAGAAGCTCGAGGCGGCGCGGCGACGAAGAGGCGAGCACCAGTGCGGGCCCGCTCAAGCGGCGTCGCTCGTCTGCGATGGGGGCTGGGCCGGCTGGGCGTGCATGGGGCTCTTGCTGCGGGAGAGGAACGGCGGATCGTCGGCGGGGCCGGTCGGTCGGCGACCGGCGCCGTTCATGGGCGCAGGGCGCTTCGCGGTCAAGGACGGCGGCCCCGGCTCAAAGCCCCGGCCCGCCCACCACCGGGAAGCGCTGGCGCAGCCGGTCGAGCAGGATCGAGCGCAGCTCGCGATAGGCTTCGAGCCGCTGCTCGCGCGTGCCGTCGACCAGGCTCGGGTCCGGCATGTGCCAGAACTCGAGCTCGCAGGAGGTTGTGCGCGTCAGCTCGACCGCGCGGTGCTGCGCCTCGGGCGAGAGCGAGATCACGAGGTCGAAATAGTCGTCCTCGAGCTGGTCGAAGCTGCGCGGCCGGTGGTCCTTGAGGTCGACGCCGAGCTCGTCGAGCACCGCCACGGCGAAGCCGTCCACCGCGTCGCCCGCCCGCACGCCCGCACTCTGGACGAAGATCCGGCGCCCATGCAGGTACTTGAGCAGCGCTTCGGCCATCGGCGAGCGAATCTGGTTCATCGTGCACGCAAAGAGGACGGCACCCGGCAGCTCGCTCATCAGCCGCGCAGATGCAGGACGCAGACCAGCGTGAAAAGGCGGCGGGCGGTGTTGCTGTCGACCGCAATCCGCTCGCCCAGCGCGTCGCGCAGCAGCTCGGCACCCTCGTTGTGCAAGCCGCGCCGGGCCATGTCGATCGCCTCGATCCGGGCGGGCGAAGCGCCGCGGATGGCGCCGAAATAGCTCTCGCAGATCAGGAAGTAGTCCTTGACCACGCGCCGCAGCGGCCGTGCGGAAAGCGTGACCTCGACCAGCTCCTCCCGCACATTGGTGATGGCCAGCACCAGCGTCGCGTCGCGCAGCGAGAGCTCGAGCCGATAGGGGCCGCAGGCCGATTCGACCAGGGAGAACCGGTTCTCCTCGAGCAGGTCGAAGATCGCCACGTTGCGCTCGTGCTCGATCTCCGGGCTCCAGCGGGCGATGCTCCGCTCGTCGAGCTCGATCGCGGCGAGGCGCTCGGCCGCGGCGACCGCGTTCTCTTCAGCCGCCCGCGTGGCGTCCTTGGAATCGTTCACCAGCCCGGTGTCCGTTCAGGCTTTGGCGCCGAGCCCGAACTCGTTGGCGAAATGATCGCAGGGACTGACCCGGCAGGGGCGCGGGGCGCCGAAATCCTCGAGCAGCATGTCGATGCAGTCGGTCCTGAGCTGAATCTCCGGCCCGCCCTCGAAGACCAGATCGATGTGGAAGAGCTGCCGCTCGCCCGGCTCCGTCGCGATGGTCAGCAGCGTCAGCTGGCGCTCGAGGTCGTTCGGATCGAGATTGCGGTGCTTGACCTGAGCGATGCAGTCGAAGCGCAGCGCCACGTTGATCTCGGTCAGCCCGTCGCAGTTCGTGGGATCCTCCTGCAACTCGCGCCGATAGCGGGTGAAGGCGGCGATGAAGCGCCGCTCCTCCGGGTCGTAGGCCATCTCGCGCAGCGCCACCCGGCCGTCCTGCAGGAGGGCGGCCATGACCGCCAGGTCCTCGACGTCCTCCGCCCGCAGGCGCACACCCGCCAGTTCCTCGACCTCGCTCATCGTCGCATGCCCTCGAGCTTGTGCATTCCTGATGGCCCTGCGCCCGGACCGACCCTTCATGTGGGATCGAATGCGCCGGTGCAAAGCCCTCCCGGGCGCCGGGCGGCCTCGGGGCCCGCCCCGCTCAGAGGCGCGGCAGGGTCACGCCGCGCTGGCCCTGATACTTGCCGGCACGGTCGGCATAGGAGATGTCCGGCGGGCTCTCGCCCTTGAGGAAGAGGAACTGGCAGATGCCCTCGTTGGCGTAGACCCGGGCCGGCAGGGGTGTCGTGTTGGAGATCTCGAGGGTCACGTGCCCCTGCCACTCCGGCTCGAGCGGGGTCACGTTGACGATCATGCCGCAGCGCGCATAGGTCGACTTGCCGAGGCAGATCACGAGAACGTCGCGCGGGATACGGAAATACTCGATCGTGCGGGCGAGCGCGAAGCTGTTGGGCGGGATGGTGCAGGACGGCCCGTTGCGCTCGACGAAGCTCGCATCCGAGAAGTCCTTCGGATCGACGATGGCGTTGTCGACATTGGTGAAGATCTTGAACTCGGGCGCCACCCGGGCGTCGTAGCCGTAGCTCGAGAGCCCGTAGCTGATGACGCCCTTGCGCTCCTGCCGGTCGAGGAACGGCTCGATCATGCCGGTGCTCTCGGCCATGCGGCGAATCCAGCTGTCGGGCATGATCGACATCGGCAGTCAGTCTCCTGCGAACGGCAGCGCCGGCCCGGCGCGTCGCCTGTTCTTAGAGGTCGAAGCCGCCGCGCTCAACCGGCCTTAGCTGTCCTCCTCGCGGTCCCGGCCGCCGTCCGGCGCACCACCGGCCGCCTCGCCCTGATTCCCTTCGGGTCGTGCCGCGGCGGCACCATCCCGGCCGCGCTGCTGTGCCTTGCGCTTGAGGAGATTGGCCCGCAGCGCTGCCGCCTCGCGGGCCGCCCGCTCCTTCTGTCGTCCGGCGCCGGCAGGCGTCACCGCCGGCCGCCCATCCTCGTCTGCCATCGCCTCGTCTCCCGACCCGGGATCTGCCGTCCCGAGCGCCACCGCTTTGCTTGCACACCCGCCGCCCGTGTGGCATCTAGCACACCGCCGCCGGCCGACCCAGCCGCCATGGACTTATGGGTGAGGCCGTGTGCCCGGGCGCTGCTGTAGCTCAGTGGTAGAGCACTCCCTTGGTAAGGGAGAGGTCGTCAGTTCAATCCTGACCAGCAGCACCACTTCCCTCGTCGAACCGTACCAGCGTCTGCCGGCTGCAACCGCAGCGCCGAGCCGCGACGCGGCGTGCCATTCGCGAGTCCGAAGGCAGCCCCTAGACGCCCTCGATCAGCTCCTCGACCGCGACCTCGTCGAGCCGCAGGCGCTCGTACTGGTGCAGGAGGTACTGCATCGCCTCGCTGCTGTAGCTGTCGTCCTTGGCCGTGTTCGGCTGGACGCTGCGAGCGGCGAGGTCCAGCGCCATGCGGATGGTGACGTAGTGCGGCGTCGGTATCCCGGCACGGATGCAGAGGGCCGCCAGGTGCCGGCGGTCGTCGTTGTAGGCGAGCCGGCGCACCCGAGCCGGCTCGATCTTCGCATGCATGCCGAGCGCCAGCTCGAAGGCCGCGACATCGCCGTCGCGCAGGAGCCCGAGGATCGCATCGTGATCGAGGGCGCCGGCCTCGAGCCGCTCGCGCAGATGCCGCTCGAGCTTGCGGTCGCCATGCTCTTTGGCGGTGAGGCCGATCGACGTGCGTTCGCGCACCGCCTGCATCAGCGCCCGCGCCTGGTCGGATGGCATACGGCGGGTCTGGACCAGCTCCCACTCGATCCGGTCGCCGATGGCACCCACCAGCTGCTCGACCAGCTCGAACGGCAAGGCCGGCCGCCGGACCAGCCGGTCCTGCACCTCGGAATCCTCCGCCCAGTCGGCCATCACCCGACCGAGCGCCTTGGCGGAGAGCTGGGCACCGGCATTGCCGACCACGCGCACGACGACCGGCTGCTGGCCGGAATCGACCAGGGCGTCAGCGAGCGATTCGGAGATCCGTTCGCGACCGGCGACAGCCAGCGCGTACTGCATGGCGTTCGTGCGGACGATCTCGATCAGCTCGGCGTCCTGCAGGAGCGGGCTCTGCTCGAGGATCGGCCGGGCGACCTCGATCCGGTCGCGGGCGAGCTGGCCGACGATCCTGGCCGGCAGCTTGTCACTGTCGGCGACGGCAACGGCGAGGGCGCGCCGCACCTGCGCCTCGACATCGCCGACCATGAGGCCGAGCAGCGCCGCCACGAGATCGCGCGGGCTCGATTCCACCAGCTCGTCGTAATTGTCGCCGAATTTCCGGGCGATCAGCGCCCGGTTGGCGGCCGACGGGTCCTCCTGCAACGTCACGACGTCGCGGGCGGTCAGGCGCTCCGCGGCCGCGCGGCCCCGTTCGGCGATCGCCATCCGGCGTCTGCTCAAGCCGTCACCCGGCGCAACCGCGGCCAGTTCCTGGGTCATGTCTTCCGCCACGCTACTGTCATCGCCGCCGACGGCATCATCCCGCCCCGTCCGACAGCTTGGCCGATGCGCGCATTCTAGCTATCCCAAGTTAATGAACCGTGTAGCGCCCCTTCCCGACCCCGCCGCCGATGTGGGCGACGTCTCGCGGCCGCAAGTGACCGCGGATATCGGCCGGGGCGTCGTGCGCCTCCTCACCGACCTCGGCATCGCGGCCCTGCCCGAGCTGCCGCTCGCCAACGGCCGCCGGGTCGACGTCATCGGACTCGGCCGCGACGGCGGCATTCACGTGGTCGAGATCAAGAGCTCGCGCGCCGACTTCATGACCGATCGCAAGTGGCCGGAATATCTCGAGTTCGCCGAGCGCTTCTATTTCGCGGTGACAACCGGCTTCCCGCTCGACCTGCTGCCTGCGGACGAAGGCCTGATCATCGCCGACCGCTACGGTGCCGAGCTCGTCCGCCCGGCCCGCCATCGGCCGCTGGCCGCGGCGCGGCGCAAGGCCCTCACACTGCGCTTCG
Organism: Alphaproteobacteria bacterium; assembly: GCA_030431615.1. GTDB lineage: Bacteria > Pseudomonadota > Alphaproteobacteria > Geminicoccales > Geminicoccaceae > SLRI01. Next base: position 12,151 of record JAUIID010000145.1, read on the forward strand.
CCCGCCTTGCGGCGCAGCGCCTTGTTCTGCCGCTCCTCGCCCCGGACGTCGGCCTGTCGCTTCAGCCCGGGCCGGAGGACCCTTCGCCGTAGAGCCACTCGTCGATGAGGAAGCGGGCGATGCTGTCGGGGTTGGGCAGCCGGACCGGCCGCTTCTCCGGATCGATCAGCTCGTCGCGGTGGACCCAGCGCGCCGCCTCGAGCTCCGCCGGGTCGACCACCGGCGGCACCAGGGGTGCCGTGGCACGAAAGCCGAGCATCAGGGATTGCGGGAAGGGCCAAGGCTGCGAGCTGCGATAGCGGATGTCGTCGACCACAAGGCCGACCTCCTCCTCGATCTCGCGGCGCACCGTCTGCTCGAGGCTCTCGCCCGCCTCGACGAAGCCGGCGAGCGTCGAGAACATGCCTTCCGGGAAATGCCTGGAGCGGCCGAGCAGGCAGTGCTCGCCATGGGTGACGAGGCAGATCACGGCCGGGTCGGTGCGCGGGAAGGTGTCGAAGCCGCAGGCGTCGCAGTGCCGCGCATGGCCGGCCTGGGTGGTCGTCATCTCGACCCCGCAGGCACCGCAGAAGCGGTTGCGCAGGCGCCAGTGCGCGAGAGCCCGGGCGAAGGCGAGGAGCCCGGCCTCGACCGCCGGCAGGCCGGCCGTCGCCTGCCTCAGCTCGAGATAGGTGCCGCCGCCGATCTCCTCGCCGCCGAGGTCGACGGCGAAGACCGGCCTTCCCTCGACGAGGCCGAGCAGGACGGGGGGCTCGGGGCGAAACCCGGCAAGGGCCGCACCATCGACGAAGCAGGCACGCGGCCCCGCTTCGTCCTCGACGAACATGGGCTTCAGCCCGTGCATGAGGAGAAACCGGGTGTCCGACGCCTTCAGCGCCTCCTGCAGCCAGGCGGCATCGAGCCGCCGGACGGCCGCGCGGTCATAGCCGATCGACGAGTAGACATGGGGTGGCGGGTTGGCCGGTCGCGGCGGCTGCATGCCTGGGTCCTGGATATCCTGGCTCCGGGCCCCGGGGGCGGGGCCCCTCACTTTTGGGCAATGCGTGCTTGTGCGCCATCGACGGGCCTTGCGCAACCGCCCGGCAGGCTCGATATCTACGAGCGGAAGGCTGGTCGCGGACGATGCACTCGCCAACCCGGTCAGGTCCGGAAGGAAGCAGCCGTAACGAGCTTCGCATCGGGTCGCGCGCCAGTCTTCCACCGGCCCTTCGTCCGCCATGAGCCCCCTTCGTCCACCGGTGCCCCGGCACCGGACCGAAAGCGCCTTCTCGATGGATCTCTTCGCCGGCTCCGACCAACCGTACCGGGTCCTCGCCCGCACCTATCGGCCGCAGAAGCTGTCGGAGCTGATCGGCCAGGACGCGCTGGTGCGCACGCTGACCAACGCCATGGCCACCGGCCGCGTCGCCCACGCCTTCCTCCTCTCCGGCATTCGCGGCGTCGGCAAGACGACGACGGCCCGGATCATCGCGCGCGGCCTCAACTGCACCGGGCCCGATGGCCAGGGTGGCCCGACGCCGGAGCCCTGCGGCGAATGCGGCTCCTGCCGCTCGCTCGCCGAGGAGCGGCCGCTCGACGTCATCGAGATGGATGCGGCGACCCGCACCGGCATCGACGACATCCGCGAGATCGTCGATGCCGTTCGCTACGCGCCGACCGCGTCGCGCTACAAGATCTACATCATCGACGAGATCCACATGCTCTCCGAGAAGGCCTTCAACGGCCTCCTGAAGACGCTCGAGGAGCCGCCGCCGCACGCCAAGTTCATCTTCGCCACGACCGAGGTCAGGAAGCTGCCGGTCACCGTGCTGTCGCGCTGCCAGCGCTTCGATCTCAAGCGGGTGGAGGCACCGGTGCTCGAGGCGCATCTGGCGCGGATCGCCGGGGTGGAGCAGATCGAGGCCGAGGCCGAAGCACTCGGGCTCATCGCCCGCGCGGCCGAAGGATCGGTGCGCGACTCCCTCTCGCTGCTCGACCAGGCGATCGTGCTGGGCCAGGGCAGCGTCGACGCCCGGACGGTGGCCGGGATGCTCGGCTTCGGCGACCGGCAGAAGCTGCTCGACCTCTTCGAGCGGGTCATGGGCGGCGACGCCGGCGGCGTCCTGGACGGTTTTCGCGAGCTCTTCGCGCTCGGCGCCGAGCCCGTGGCCGTCATCGAGGACCTGCTCGAGATCGCGCACTGGGTCAGCTGCCTCGAGGTCGACC
>JAUIID010000146.1 GCA_030431615.1 Alphaproteobacteria bacterium
TGTCGACGCCATCTACGCCTTCGGCCACGAGCAGCTCGCCTTTGCCGAAGCGCTGGACGGCCAGATCCTGCCGGCCCGCACCGCCCAGACGCTGGCCTGCCGGATGCAGGTCGACGTGGCACCCTTCGATAACGTGAAGCTGCGCCAGGCCCTGCAGCTTTCGCTCGACCGGGCGCGCATCCGCGAGCTGGTCTTCGGCGAGGCCGGTGATGTCGGTGACGACTACCACGTCGCCCCGGTCCATCCCGAGTGGTTCCCGCTGCCGCCGCTCGAGCGCGACATCGAGGGGGCGCGAGCGCTCCTCGCCGAGGCCGGCTATCCCGACGGCATCGACCTCACCATCGACGTCGGCAACACCAACGGCGTCTGGCAGCAGTCGGTCTGCGAGGCGATGCGCGACCAGATGCAGGACGCCGGCATCCGCCTCAACATCAACGTCATGCCCTCATCGCGCTTCTGGGAGATCTGGGACAAGACGCCGTTCGGCGCCACCTCCTGGACCCACCGCCCGCTCGGCACCATGGTCCTGTCCGTGGGCTACCGGGCCGGTGTTCCCTGGAACGAGAGCCACTACAACAACCCGGAGTTCGACGCGGCGCTCGACGCGGCCGAGGCGGTCTTGGATGTCGAGGAAAGAAAGGCCAGGATGCAGGTCGTCGAGCAGATCATGCGCGACGACGCCGTCGTCCTCCTGCCGGTCTGGCAGCCGGTCTACACCATCGCCAAGACGACGGTGCACGGCTTCCCGCCGCATCCGACGAACTATCACCAGCTCAACAAGGTCTGGATCGGCTAGGACGACCCCGAGGTCTCCGGGCGCCCGGCTCGCACATTGATGGCGGGCCGGGCGCGTCGTCGTCGTGGCGTTCAGCGGCTGTCGGCGAAGCCGCGCTGCATGTCGTCCCAGCTCAAAGCCGGGGTTTCGTCGATCGAAGCGCCGAGTGCCGCGAAGAGCGGCTCGTGCGCCTCGAGTATCCTGAACTCGTCCCGAGCCTCGTAGAACAGGAGGGCCGTCCTGAGCCCGTCCTGCATCATGAAGTAGCAGGCTTCCGGCTTCAGCTTCTCGATCACCTCCTGAAGCACCCGCTGCATCGAGCCGTCGGCGAAGGCCTTGTTGCCGTGCTCGACCGGTATCTTGATCGTCATCATCAAACGCATGGCAATCCTCCCTGCTCTCGACCGGGTAACGATACCTGGCTGCTGCAACAGCGAGTCCTAGGCGGCAGGCCCATGTCGGGCAAGCCGCCCGGCTCGCCCGATGCCGCTCCCGAAGAGCTTCAGCCGGTCAGCCAGCGCTGGCGGTTCTCATGGACGAAGGCATCGTCGGCGAGGTCGCCATGCGCGGCATAGACGCGGTCGATCTCGCGCGCCTGGCCGGGGCTCAGCCCCTCGTTCGGGTCGAGGCACCAGGTGCCTTCGAGCAACCCCTGCCGGCGCAGCACCTCGTGGCAGCCGGCGATGCAGCCGTGAAAATTGTTGGCGACGTCGAAGAAGGCGCTGTTGCAGTCGGTCATCCGGCTGTCGAGGGCGAGCAGCTCGGCCGGCACCGTATCGTGCCGGGCGGCCTCCCGGCAGCGGTGGAAGAGGTCGACCGCGGTCCGGGTCCAGACCGACCAGTGGCCGAGCAGCCCGCCCTTGAAGCGGAGCGTCACGGGAGCGCCGTCGCGCATGACCGCGAAGGGCGTGAGCAGGTCGAGCAGGATGTGATCGTCATTGCCGGTGTAGAGCGTGATGCGCTCCTCGGCGCCGGCCGCGGCTATACCCCGGATGACGTCGAGCGTGCGGTAGCGGTGGAAGGGTGCCACCTTGATTGCGATGACGTTGTCGATTCCGGCGAACCGCTGCCAGAACCCCGCATCGAGCTCCACCCCGCCGACCGCCGGCTGAAGGTAGAAGCCGACCAGCGGCAGTTCGGCAGCGACGGCGGTGCAGGCGTCGATCAGCTCGTCCTCGCTCGCGCCTTTGAAGGCGGCGAGGCTGAAGAGCACGGCGTGGTAGCCGAGCGAGCGAGCGATGCGCGCCTCGGCCACCGCCTGCCCGGTCCGGCCGGCGACCCCGGCGATCATGGCGAGCGGCTGGCTGGTCCAGTCGGCGGCCGTCTCGGCGGCGAGCGACAGCACCGCCTCGTAGAGCCCCGCCTCGCGGATGGCGAACTGCGTCGTGTGGACACCCACCGCCAGCCCGCCGGCACCGGCATCGATGTAGTAGCGGGTCAGCGCCCGCTGGCGTCTCGGATCGAGCTGGCGTGCCGCGTCGAGGGCCAGCGGATGGGCGGGGATGGCGACACCTTCCCGGATGATCGCGAGGGGATCGGTGGCGGGTTCGCTTCGCGCCATCAGCCGTACTCCGCACCGGTGGAGGCATAGAGGAGACCCGGACCCTGGGGCTTCGGCGGCCGGCCGCGGGCCATGCGCAGGAAGCTTCGCCGCCGGCTGAAGCCCCTTGCCTCGAGGGCTTCGCCGAAGGCCACTCGGGTCTTCGGGACGTCGATGATGACGGCACCGGCGGCACCCTGCAGCACCTCGCCCAGCAGCGTCATGGCCGTTGCATCGTCCGGTGCCACCAGCGGACCCACCTGTGCCGCCCGTCGACCGGGGCGGATCATCGCCACGCCTTTGCCTGCGGCACCGATCACGCCGCGGACACCCGCCCGACGACGGATGTCGTCGAGCAGATGCGGTCGCTTCGCGCCGAACGCCTGGGCGTCGAGATCGACCAGCGTCGCCAGGTCGATTTCCCGAGGGGGGACTGCCGCTCCTTCGGCCGGTGGGAGGTCGGCCTCCCAGCGATCCAGCTCCAGCCGGGGTTCGAAGCCCTGGCGCCGGTAACCTCCCGCCGCCGCCTCGGTGGCGTCGAGGAGCGGCACCATGCCCCGGCTCTCGAGCCACTCGATGCTGTGCTCGACCAGCCGGGTGCCGAGCCCGCGTCGTCGCCAGTCGGCCGTCACCAGAACGAGCGCCAGATAGCCATAGCCACCCTCGTACGGCATGGCGGCACCCGTGCCGACGATCGTGCCGTCGCCGTTGCGGAAGCCCGCCACATGGCCCTGGCGCAGATAGAGCAGCCAGTCCGCCGGCAGCTGGTTCCAGCCCATCTCGCCGGAAAGCCGAAGCCCCGACTTGACGTCCGCCTCGGTCAGCACCGCCATGTAGGGATCGGAAGTATCAGACATCGCAACCTCGAGCCTCGCCCATACATGCCGACTTCAGCAGCTTCGACCGGTTTGGACAATTCGCTGCCGGCTTCTGCCACAGGAAGGCTTCCTGCTGGACAGAAAATGTTTTCTACGGTCGGTAGCCATTTGCTTCCCTGCACATTGGGTCCGACGCCACCCTGTCGACCTTCTGAGCAGTGAAATGGCCCCTGTCAATCCGCCGGGACAGGCCGATCGGAGCGTTGACGGGCGCAGGTTGTCGTGAGTAAACGTTTACTGCAAGGCGGTGATGGGAGGCTACCAGTCGGTAAAGAGGGCGTTCATGATTCCGCTGGTCGGCTATGCCAATCGCGCAAGTGTCAGAAGTGGCGAGGAAATCGCCTTCAAGGTCAGCTCGGCGAGCGACCGGCCTTACGAGGCGCGGCTGGTCCGCGTCCTCTGCGGCGACGCCAATCCGCACGGGCCGGGCTTCAGCGAGGTCGAGATCGGTGCCACGGTGGACGGCAACTATCCGTCGCGGGTGCAGCCGGTGCATCTCGGCTCCCATGCGCGCATCGACGACGCCCCCGGCTTCGGCGACGACGGCATCCGCTTTCGCGTCCTGGTCTGGCCGACCCTGCCCGGGCGGGGCCGCCAGGCGCTGATCACGCGGCGCGACGTCGCCTCGGGCCGCGGCGTTTCGCTGGTGATCGACGAGCGCGGTGCCGTCTCGTTCATCCTCGCCGACGGCAGCCGGACCTTCACCGCCGCCTGCGAGGCGCCGCTCAGCACCCGCTCCTGGTACGAGGTCAGCGGCGGTTGGGACGCGGCGCAGAAGCGTGTCTGGGCGGCCTTCCGGGCCTTGCAGCCCTCGCTCTTCGACCCCGCCGAGGGTGCGGCCAGCGTCGATGCAGCACCCGGCGCCTGGGACACGGCGGGGCGGCCCATCGTCATCGCCGCCGCCGAGGTCAAGCCGGGCGACGGGCCGGCCGCCATGGGCGAGCACTACAACGGCAAGCTCGAGGCGCCCGTCGTCACGCGGATCGGCGCCGGGGGGGGGCAGACGACCTTCGCCGCCTGGGACTTTGCCCGTAGCATCACGACCCAGCGCATCGAGGATCTCGGCCCGGATGCGCTGCACGGCGAGCTCGTGAACCTGCCCGCCCGGGCCATGACCGGCGCCGCCTGGGGCGGCCGGATCATGCGCTGGACCGAGGCGCCCGAAGAGTTCGCCGCGATCCATTTCCACGACGACGACATCTACGATTGCGGCTGGGCGACTGATTTCTCTTGGGTCCCGCCGGAGGGCTTTCCCTCGGGCAATTACGCCATGCGGCTGCGCTGTGGCGGGCACGAGGATCACATCCCGTTCACCGTCTCGCCGCATCCAGGCCAGCCGACGGCGAAGGTGGCCTTCCTCGCCTCGACCTTCACCCAGATGGCCTATTGCAATTTCAACTCGCCGGGCCTCGAGGGCCGGACGCGCCAGAAGATCGCCGAGTGGGGTGCCTGCCCGTACTTCATGGAGGACTATCCGGAGTTCGGCCGGTCGACCTATAACCACCACAATGACGGCAGCGGCATCTGCTACAGCTCGCGCCTCAGGCCGAACCTCAACATGCGCCCGCGCTTCATCGCCGCGACCGACTCCAAGGGGTCCGGCCTGCGCCACGCCGCGGCGGATACCTACGTCACCTCCTGGCTCGAGCATTGCGGCGAGCCCTATGACGTCATCACCGACGAGGACGTGCACCAGGACGGCATCGAGCTCCTGCGTCACTACAGCTGCGTCGTCACCGGCGGGCACCCGGAATATCACACGCCCGAGACGCTCGACGCCCTCCAGTCCTTCATCGGCGGCGGTGGCCGGCTGATGTATCTCGGCGGTAACGGGTTCTACTGGAAGGTGGCCGTCCATCCCGACCTGCCGGGCGTCATCGAGCTGCGCCGGGCCGAGGGCGGCATCCGCCTCTGGGCGGCCGAGCCGGGCGAGTACTACCACGCCTTCGACGGCAGCTATGGCGGGCTCTGGCGGCGCAACGGGCGGCCGCCGAACCGGCTGGTCGGCGTCGGCTTCTCGTCGCAGGGCAATTACGAGGGCAGCTACTACCGCCGCCAGCCCGGCAGCTTCGATCCGCGCGCCGCCTTCATCTTCGAGGGCGTCGGCGCCGACGAGGTGATCGGCGATTTCGGCTTCTTCGGCGGCGGGGCCGCTGGCTTCGAGGTCGACCGTGCCGACATCAAGCTCGGCACGCCGCCGCATGCCCTCGTCCTCGCCTCCTCCGAGGGGCACGGGCCCATGTTCCGCCTGGTGAACGAGGAGCTTCTGCGCCAGTTCCCGGACCGTCCGGACTCCGAAATCCTCCGCGCCGACCTCGTCTTCTTCGAGACACCCAATGGCGGCGCCGTCTTCTCGGTCGGTTCGATCACCTATGTCGGCTCGCTGCCGTACAACGATTATCGCAACAACGTTGCGACCATCACGACCAACGTGCTCCGCCGCTTCGTCGACCCGGAGCCCTTCCAGGCGCGCCGTCTTGGATAGCGACCTCCACGCCATGATCCGCCGCACGGCCCGCGGCTTCGCCGAGGGCGAGATCCGTCCCGCTGCGGCAGCGCTCGACGTCGAGGAGGCCTTCCCGGCTGCCCTCTACCGGCGGATGGCCGAGCTGGGGCTCTTCGGTGCTACGCTTGCCGAGGCCGACGGCGGCACCGGCGCCGACGCGCGGGCCTACGCCATCACCATGGAGGAGGTGGCTCGCGGCTATGCCGGGCTCGCCGACGAGCTCGGCAATGTCGAGATGATCGGCACCCTCCTGGCCAGGGCCGGAACGCCGGGGCAGAAAGAGAGATATCTTTCTCCGCTCCTCGCCGGCGAGGCCGTCAGCGCCTTCGCCATCACCGAGGCCGAGGCGGGCTCGGACGTGTCCGGCATCCGCACCACCGCCGAGCGCCACGGCACCGGCTGGCGGCTCGATGGCGAGAAGATCTGGATCCACAACGGGCCGAACTTCGATTTCGCCGTCGTCCTTGCCGTCACCGACAAGGCGGCCGGCCGGCGCGGGATGAGCATCTTCCTCGTCGACGGCGATCTCGCGGGCATCTCGCGCGGCCGCCGCGAGCACAAGATGGGCCAGCGCTCGTCGCAGGTGGGGCCGGTCTCGTTCAGGGATGTGGAGCTCCCCGCCGAAGCGCTCCTGGGTGAGGAGAACCGCGGCTTCCACATGATGATGAGCTGCCTCGACCGGGGTCGCGTCGGCATTGCCGGCATGTGCGTCGGCATCCTCCAGGCGGCACTCGACGCCGCGGTCGGCCAGGCGAAGGTGCGGCGCCAGTTCGGCCAGGCGATCGCCGATTTCCAGGCCGTGCAGTTCCTGCTCGCCGACATCGCCAAGGACCTGCACGCTGCCCGAGCACTCACCTACGAGGCCGCCGACGCGCTCGACTCAGGCGAGGGCACGACGCTGCGCTGCTCCATCGCCAAGTGCTTCGCCAGCGACGCCGCGGTGGCGCGGACCTCGGACGCCCTGCAGATCTTCGGTGGCAGCGGCTACATCCAGGGCTTCGAGGTCGAGCGGCTCTATCGCGACGCCCGGATCACGCAGATCTTCGAGGGCACCAACCAGATCCAGCGGGTCATCATCGCCCGCCAGTTGCTGGCCTGAGATGGCGGGCAGGGAAAATCGGGAGGCCAGACCCGGAACCCGGCGCCGCGGGCCGGGCGGCAAGGTGGCGCTGGCCGACGTCGCCGAGCGCGCCGGCGTGTCGCTGGCGACGGCCTCGCGGGTGATGAGCGGTGCGGCCTATCCGGTGGCGGAAGCGACGCGCGAGCGTGTCCGGCAGGCCGCTTCCGACCTCGCCTACGCACCCAACATGATCGCCCGCGCCCTCGTGCGCCGGATGACCAACACGATCGGCGTGGTCATCGGCGACATCACCGACAGCTACTTCGCGGAGATCGCCCGGGGCGTCGAGGACCAGGCCTACCGGCGCGACTTCCTGACCATCATCTGCAACACGGACCGCAGCCCTGCCGTCGAGAACGCCTATTTTCGCCTCCTCCTCGACCACCACGCGGCCGGCATCGTCATCGCCGGCGGTTCCTTCCCGCAGGCTCCCGAGAACGAGGCGTTCCGCGAGCTGGTGCAGGAGGCGAGCCGCTCGGCGACGCGCCTCGTCGTGCTCTCCGATCGCGACGTCGAGGCACCCGCCATCTGCGTCGACGACCGGATGGTCACCATGGACCTCACCCGCTACCTGATCGGGCTCGGCCACCGCCGCATCGCCTATGTCGAGGGCCTGACCGGCCTGTCCACGAGCCTCAGGCGTGGCGAGGGGTTCGCCCGGGCCATGGCCGAGGCGGGGCTCGATGCCTCGCTTCGCTATCCGGGCGGTTTCGGCATCGAGCCCGGGCGGGCCGCGGCGGCGCTGATGCTGCGCAACGAGCTGCCCGATGCCGTGATCGCCGCCTCCGACGAGGCGGCCTTCGGCGTGCTCACCACGCTGCAGCAGGGCGGCGTCGAGATCCCCCGCCAGGTCAGCGTCGCCGGTATCGACGACAACCGCCATGCGCAGCTCTTCAACCTCACCACCATGCGCCTGCCCACCTACGACCTGGGTGCCATGGCGGCGAAGTGGGTGATCGGCGACGAGCCCTCGGCACCCGATTACCGGGTGACGCTGCCCTGCCGCGTGATCCCGCGCGGCACCACGAGCTGGAACGCCTCGGCGGACAAGAGGAAGGAGGACCTGCGTGCAGGCTGACGACATGGCGGCCAGCCGACGGCGCTGCGCCTTCGACTTCACCGGCAGGCGCGTGCTGCTGACCGGCGGCGCCAGCGGCATCGGCCACGCCATTGCCACGGCCTTCGTCGCCGCCGGTGCCGGCGTCGAGATCATCGACATCAACCCCGGGACCGCCGCCATCGCCAACGCGATCGAGGGACCCGGCACCGCTCGCGGCCATGTCGCCGACGTGCGCGACCGCGCCTCGCTCGAGCGGGTGCGGGCGGCGCTCGAGGCCGAAGGTGCCACGCTCGACATCATCGTCCCCAATGCCGGGACCAACATCCGCCGGCCCATCCTGGAGCTTTCCACCGAAGAGACCGAGGCGCTCCTCCGCACCAACCTCACCGGTGCCATCACCACCATGCAGGTCTTCGTGCCGATGATCGCGGGCCGCCCGGACGCCCGGGTGGTGGCCACCTCCTCTGCCGCGGCGGTGCACGGCATGGTGCTCCGCGGCGTCTACACCGCCACCAAGGCCGGGCTCTCGGGCTTCATCCGCAGCGCCGCGATGGAGTGGGGGCCCATGGGCGTCAACGTCAACGCGGTGGCACCCGGCATCATCGCCACGCCGCTCACCGAGGCCTACATGGCCGAGTTCCCGGACCGGGCCGCGGCGGCGGCGCGGAACACGCCACTCGGCCGCGTCGGCGCGCCGGAGGACGTGGCCGACGTCGTCCTCTTCCTGGCGTCGCCCGGTGCCCGCTTCATGACCGGCCAGACGATCGGCGTCGACGGTGGCTGGACAGCCGGCAGCAACTGGTGGTGACGGACTCGATCAGCACGTTTCCCGTCGGCAAGGTCGTGACCTTCTCCAAGACCGTCTCCGAATCCGACGTCTACCTGTTTGCCGGCATCACCGGCGATTTCGACCCGATCCATGTCGACGAGGCCTATGCCAGCCAGACCGAGTTCGGCGGCCGGATCGCGCATGGGGCCCTGATCCTCGGCTACATGTCGACCGCCTCGACGCTGATCCACCAGGGCTTCGGCAGGCCGCTCGTCTCGCTCGGCTACGACCGCATCCGCATCGTCAAGGCGGTGCTGATCGGCGACACGATCACGGTGACCTACAAGGTGGCGTCGGTCGACATCGAGAAGAGCCGGACCATCGCCGACGTCACCGTCACGAACCAGCGGGGCGAGCTGGTGGTCGTCGCCAACCACATCCAGAAGGTGCTCTAGAGAAAACGCATGAACGCACTGACGACAGGCGATCTCGGGGTGGCGATCGGCGACATGGCATCCGCCTGCGAGGGCGGGCGCTTCGTCTCGGGCCAGGCGCTCTGCGTCGACGGTGCCCAAACCTGCTTCTTCTGACCCCGGGGAACGGACATGCGCGTCGTCACAGCCGCCGAAGCCGCCAGCCTCGTCCATGACGGCGATACGCTCGTCATCGACGGCTCGGGCGGTGGCCACGCCATCGCCGAGTCCCTGATCGTGGCCCTCGAGGAACGTTTCCTCGCCCAGGGTGCGCCCAGGGGCATCACCTCGTTCCACCCGGTCGGCGTCGGCGACGAGGCGACCCAGGGCGTCTCGCGTTTCGCCCATCCGGGCATGCTCAAGCGCATCGTCACGGGCACGCTGGTCGATTCCCCCAAGCTCGAGGCGCTGGCGATCGACGGGTCGATCGAGGCCTACACGCTGCCGCAGGGTGCCCTCTCGCAGCTCATGCGCGAGATGGCCGCCGGCCGCCCCGGCCTCGTCACCCGCGCCGGCCTGCACACCTTCGCCGATCCGCGCATCGGCGGCGGCCGGCAGTCGCCCTCGGCCACGGAAGAGCTGGTCGAGATCGTCGAGCTCGCCGGCAGGGAATAGATGTTCTACCGGCCCTTCCACATCGATGTCTGCTTCCTGCGCGGCACCACCGCGGACGAGGACGGCAACGTGACGATGGAGGAGGAGGCGGTCTTCGGCGAGATGCTGTCGATGGCCCAGGCGACGCGCCGCTGCGGCGGGCTCGTCGTGGTCCAGGTCAAGCGTATCGCACGCCGGCAGACGCTGCCCGCCAATCAGGTGAAGATCCCGGGCATCCTGGTCGACCTCGTGGTCGTCGACGAGACGCAGTGGCAGACCTACGTGACGCAATACAGCCCGGGCTATGCCGGCGAGGTGCGGGTCCCGCTCTCGGCCATGCGGCCGCTGCCGTTGAGCCCCCGCAAGGTGATCGCGCGTCGTGCCGCTCTCGAGCTCTTCCCCAAGGCCGTCTGCAATCTCGGCTCCGGGATCTCGACCGGCATCGCGATGGTCGCCGCGGAGGAGGGGGTGCTCGACGACGTGGTCCTGACCAACGAGCAGGGGCTGATCGGCGGTGCCCCCGCCATGGGCGTCGATGCCGGAGCCGCGACGAACTACGCGGCGATGATCGACCAGCCCTACCAGTTCGACTTCTACGATGGCGGCGGGCTCGATCTCGCCTTCCTCTCCTTCGCCGAGATCGACGCCCTGGGCGATGTCAATGTCAGCCGCTTCGGCGACCGCGTCATCGGCTTCGGCGGCTTCATCAACATCAGCCAGGGGGCGAGAAAAGTCGTTTTCTCGGGCACCTTCACGGCCGGTGGCCTGAAGATGGATTTCACCGACGGCCGGCCGGTCATCCGCAGCGAGGGCCGCAACCCGAAGCTGGTCGAGCGCGTCAACCAGATATCCTACTCGGCCGGGTTCGGCCGCGAGAACGGCCAGGAGGTCCTCTATGTCACCGAGCGTGCCGTGTTCAGGCGAGGGATCGACGGCCTCGAGCTGATCGAGCTGGCGCCGGGCATCGACCTCGAGCACGACGTGATCGCCCATATGGGCTTTCGGCCGCGCATCGCCGACGACATGACGATGATGGACGCACGGCTCTTCATGGCCGGACCCATGGGCCTCGACGTCGACCTGCATCGCCGCCCGGCCAAGGCCGGCTCGCCCCGCCTCGCCGCATTGGGAGCTGCGTCGTGAGCGCCGCTGTGCCCGAGCCGATCGAGCACGAGGCCGTCACGGTCAGCCGCCCGCGGCCGCATGTCGTGCTGCTCCGCCCCGCCGCCCGGCCGCTCGGCGTGCTGCGGATCGCCGTCAAGCGCGCCATGCTCGAGGCCCTGGGCGAGGCCGAGCGCGACCCCGAGGTCCGCGCCCTCGTCCTCACCGGTGAAGGCCGGGCCTTCTCCGTCGGCTCCGACGTGCGCGAGTTCGAGCACGACGCCGACTGGCTGAGGCGGGCCGAAGCCGTCGAGAACGAGCTCAACGACCGTCTCGAGGCCTCCCGGCTGCCGGTCATCGCCGCCCTCAACGGTCACACGCTCGGCGGTGGCCTCGTCCTGTCGCTGGCCTGCGACCTGCGCATCGCCGCCGAGAGCGCCAGGCTCGGCGTGCCCGAGGTCAAGGTCGGCGCCTTCGCTTCCGGCGGCGGCACGCAGCGCCTGCCGCGGCTGATCGGCCGGGGCAGGGCGCTCCGCCTGCTCCTGACCGGACGGATCATCGAGGCGGAGGAGGCCGCCGCCATCGGGCTCGTCGACGAGGTCGTCGCGGACGCAGCGCTGCTCGACACCGCCCTCGACCTCGCGGCGGAGATCGCCGCCATGCCGGCCCTCGCCGTTGCCGCGTCCAAGGCCTGCGTCAATGCCGGCATGCGCGACGGCTGGGCGCGCGGCATGGCGCTGGAGCTCGAGCACCTCGTCTCCGTCGGCCTCTCCGACGACGCCATCGAGGGCCAGCGCGCCTTCATCGAGAAACGGGAGCCGAACTTCGATTCGGGAAAACGACCATGAAACTGAGCATCGTTGCCGACGAACTCTCCGACGATCCGGCCACCGCCTTCGAGCTCGGTCGTGAGTGGGGCGTGGACGCCTTCGAGCTGCGCGGTGTCGGCATCGGCCGGGTGCCGCGGCTCGAGCCCGCCTATGAGCGGCGGCTGCGAAACGCCATCAAGGATTTCGGCGTCACCGTCACCGCCGTCTCGCCCGGCCTCTTCAAGATGCCGTATCCGGCCGCGAACCCCGAACGCTCCAATCTCGGCTGGATGGAGGCGCAGTTCCATCGCAACTGGGCGGCCGCCCAGGCCGCCGTCGACGAGGATCTCACGGAACTGCTTCCCGCCACCATCGACTTTGCCGGCGAGTGCGGTGCCCGCTTCATCATCGCCTTCTCGTTCCACCGGGGCGGTGCGCCGGCCGGCCCGGCGCCGGCCAGGGTCATCGACGCTCTCGCCGCCGCCGCCGAGCGCACGCGGGCGAGCGGGCTCGAGTTGCTGGTCGAGACCGAGGAGGGCTTCTGGGCCGACACGGGCGCCAACTCGGCGGCCCTCGTTCGTGCGGCCGGCGATGTTGGTCTCGGCGTCAACTGGGATCCCGCCAACTCGCTCTGCGGCGGCGACCACCCGTATCCCGATGGCTACGAGGCGCTTTCCGGCCTCGTTCGCAACGTGCACTTCAAGGATGCGAGGGCGACCCCCGGCGGCGGCGAGTTCGTGGCCGACGGCGAGGTCGACTGGGCCGGCCAGATCGCCGCCCTGAAACGTGACGGCTATGAGGGCTACATCGCCGTCGAGCCCCATCTCGCCCCCTCGGTCAGGTCGGTCCGGACGGCGCTGGAACGCCTGCGGGGCCTGATCGGGTGAGGGCCATCGCTCAGGGCGAACGAGCCGGCGCTGGCGCGGGATCCGCAGGCAGCGCGGGCCTTTCGGACGGCCCGAAAGCAATTGCCGGACGCTTACTGTCTGGTAAGGTAGTCGGGACAAGCAGCGGTCGACCCTCGGCCGGTCTCACGATCCACCAAAGCAACCCAAGGGGAGGAGGCAACATGCCAGGCTTGCGGACTATTGCCCGAGAGAAGAGTGGAAGATCGGCCTTGCGAATGCTGGTTGGCGGCTTGGTCGTTGCGGCTTTCGCCGCCATCGCACCGGCTCAGGCCCAGGACAAGCAGGTCCTCGTGCTGGGTGTCGACATCAGCGATTCGCGGAACTTCGATCCGGCCCGCATGGCCGACTACTCGTCGCCGATCACCAATGGTGCGGTCTACGACTCGCTGGTGACCCAGAAGCCCGGCGAGTACGAGGACGTCGTGCCGTCCCTCGCGACCGAGTGGGAGCGGCTGGATGACGGCCAGCGGATCCGCTTCACGCTGCGCGACGACGTGAAGTTCTGGGACGGCTCGCCGCTCACCGCCGAGGACGTCAAGTTCTCCCTCGACCGGCTCCTGAACGTGAAGGACCAGCCGGCCGTCTACGCCCAGAACCTCGAGAAGACCGAGGTCGTCGACGAGCAGACCGTCGACCTCTACATCAAGAACCCGGCCGAGCCGATCATGATCAACCTCGCGGCCCCGGCCTTCGCGATCTACTCGAAGGCGATGACCGAGGCCCAGGGGGGAGTCAGCACCCCGGGTGCCGAGCAGGAGGACAGCGCCACCCAGTGGCTGAACCAGAACTCCGCCGGCAGCGGCCCCTACCACATGGTCCAGTGGGAGCGGAACGCGCAGATCATGCTGCAGAAGAATCCCCACTACTGGGGCGGCGAGGTGCCGTTCGAGCGGGTGGTGATCCGGCATATCGGCGACAGCGCGGCCCAGCTCCTGGCGCTCGAGAACGGCGACATCGATGCGGCGTTCAACCTGACCACCGAGCAGCTCGCCACGCTCGAGGACAGCGCCACGATCGACATCGCGCGCGGCCTCAGCCTCGACTACGTCTACATGACCCTGACCAGCAGCGGGGAGCTCAACGAGGCGCTGGCCAAGGCCGATAACCGCCTCGCGGTCGCCCATGCGATCGACTATGACGGCATCATCGAGCATCTGATGGGCGGCAACGCGGTGCGGCCCGTCAACTTCCTGCCGATCGGCGTGGGTGGCTCCACCGAGGAGCTCCTGGAGCGGATCGGCTATCGCGAGGACCTCGACAAGTCCCGCGAGCTCCTGGCCGCCGCCGGCAATCCTGACGGCTTCAGCTTCAAGCTCTCCTATGCCAACGCCGCGATCGTCGGCACGAGCTATCAGCTGCTCGCCCAGAAGATCCAGTCCGATCTGGCGCGGGTCGGGATCACGGCCGAGCTCAACCCCATGGACCAGGTGCAGCTGCGCACCCAGTACACGGGTGGCGAGACACAGTCGGTGATCACGTTCTGGAACCCGCCTTCGCCCGAGCCGCAGCTCTGGGCTTCGGCATCGATCGAGCGGGTCGCCGGGCGCGTCCGCTGGGAGGTGCCCCAGGAGGTCAAGGATGTCGTGGCGGCGGCCGGCGCGGAGCAGGATCCTGCGAAGCGGATCGAGCTCTACACCGAGTACACCG